>JAFGGH010000077.1 GCA_016930645.1 Sedimentisphaerales bacterium
CAGAACCCTGCTCATTATTGCCTGCTTCAGCAAAATTTTGACCGCTGCCTGTTCCTTCTTTATCACTATTTAGCCCTCAGATCAAAATGCAGATACTTTTTATCATATAACAGCGGCTGTATCAACAAATTTAATTTTACAGGCCGCTTAAAAATAAAACAGAAAAGGCAATATCACTTGTATTTTCCCAGCTATAACCATATTATCCGAATATGGAGGTTTTATGAAAACATTAACAAAGGAAATCTGGATGGATGTGCCCAGACGCAGAGCTATTGTTTCGATTCATAGAGAAGTCGAAAGGCTTGTCGAGGCAAGCGGAGTTCAGGATGGCCTTGTACTTATCAACGCTATGCACATAACCGCTTCGGTATTTATCAACGATAATGAGTCCGGCCTGCACCACGATTACGAGGTTTGGCTCGAAAAACTCGCACCGGAAAAACCGCATTCGCAGTATATGCACAATGGAGCCGAGGACAATGCCGATGCCCACATGAAAAGGCAGGTAATGGGACGTGAAGTTGTGGTTGCAATAACGAACGGCAAACTTCATCTCGGACCGTGGGAACATATTTTCTATTATGAGTTCGATGGCAATCGCCGAAAACGTCTTTTGGTTAAAATCATCGGCGAATAACCTGATTATTTTTCAACGGCCTTTTCTGCGATATCGCCGGCAATCGGCAACTTGAACTTTTCGCCCTGGTACGCCTTGATCATAAGCAATATCCAAAGAACTAAACTCGCTAAACCGACAAGGCCGTTAAGTAAACCAAAAAGAGGAATCAAAATGCCCAGGTGTATCATGGCTAAGATTCCCATAAACATGCTTATTACAATGTAGAATACGAACAATGCTCCGGAAACAACAATTGACTGCATAGCGTGAAAGCGAACGAATTTATTTTCCTTTTCGATAAGAAAGAAGATAAGCCCGGTAATCCATCCCAAAACATAACTCAAAAGCGCCGCAACATTGGCCTGCATACCTGTCGAACTTTTGCCTAAATCGTTTGTTTCCATAAACACTCCTTTTATAGTTTAGTTTTTCGGTACAATAGTTATATTTGACGTTTTCTTTACCGCCGTGCCGATAGTGTCGGTTACTGAAAATTCAGCTTTATAGCTTCCATCTGCTTGGTAAACGTGATTAATAATCTTGGAAACAGTTCCCTTCCCGGATTCGCTGGTCCCATCACCGAAAGAAAGCGTCCAGTTGCCGACAGGATATGAGCCATCCTCTGCCTTTATCGTAAACTTATATTCCCGCGAGGTGTTTGCAACCTTGCTTTTGGACAGACTAACATTTGGAGGCTTAACCGATACAGTGATATTGGTGCTTACAGGCGAGGGTTCAGGATACGTTCCGCTTTCTTTTAGAGATGCCGCTGCGCTGATTGTATAGTTGCCAGGCTGCAGGTAAGTATGCTTAAGCGTAATCTCTGTATCAGATTTTTCCTTTTTCCCGTCGCCCCATGCCAGATTGCAATCTGCCGCAAGCTTTAGAGCCCTGACAGTCTGCACTCTCATTTTAAGGGACATCTCAATATTCACATAAGCCTTCGATGGTTTGCTGATAAATTTAAGCAAAGTCTTTTCCGCCGCATCCTGACCTGTTTGGTTTGTGTTGCTTTGACTTTGTTGTGTTTGCTGGCTGGTTGCGACAGCTTGCAGCGAGACCATAGCCGGCCGTGCAAGGTTGCTGTTATCGGTAGAAAGTGCGGTAAGATTGGCCTGACGTACCGTGGCAGAAGAATAATTAGTAAGCGTATAGGTAGTTGTATTTATATCCGCAATCTCAATAGGTGCTCCTGTGCCGATTTTAATGGTATATTTTGCAAAATTCTCACGATAGGGATATTTTCCCCACGTAAACGTAACATTTGAACCTGTTTGTGCAGCCTTAAAATCCCAAAGACTTTCGCCGAATAGCAAAAAGTCGCTGACTTCACTTTCGCCTGTGTTGTTCCATTTGTCTTTTGTTTTAATTTTAATCTTGTAGGTGCCGGATTTCATTGAAGAGCTTTGCACAAGTACCGTATGGTCGGACACCCCGCTTCCCGGCGAATAAATACCGGCCTTCCATGGCGTCGTCGAAATCTGACCTTGCGGACTCTGTCTTTCAACACAGCTTTTCCCGTTTTCGTCGTCAAGTTTAAAACTTACCTGCAAGGCATACTGGCCGACCTGTGAGATTTTTATCTGAGATGCAGCCGGCGCCTTTTTATCCGCAGGACAGGTAATAGTCATATTACGAGTCGAATCGCTGGTGATAGAAATAAAATCCTGGGTCGGCAAAATATTTTCCGTAGCCGTTACTACAGGAGTGACTGTAACTGTAAAAATATGCTCGTTGTCATCGTTAAAAGTGCCGGCCTTTGTTGCCTTGCCCTGTGTATCGGTAGTAAGCGTGGCGATTGTTGCATTGCCTTCTTTAATAAGAACCGCTGCGTTTTTAACCGGCTTATTGGTCTGATTCTTGATGGTAATGTTCAGCGTGTAATCGCGAGGTACCATTGTTATCGGCAACGCTACAAATCGGCCGCATGGGCTTACCGTGGCATTTGCAGTTGTTGTTTTATACCCGTCTTTGGTAACGGTGAATGTATAAGAACCGGGATTTAGCCCTTCAATTATCCAGGAACTGTTCGCAGCACCAGTGACACTTACCGAGGCGCCGGCAGAATTCTTTCCGGAAATCGTTGCACCGGGGATAACATTATTTTGGCGGTCAACCACGAAACCGCGACGGGGCGGTATCTTATTAACATTGACCACGACCTCCGGCAAAGCTCCCTGTGCGTTAGCGGAAACATTAAGCTGTGTAGAGCCCCCCTCATAGCAGGCGTTGCCTTGTACTTCGAACGTATAGCCTGTTCCCCGCTCAAGTATCACATCGTTGCTGACTCCGCTTTGGCCGGAACTGACTGATATGCCGAAATCGATATCCGTGTTTTTCTTAATCAGTACAGGCATATCGGGAACGGATATATTTCCTTCCGATGGGGAACGTACACGAATTTTTATCGTCGGAGGCGGCAGTCCAGGCAAAGTTGTAATATTGCCTACGTAACCCACTTTATCCATCGGATTTCCTGTCTCGCTGTTATTCTCGAAAGTCCATGAACGCATATTATAATAATATTTTGTACTCGGCTCTAATCCTGCAAGTCTTATCCCGTGACTTGTCTCGAATTGACGGGGTCCTTCACGTGTTACCCATCCCTGCGTTACCACATCACCGACTTTTTTCACAGCCGCGATATAATTCACCGAAAGGTCTGGAGACGGAGAAAACATTACTTCAGTCGAGGCGAGCTGGTTGGTTGTCCATGAAAAACCAATATAATCCGACCCAGCCGTCGCGCTCGGATTGCTCATCGTAAGCGTGTTGCAGGTTGTAGTTTCAATCCTTTCCGGACACGCCCCAGACCGAGTCGCAGCCGTTACGTCTCCGCCCGGAACGGGCTGGCCGCTTTGATTGACGCAGTCGACCCTGAAACGGTACGTTTTACCCTGTTGAAGATTCGGTACAATTACGTTATGCGCCGTCTTAAAAGTATTTTCAATTATA
>JAFGGH010000078.1 GCA_016930645.1 Sedimentisphaerales bacterium
AAACGTAAAGAGACGCAACCGTATGACGGCTTACGATACGAGCCGCGAAACCGATGAACGTGGAACGGAGATTTAAAATTTATGACAACACAACAAACAATTGAATTATTTAAAAAATATGTGATAGCCAATTACGGCAGGCTGACCCGAGTAATAGTCAAAGGCTCCGGCTGCTATATGTACGACTCCGACGGCAATAAGATACTCGATATGTTCCCCGGCTGGGCTGTTTCGGGCATCGGCCACTGCCATCCGAAGGTAGTGGAAGCTGTGCAGAAACAGGCTGCCGAACTACTGCATATTGATAATACCTTCTATTCCGAACCGCAGGGCAAACTTGCTGAATTACTCAGCAAACGCGCGTTCGGCGGAAAGAGCTTTTTCTGTAACAGCGGCGCAGAGGCAAACGAAGCTGCGATGAAGCTGGCGCGTCTTTATACTGAAAAGGGGAAATACAAATTCATCACTGCCGAAGGCAGCTTTCACGGACGGACGTTCGCGACTGTAACAGCTACCGCCCAGCCTAAATACCACGAAGGCTTTCTGCCGCTGCTGCCGGGTTTTGTTTATGTATCTTTCAATAATATTGAAGCGCTCGAAGAAGCTTTTGACGATGAAGTTGCCGCTGTGATGGTCGAGCCAATTCAGGGAGAAGGCGGCATCAATATCGCAACGCCCCAATACCTGCAGGCGATTCGTGAGCTTTGCGACAAGAATGGTGCCGTAATGATTCTTGATGAGGTGCAGACCGGCATCGGCCGGACGGGAAAATGGTTCGGCTATCAGCATTTCAGTGTAGAACCGGATATAATCACGATGGCTAAGACCCTCGGCGGCGGTGTCGCAATCGGCGCTATGATGGCCAAAAGCAACATCGCCTCGGTACTTGTGCCGGGAAAACACGCTTCGACGTTCGGCGGAAACGCCCTTGCCTGCGCTGCGGCTATCGCCGTTATCGAAGCAATCGAAGAAGAAAATCTTTTGGAAAACGCGAAGACTCTCGGCGAATATACAAAACGAAAACTCGAGGAGCTAAAGACCAAACATTCTGTTATTGACCATATTCGCGGAGTCGGCCTGATGATTGGTGTTCAGTTGACAAAGCCGGGCGCCGATATAGTAAGTAAGTGTCTGGAAAAAGGCCTGCGTATAAACTGTACACATGAGACGGTGATTCGGTTTATGCCGCCTATGATTGCGAAAGAAGAACATATTGATAAGGCAATTGAAATAATGGATAGCGTTTTAACGGAAAGTAACCAATGAAAGATTTTCTATCAATAGACCAGTGTATGAAAGAGCAGCTTGAAGAGCTTTTAGATTTAAGCACCAAGCTGAAGAAAAAATATAAAGCAGGCAAACGTGACTTATGCCTTGAAGGCAAGACGCTCGCAATGCTTTTTGAAAAGCCGTCTCTGCGGACGCGGATGAGCTTTCAGGTTGCGATGACCGATTTAGGCGGCGCAAGTATCTACGTCAAGCCCGAAGATATCGGCGGAATCGGTAAACGCGAGCCGGTAAAAGACATCGCGCGAGTACTGAGCCGTTATGTCCACGGGATTATGGCGCGGACATTTGAGCATCAGACAGTAGTTGAGCTTGCAAAGTTTGCCGAGATACCCGTTATAAATGCATTGACCGACTGGTCGCATCCCTGCCAGGTTATGGCCGATGTGCTTACTATACAAGAGCACCTCGGAAAACTCGATGGTGTAACAATCGCTTATATCGGCGACGGCAATAACGTTGCGCGATCACTTGCCTTTGTCGCGGCAAAACTCGATATGAAGCTTGTCGTTGCCTCGCCTGGTGGTTATGAGCTTGACTCCGAATCGATTGATAAAGCCAACAGTTATAAGGCTGATACGGTAGAGCAAACCAATAATCCCGCTGATGCGGTTAAGGATGCTCAGGTTATCTATACCGATACCTGGGTCAGTATGGGCCAGGAAGAAGAAAAGCAAAAACGCATAAAAGACTTCGAAGGTTTTGGTATTGACGAAGAGCTTTTGAAAAACGCTCCTGCCGGAGTGAAAATTATGCACTGCCTGCCCGCGTACCGCGGCTATGAAATAAGCGACGGCGTCGTCGAATCTGAAAATTCGATAATCTTCGACCAGGCCGAGAACCGCCTGCACTTCCAGCGTGCGCTATTGAAGAAATTACTCACCACAGAGGCACAGAGAGGAAAATAGATTGAAGAAATTACTCACCACAGAGGCACAGAGATAAAATATAGATAAGAAAAGTCAGCGTGAATATGAAAGACGAAGCTGAATTAACAGGAAAAGTTATTGGCTGTGCCATAGAAGTCCACCGCAATCTTGGGCCGGGCCTTCTGGAATCGGCGTATGAAAAATGCTTATCATCTGAATTATCTGAAAATAATATACGACATGAAATTCAGAAAGAATTATCGGTTAAATATAAAAACACAGATATTGACTGTGCCTATCGAATTGACTTGTTGGTTGATGACAGATTAATTGTTGAGTTAAAATCCGTCGAGAAAATTCTGCCGATTCACGAGGCTCAGCTTTTAACATATATGAAGCTGGCAAATATTACTACGGGTCTTTTGATAAATTTCAACGTTGCTGTTTTGAGAGAGGGTATAAAAAGGTTCGTTTTGTAAACATTATTTTTTATATTACCCTGTGTCTTTGTATTGAAAATTGCTCACCACAGAGGCACAGAGAGGAAAATAGATTAAAGAAATTGCTCACCACAGAGGCACAGAGAAATCAGAGGTAAAATAAATCGTAAAATCGGTTTCGGTTTCGTCCCGATAAGTCGGGATATCGTTTGAGTTGAACGTAAAACGTTATTTTGTATGCAAATATAAGACGTCCGAAGAAAGTTTGATCGAAGTAATTTCTAAAATTGACAGGGAACAAATTTTTCAGAAATACCTTTGTTTTTATATTACTCTGTGTCTCTGTGGTGAAAAAACTATGTTGAAAAAGATTCTTATAGCTACGACTAATCCGGGGAAGAAAGCTGAACTATCGGCAATGCTGGATATGGACATCGAGTGGGTCAGCCTGTCGGATTTTCCCAAGCTTGAGGAAGTTGCCGAGGACGGTAATACCTTTGCCGAGAATGCTCGCAAAAAGTCGCTTGGCTACGCAAAGCAGACTAATCTTTGGACAATTGCCGACGATTCCGGCTTAGAGGTAGATGCTCTTGGAGGTCAGCCGGGCGTCAAAAGCGCGAGATTTGCTGAATCTTACCGCAGAGAACGCAGAGATTTGTTAGATAAAAAAAATATCGAGAAAGTGCTGAAATTGCTCGATGGTGTCCCTCGTGAAGAGCGGACTGCAAGGTTCAGATGCTGCTTGTGCCTTGCTGCTCCTGATGAAATTCTCATTGAGACAGAGGGCAAAATCGAAGGAATTATTGCCGAAAAGGAGATTGGCGCCGGCGGTTTCGGCTATGACCCGATATTTTTCGTACCGGATTTAAATAAAACAGTCGCCCAGATTAGTCCGGAACAAAAAAATTCCATCTCCCACCGCGGCAATGCGATAAGAAAACTTAAACCCTTGCTCAGTAAGCTGTTAGAGTAGTAGAATCGAACACAAATTTCGATTTCACTTGACATTTCTCCCTGAGGCCATTATTTGTCCTTACCTTAAGCTATTGAGGTGAACTGACCGATAGGTAGTTCACAGGACCTTTGAAAACATACTTTTATGGCTAAAACGAGTAATAAAAAATCGTTAGTGATTGTCGAGTCGCCTGCCAAGGCCAAGACAATTAATAAATATCTCGGCCCGGGATACGATGTTAAGGCCTCGATGGGACACGTGCGCGATCTGCCCAGCAAAGGCATTAATGTCGATATCGAAAACAACTTCGAGCCTACTTATGACATAATGCCCGGCAAAAAACGCACAGTAAGTTCTCTAAAAGACGCGGCAAAAAATTGTGATAAGCTCTATCTCGCAACCGACCTTGACCGCGAAGGAGAAGCTATCGCCTGGCACTTGGCGCAGATTCTTGGAATACCCGAAGAAAAAACATATCGGGTAATTTTTAACGAAATCACAAAATCAGCAATCCAGAACGCGTTTGATAATCCCGGCAAGCTCGATGATGATAAGGTTATGGCCCAGCAGGCCCGACGCATTCTCGACCGCATCGTCGGATATAAGATTTCGCCGCTGCTCTGGAAAAAGGTCGCCCGCGGACTAAGCGCAGGACGCGTTCAGTCGGTAGCGGTAAAAATAGTAGTAGAACGCGAAAGAGAAATCCGCGCGTTTGAGCCGAAAGAATATTGGCTGATACCGGGCGTTTTTAGCTCGGAGTTGGAAAAAGATTATCATCAGGCCTGGCTCGATTTTATCAAACCCAAATCCGAGGACGACAAGGGACCGACTCTCGCACAGAAGAATCAATGGCTGGCCGAACACAGCGCTTTCAACGCCGAGTTGTATAAAATCGGCAATGAGAAATTCCACGCTGATAATGAAACTGATGCCAGACGGATTTTCGGCGCAATAAAAGACGCTCATTTTTCAGTCAGCAATCTTGAAAAGAAAGAATCGAAGTCCCGGCCTTCGCCGCCGTTTATTACCTCGACTTTGCAACAAGCTGCATCCAATCGATTAGGTTTTAGCGCTAAGCGCACTATGAGAGTTGCGCAGCAGCTTTACGAGGGTATCGAGCTTGGCGATATGGGGTCACTTGGTCTGATTACTTATATGCGTACAGACAGTACCCACCTGTCGCTTGAGGCCTTAAATGAGGCGAGAAATTTTATAGAAAGACAATTCGGGAAAAACTATCTGCCTGACAAGGAGATTAACTACACCGCAAGTAAATCGGCGCAACAGGCCCACGAGGCGATTAGGCCGACCGATATCGATATGACGCCGGATGACATCAAACCGTTGGTTTCCGAAGAGCAGTATAAACTATACGATTTGATATGGAGAAGATTCACGGCCTGCCAGATGGCGCCTGCGCGGTGGGATGTTACCAATCTTGAAGTCGGCACAGACACATCGAAAGGTAAAGGCATTTTCAGGACGACCGGAAGAACACTTGTGTTTGACGGCTTTACAAAAGTCTGGATGACCGCCTCTGAACAGCAACAGTTGCCGGAGCTGAAGGTTGGACAGATGCTGAACGCCGTGGATATAAAAGCCGAGCAGCATTTCACCAAGCCGCCCGCCCGTTATAACGAAGCATCGCTGGTAAAAGCCCTTGAAAAAGAGGGAATCGGCAGACCCAGCACTTACGCCAGTATTATCAGCACGATTCAGGACAGAGGCTATGTCGAACAGACGGAAAGAAGATTTTACGCGACCGACCTCGGCGAGGTCGTTACAGATAAACTCAACGAATATTTCCCCCGCATAATGGATATCGCTTTTACCCGCCACATGGAAGAGCAGCTCGATAAAATCGAGGAGCAGCACCTCGACTGGCTGGCCGTGCTTAACGAATTTTACGGCCCGTTCAAGGAAAACCTTGAAAAGGCGACTAACCAGATGGAGCACGCCAAGGCTGAGACAGCACCCAGTGAATATACCTGCCCTGATTGCGGCAAGCCGTTAGTCTATAAATTCGGTAAGAGCGGTAAGTTTCTGAGCTGCAGCGATTATCCGGCTTGCAAATTCGCGAGCCGCTGTGACAGCGAAGGCAAAATGGTTGAAGAACAAACCACCGAGCATAAATGCCCCAACTGCGGCAAGGTTATGCTGCTAAAGCGCGGACGCTTCGGCGAGTTCCTCGGCTGCAGCGGTTATCCCGAATGCAAAACGATTCTCAATCTTGACAAAGAAGGCAATATCAAACCGCCGAAAGAGCCGCCGCAGCCGACCGGTATCAAGTGCCATAAATGTAAACAAGGTGAGCTTGTTATCCGCAAAAGCAAACGCGGCCCGTTCCTCGGCTGCGGAAGATTCCCAAAATGCCGGACTATCATCAGTATAGAACAGCTTGACCACCTCAAAGAGCTTCAAAGCCAAGGCAAGTGGCCGCCTGAAACAATCGCCCAGGCCGATGAGCTTCTTGGCCGTAAAAAAACAAAAAAAACGAAGAAAACGAAAAAATCAAATGTTTAGCCGTCGCCGGTACGGCGACTATTGCTGAAGAGAAATGTTCGTATTTATTTGTCAAATCGTTATTTTTGTATATAATGAATTGTATTGGTTATACTTTATTTTTGACCTTACCTTATGAAAAATGTTAAAAAACCAGACCCAACAGTTATTGAAACCGTCGAGCCGATTGGCAAGCGGGTACTTATCCGTAAAGACGAGGACAAAAAGCAAACCAAAGGTGGCATCCAACTGCCTGATAATATTGAGATACCTACCATCACAGGCCGTGTTGTGGCTATCTCAGCCGAGATTGAAACTATGCCGGAGATTCCTCTCAAGCAGTATGATAAGGTGCTCTTCAATCCCAAAGGTGCAATTCCCGTTGACTTCGAGGGCGACAACCGACTTTTCGTTGTAGAGGTGGAAAACGTAGTTGCCGTTTTCAGAAAATCATAATTTTAATATTCAGTTTCCAGGCGTTGGCGAACCTGCCTGCCAGTTGGAATAATCACGCCCGTAAGTAGTCACATTTATACGCTCAAGCGAATCACCGCCGCCATCCGGACTGGTAGGCCAAGGGGCTTCATCATCATAATCTATCTTCTCAATCGGTATCCAGTAACGGTCTTCGCCGTACTCCTTATCGCCCGGAATCTGAAGTTCAATCTCCTCACCGCCATTGTCGAGTTTGCCGTCATACGGACCATAAACCGCACAGGTCGCTGAACCGTACATATTTGGGTCTTTAGCGACAATTATATACTCTCCGGCACCAATCACAACGTCATCAGGAAACTCGTAACCTGTTCCCTCCAGACGCCAGGAAATATCTTCAGGCGTAAAAACACCCGGCGTATATTCGGTCATAACCGAAGTCATTAGTGTTACAGAA
>JAFGGH010000079.1 GCA_016930645.1 Sedimentisphaerales bacterium
CAAATATTTTTTGAGAAAAGGGAAATTTTATTACTTGACTTAGAGTTCTTCATAGGTGGTTGCTTTTTATGCAAAACGAACCCAATTATCGCCGATTTTGCGTCAAAAACGACGATTTCAAAGAAATACGAACCCAATTCAAACCCATTTTTCACCCGCTTCAGGCGGGCAAAGCCAATTCAAACCCAAAATTTACAGGCATGAATTGCTCTATCGTCAGTGCGATTTTAGTTTGGAATTTACGGTTCTTAATAGAAAAAAACTTGAAAATCTAATGGAAAAACCATATATAGCTCAGCTATGAAAACGATAAAATATTACATTCTAATAGCGTTTGTGCTTGTTGCCGGTTGCGAAAGTAATCAGCAAAACAGGCAGAATACTCAATTTGAAGAGGTTTCGGAAAAGATTGAGGAAATAAGATCTCAATCGGAACCTCAGATGCAAACCCAGCCTGAAACCGCCGACACAAACGAACCTGATAATATACCTGTTCCTGTACAGGAAAGCGGCAATATAAAAATTACAGTGAAAATGCTGACTGTTAAAGAACAGGGCTTTTCCCAAATCGATGCTCTTTGGCAATATGCCGACGATAATTTCATTATCTACAGAAGGCCGGATATTTTTAACGAATCAGGCCTGAAAGTGGAAGTATCACGAGGCGGTCTGACAGCACAACTGGCGGCGGCGATAGAGAAAGTCAAATCTTCACAGCAGGTTGAAATGTTTCTGGTTCTGCAAAGCGGCTCGACCGGTTACATCAATATGGGCAAAGAAATTGCAATTCCCCAATTTTATTACCTGAACAGATGGTATAAAGGTGTCGAATATCAGTTCAAAAAGGCAGGCAGGGCTTTTAAGGTTATAGCTGTCAAGATACCCGACCGTAATCTTGTAAATCTTCGCATAATCCCTGTGTTCTCCAGCTTTTTAAATGACGGAGGCGATAAGGAATTCATCGAGCTTATGACAAATATCACCGTCAAGCCGGGAGAATCCATCCTGATTGGTGGTTCAAGGACTTCTTATGAGAACCTTGCAACTGCGATACTCGGCAGAACTGCTGAAAAAACAAAGACCGATACTGTTATAGTCGTAGATGTATCTTTGCTTTAGTTTTTATTATCGTTCAATATTACTATTCAGCCAGAATTTCTATTTCCTTCTGGCTCAAAGCCCTGTCATAGATTCGTATATCGTCTATCAAGCCATTAAAATACAACGGGTCGGATGAAAAGGAACCTATCCTGACATCCCCTCCGGCGGCAGTATCGATTGCCTGTGATGTGCCGTTGGGCATCTCCGGCTGACCGTCAACATACAGCTTAACCTCACTCACATTTGGTGAGCCGTCATCCTCTAACACTACTGCGATATGGTGCCACGCGTCGTTGATAATATTCGTGGTTCCCTTAATATCTCCGCCTCCTACATCAACCTGTAGTTTCCCGAGAAGGCTTGTCTGAACTTTCCAGCTATTCCCTGAGCCGGATGTTCCCCATGTTAGAATATGGGACAAGTTTACGTTTGTCTTGATACAGGCACAGCATGTTCTGCTGCCGGTACCTGTAACACCATAGAAACCCGGAAATTTGATATAACCGCTGTCGTCGGCGCCGTATAATTCAACGGCGCCATTGATAACACCGCAAGGATCCCAGCCGACATTTCCGTTAGGAACGCCTACAATCTGGTTCCATGTAGTGGTATCGTTTGCGTCACCGTCAAGCGGTAAGTACGCGATAAAGTAAGTGTCTGAAAGCCAGTCTCTGCCAAGACCCGCAAGATCGTTAAGATCATAAATACTCTGCCATCCCGCTCCAAGCAAAGCCATGTCGTACATATCCACAAAACCGTCAAAGCTGAAATCACCCTGGAAATGATATGCTATAGCCTTATAAGATTTATCCGATTCATTTGGAACATGATCAGCTGCTGTTACTGCGTAGTAATATTTGGTATCATCAGCAAAATTGCTGTCATTGTAATCGCTGGTTAAAAGCCCTGAGGCAATCAGTGAATAAAGCCCTTCTGTTGTGGACCTGCGGTAAACGTTATAGCTGTTGAAATCAAGTTCGGTATTATCATCCCAGTCCAGGTCGATCGTACCGTCACCGAGAGAAGCAGTTAAGTCGGTCGGCGCTGCAGGAGGGGTCGTATCATCGCCGGGTCCATACACTTTGCACTCCCAGAAACCGGCCCAGCCACCGGATGGACTGACGCCCGTAACCCTAACTCGGACATAACGTGAAGATTCGTAAAAGATGTCCGTGCTGGTTCCGGTCTCCGTACGACTGGTCTGATCGACAATCGTCGTGTAATTAGAATCATCATTACTGATTTGAATCTCGTATTTGTACGAACGGTCCGTGCTGCCATACCATGCAATGAGTACTTTCGTAATCGTTTGAAGGGACCCCAGATCCACACGCCACCACTGCGGATAACTATTGTTCGCAGCGGCCCAGCGAGTCGATATGGTCCCGTCATTGCCGTTTTGTGGGGTATTTCCTGATTGGTAGCTGCTGGCAGCAGCCGGTTGACTTTGTGACAATGGGATGGGTGAACCAGGAAGTTTCAGGGAGATTGAAGGATCGCCGTAAACATTAAATCGCATCCTGCAAGGTAAATAGCAGTCTCCCTGTCTTACATTTGCCCAGGCCAGTCCGCTGGTGTCATTATAGTCAACTAATCTGTCCGCATACCTGTAACATAACGGCCCGTTGGTGCTTCCGGTTGTGTAGTCGGTATCGCCTGGAGTATAGAAAGTATTTCGAGAACCAGCAACAGTTGTTATTCCGCCGTTCTGGAGAATTTTATACGCAAGGTTATCGGCGTTCTCTGGCCAACCATTCTGACAGGAACCAAGGAATACAACACTCGGGTAGTTATCATTAAGGCTTGGTACATCCCCTGTATTAATTAAGTATTGTGCCGAAGTCTGGTTACCATGTGTGCTCCAAAGAACCATACCATATTGCTTGGCCGCCCAGACGTCTGCCATATAGGTTGTAGGGGCCTGTTGATATGTGTATTCGGGATTAACTCCGAAATCCTCCTCATAAATGCGGTCGGAGTCGAGAAATTGCGGTTCGAGGATAAAGCTTTTTATTTGTTCTCCGAGATAATACATAGGTGTATCTGCTGCAAGGCGTGCCATTGCCAGAAGGGTTTTTTCTCGCCAAGCGATATTTGTTTGGTTATCATAGTCAATCGATTTTTGCAATATACTATCCATTATGGAAACCGACCAGTAGTAAGGTATTCTTCCGACAACTACTTCCCAGTACGCGTCGCCGGTGAAACTCGAATAGAAAAAGTCGGTCGGTGCTCCACCGTCTCGACCATCATCATACCATCGCATAGGTACCGTTCCGGTATCTGGGTATGGCGTGCCTATTAACAGAACGTAAAGAATGTCCTCAGTGATGTAATTATTTTGCAGCCAGGTATGGAGATTAGTATATGCGGTTGCACCTGTTCCTCCGCCCCAGTCCGCTTCGGTAAGCACCTGCACATCCCAGCCGAGATTTGTTTTGTGGGTTACGAAATCATCGAGCTTAGTCGATGCGCTTTCTATGGCCGCGGTAGTTATAATTACATATCCGGTTGAGCTGGTCCCTGCCGGTGCCGAATAATCGATACTTTCATTGGCAGTGGTATCTACAGAATCTAAGGTCTGGCTTTCATATTCGGCGGCGGCTGTATCGAAGTTAGCCGCGATTTTCTTTACTCGGCCTATTTGTTTGTTCCTGTGTTTGCTTCTGAGTATGTTTTGGGATTTTGCAGTTATTGTGGTACGCTCGAAAGTAACATCAACATCCGCATCGACAAGCTCTTCGACTTTTCCGGTAACAGGATTGTATTTCACCATCGGCACTGCTACTTCGGCCAGTTTCCATCTGCGAAGCCGGCCTTTTTGGGAGATTTTGGCTCCCTCGCCAGGCCAGAATTCATCAGCGTTATAGATATCGATATCCCTGCCATCTACTATCGTGCGGCCTTCGGGATAGACAAGGATAGGATTGCCGTTTTCGTCCCATGTTCCGTAGAGCGGTGAAGGCTCAATATCAAAGGTCCCTTCTACCTGCTTATAAACAAGATTATTGACCGCATAAGAAACCGTAGAGATGTCCGCATCAGGCGGCAAAAGGACAGTTGTTACCTTCCAGGGTATTTGCGGCTGGCCGGGTTCACTGAGATATTGAGTATCGGCGCATAGTATATCAGCCGTACCTTTGGCTGTAGCACTGATTGAAATATTTGGCGCGTAAATATTAACAGGCCCCTGACCGCCTGTTTTTACTTTGATATTGGCCGTATAGGCGAATGATATCAGGGTCGAAAAAATTAAAATAAAAACAATAGAAAATTTTCGCGTGGGGATCGACTTCTGCCTCATTACTACTCCTCACTATATTTAATTGTATGGACACCCTTTTGTGCTCTCATTATAGCATAATACGGCTATTTTCCTTTTTAGAATTGAAAAAAATTCAAAAAAAGCATCTCTTGAGATTATTTCGGGGTATCAGGTGTAAGTCTCTTTGTAGCAAGGATTTATTATCGATTGGCGGCTTTTTGAACCAATTTAAGGTAGTAAGCGGGCATAAGTTTTTTCCAGTAAAATTGTGAAATCTGTGCCTTTGCCTGGTCGCATTTGTCTTTAGCTGACAATCAAATCTTCGAGCTTTCGCTTCGGCACATGATGAGTATTATTCTCATCTCGCCAGTATTTGATGTTCCCGTCCTGGCCGACATCCTCTATCACAACTTTCTCTTTCGGTTTGCCGAGAGCAACAACAAGAAGGATTTCATACTTACTGTCAAGATTGAGTAACCGGGCTAACTCTTTCTTTTTAATTGTTGCGAGCATACACCCGCCAAGCCCTTTCTCGACCGCACCGAGAAGAATACTCTGTGCCGCTATCCCGTAATCACAACCAAAATTTTTGGTGATATTCGTATCGCCGAGAATGACAATATAAGCGCCAGGCCGTTCACCTTCTTCAGACCCTGGCCAGTCCTTCAAATATCCGGCCCAGCCGAGCTGCTCAAATATAAGAGCATTAGTTTTTTCATCACAGGACAGATAGTATTTTAGCGGCTGGAGATTCGCGCCGGACGGACTCAACCTTGCAAGCCCCACTAATTCCATCAAAGTTTCTTTTTTGATTTTACAGTTTTGATCGAATCTCCTGTAGCTCCTGTTTTTTGCCATCAAATCTTTCAACATCTCACTCTCCCAAATGTCTGACCAGGCCGTATTGCCGGGGCACAATTATATCCGCTTTTTTAGGCAGCTCCTGTTGAACGTCTTTATAGTCCACATCCATAAGCTCGATGAAATCGGCAGTATATTCCTTAAGCACTCCGCAGTATTCCGTAACTGTCTCGCCTTTTACCATTTCAAGCACAACCTTATGCCCGATATACCTTTCCAGGAGCGGCTCGTATGATGTCCCTGCGGAACCTATCAATTCCTGCTTCATCTGTGTAACGTATTTGTCCTGACTGTTGATGGTTGCTCCGAAGCCCGTGGTTTTTTTAACCCGTGAAATGAGCAGGTTCACCACTTCAGCGACTGAGTCTCTGAGTGTCTTAAATAGATTGGCCGTTTTTCTCCTCAGCCTGCGTAAAAAGTTTGGGTGATAGGTTTTCTGAAGGTCTTTCTGCCGTTTCTTTCTGTCCTGCTCATCAAGCTCATCGTGGAAACGAAGCAAAGTTTGTATCTTGCTGAATTCATGTTTATAGAGAATGTAGCTACTCTCATCATGACCATCTTTATCTTCGTAAACGGTTTGATAGAGAAATTCAATACCTGTATTTTCCACACGAAGCTTCCCGAAAATTCTTTTATCATCGACTCTGTCAAGGTTGACTAAGAAACGGGAAAAATCCCGCAAGCACTTATCCCGCTTGATTCGCCGCACAAAAGTAGCGATTAATGTTGCGATTACTATAAAGACAAGAGTAATTTGTAACATGCTGTCCATTTCTGTTCTGCCTTAAATCAATAATTATTTGAGCGCAATAAAGATAACGAAAAAGTGCTTTGCCGTCAAAGCAAAAGGAGTGTAGGTTTACTGGTTTACTGATGGCTCAGCGGCCTAAAATATGCCGGCAGATACTGTCTTCATACGGTTAATAGTTTCTTGGAGCGACTTTATCGTTGCGTTTGCTTTGTTAAGTGCGTCAGCGTACTGTGCCTGTTGCCGCTCAGCATCTTTCTTCAGTTTTGCGATTGTACTTTTAGCCTGCATCCTCAGCATTGAAGACTGGTCGGCGTATGATTTAAGCTGTATCGTCGATTCGCTTTTCAGCCGGGCGATTTTCTCAGCAAAGTCCTTTGTTCGCTCTTCTATTTCTGTGTCGGCGCCTGTCTTTGCCATCCTGCATTGTTCGACAAGCCTGTTATTCAGCTCTTCGGCACGTGATTTAGCCCTGACATTCTGCGATATCCCCTTTTTTTCGCGCTCAAGCTCGGCCTTAACCTTTGCAAGCTCTTCAGCTTGTTGTTGTAATTTTTGTTTTGATTGCTCGTTGAGATACTTTAGATTTTGTTCATATTGCTGCTTTAGCTGCGCGTTTTGTTTCCTTAAAACTTCCATCTGCTGCGAGTTTGATGCACAGTCTTTTATGGCCTCGGCCTTTGCCTGTTTGATTTTTTCCGAGGTTTCGATTTTCAGTTTTGTGATAATCTGTTCGTATCTCGCCGCGTCGTGACCGGCGTTATCTGTTACCTGGGCGAGTTTTTTTTCATATTCTTCTTTCTGCTGCCGCAATTGCTGCCTTATTGAATTGATGTGCTTCGCAAGCTCGTTGATTTTTGTCTGTGCCTTTGTCTTAACTTTTTCCAAAAGTCCGTTGTAGTATTGTGCTGTTTGATGAAGCTGTCTTTCAGCCTCTGTCTTTGCACGGACAAAGTCGCCGATTAGCTGCTCTTCGTTCTGTGCCGCTTGTACCTTTACCTGGGAATTCCGCCGGAGCTGCTCGATAGCCTCGCTAAAACTGTCCATACAAAAGTCATGGCTGGCCTCTGCCGTCCCTGACTGATTGCCGCCTATGTTCATTTCCATACAAACTTACGCCTTAAAACCATAGTGTTACCGCTGTTGTGCTTGTAGTATTTTCGGCTTTTTGACTTAAAAACCTGTAAGAATTGCCTTTTTTAACACCCAAACCGGCTATTTCACCAGTTAAATGAGTAAATGAGTAAATGAGTAAATGAGTAAATGAGTAGATGAGTAGATGAGTAAATGAGTAAATGAGTAAATGAGTAAATGAGTAAATGAGTAAATAAACGATTTTCCCGTCAACACATCTACCCATTGACTCATCAACTAAGCACGCAAAATCGCCCTTACCAGCTCGATGTGGTTCTTCTCAATCCACATTACCTTTCGGCAAATCATTTTCAAAAAGCCCTCGCCGTGCAGATTCCCAAAAAAACCCGTCGCCGCAACCGGCAAAACCGCCTCGGCTATCATTGTCTCTATCATCAAATCCGGCAGTGCCCCAAGCTCGCAATCGTTAAGCGATATCACCTCTCTATAGCCATACAGAAATTTCATCAGCTTATTTTCGTCAAGATAGTCAGGCCATTCCACAGGATTGGGCCGTCCTCCGACTATCGAAAATTGCAGCATCCCGTTGGCAAAGTCCGTAACCGCAGGGGCAATCTTCACCGAATCAAAATCCACCAGCGCCGCGATCTTGCCATCTGAAAAAAGCATGTTCCCCGGATGCCAGTCTCCGTGGACTATCTGCTGGCGCCATTTATCAAACCCAAGAGCGTTGACCCTCACGCTCGATGTTTCATAAAGCCTCATCAACTCATTGGATTCATGCTTCAAAGCCCCTCTCGGCGCCCTTTTTTTCGAGCCAATGGTTTTGATATGCTCGCGGACATTACTCGAATCGTGAAAGCTTCCTTTTAACGGCTTGAGCAAATCGTAATTGAAGTTCCTCAGATACTTGTGAAACTTCGCCATCTGCTTGCCCGCATCTATCGTTGATTGATCGCTGCCGTCATACCTTTCGCCGCTGACAAAATGAAACAATTCATAAATATGACGGTCCATTTGCAAAATGGTATTATCATCCTGCTTAGTCGTGATAAGTGCCGACACCGGAAATCCCTTTTCCGCAAGTTGCATCAGAACCGAGTGCGAAAACGCCACACGGTACAGGTCGTCTTTACCACTCGGTCGGCGTTTGAGCATAAATTTGCCCCTCTCCGACTCGACAATCATCTTCGGAGCGTTTCTGTTACCCGCATTGAGAGGCCGAGTTTCCTTTATCTTGCCGATATCATAATAGCCCAAAACCTCTTCAAGCTCTTTTGCCGTAAAATGTGCACCGCCTCGCGGCATAAATTCTCCTGATTTTCCCTTAAAAATTCCTCAATGCACGAGTTTGCCTTTGGCGATAGTAAAACAAAATTCCCCTCGCCGGTAAACTAAAAAATTCTCCGCCTTACTTGTCCGCCGAAGGAGGAAACCCGTAAAATCAATACTTGAACAAAAAGATTTTGACAGTAAACTATCTGAAACAGGAACCAAAACGCCCTCTTGAAGTAAAGGCTTTCTGGATTGAAAGGTATATCTGATGTTCAAGACGATAACTCGATTTTCAAAATTTTTTTACGTACTCTGTGTTTTTATTTTTCCCCTGGCTGCTGCATACGAGCCTTCGGACACCCATCGCATAAAGTATAACTTCAATCCAGGCTGGAAATTTCTCATTGGAGACCCCAATGGCGCTGAAAGGATTGATTTTGATGATTCTAAATGGGAAAATATTACTACTCCCCGCGCCTTCAATGAAGACGATGCTTTCAAAAAACACATCCATAATCTTTCGACCGGCATTGCGTGGTATCGCAAGCATTTTAAAGTTCCCGCCGAACACAAAGGCCGAAAAGTATTCCTTGAGTTCGAAGGAATCCGCCAGGGCGGCGAATTTTACCTCAACGGCAAATTTATCGGCAGAAGCGAAAACGGCGTAATGGCATTCGGATTCGACATTACCGACAATATCAAATTCGCCCCGCGTGAGAATATCATCGCTGTCAAGATTGATAATTCGTGGCGTTATCGTGAAAAAGCTACCGGTCAGACATACCAGTGGAACGATATGAATTTTAACGCCAACTACGGCGGTATTGTCAAGAATGTTTACCTGCATATAACCGACAGGCTCTATCAGACCTTACCTCTATATTCAAATCTCCAGACAACAGGCGTATATATTTACGCTAAGGATATCGATATCAAAGCCAGGAAAGCAAAGGTCGCCGCCGAGTCCCAAATCAAAAACGAACACGGCACACAAAAAGAATTTACCTACCAGGTTGTCATAAAAGATATGGCCGGCAAGATTATCAAGGAATTCGATGGCGGCAAATATACCCTTGCTTCCGGCGAAACTAAAATTGTTTCGGCCTCTGCCGAGGTTGACAATCTCAACTTCTGGAGCTGGGGTTATGGCTATCTCTATGATGTTTACACAATCATAAGCGCCGGCGACAAACCGGTTGATGTTGTAAAAACCCGTACCGGCTTTCGAAAGACTGCTTTTGCCGACGGCATGATAAAGCTTAACGACCGTGTTATTCAGGTCAAAGGCTACGCCCAGCGAACCAGCAACGAATGGCCTGCCGTTGCCCTCTGCGTCCCGCCTTGGATGAGCGATTTCAGCAATCACCTGATGGTAGAAAGCAACGCCAATCTCGTCCGCTGGATGCACGTTACACCATCGAAACAGGATGTCGAGTCCTGCGACCGTGTTGGACTTATGCAGGCGATGCCCGCGGGCGACTCAGAAGGCGATACTACCGGCAGACGCTGGCAGCAGAGGCTCGAACTGATGCGCGACGCTATAATTTATAACCGCAATAATCCAAGCATTATCTTCTATGAATCCGGGAATGAAAACATCAGCGAAGAGCATATGTGGCAGATGAAGGGAATCAGGGATGAATACGACCCTCACGGCGGAAGAGCAGCAGGCTGTCGTGAAATGCTCGACAGCATGGTCGCCGAATACGGCGGTGAAATGCTCTACATAAATAAAAGTGATACCATCCCTATGTGGGCCACAGAATATTCCCGCGACGAAGGCCTGAGAAAATATTGGGACGAATTCTCGCCGCCTTTCCACGCCGATGGTCCATCATACAATCGCAACCAGGATTCGCACGCGATTGAAAATGTCATCCGCTGGTACGATTATTGGCGCCAGCGGCCCGGCACCGGCAGAAGGGTCAGTTCAGGCGGCGCTAATATTATCTTTTCAGACACCAACACCCACTTTCGCGGCGATGAAAACTACCGGCGAAGCGGAGAAGTTGACGCTATGCGCCTGCCAAAAGACGCCTTCTTTGCTCATCAGGTAATGTGGGACGGCTGGGTCGATATCGAACAGCCGCGGATTCATATCGTAGGCCACTGGAACTACAAATCCGGCATCAGGAAAAACATCTATGTCATCTCTAGCGCCGACAAAGTGGAATTATTCATCAACGGTAAAAGCAAAGGTTTCGGCAAACAGAGCTATCGCTTCCTATTTACCTTTGAAGATATCGAATTTCAGCCTGGCGAAATAAAAGCCGTTGGCTATGATACCGAAGGCCAAAAACTTTGTAATGCCCAAAAAGTTACTGCAGGCCCACCGCACGCTGTAAACATAGCCGTGCGAACCGGCACTGCGGATCTGCAAGCCGACGGCGCTGACATAGCACTGGTTGACGTCTCCGTAATTGATTCTAACGGCACTATCTGCCCGACCGCACTGAATATGATTGATTTTACTCTTAAAGGTCCGGCAGAATGGCGAGGCGGTATCGCGCAGGGCACTGATAATTATATCCTCTCAAAATCCCTGCCTGTCGAATGCGGTGTCAACCGTGTTATTATACGTTCACTGACACAAGCAGGAAAAATCACTCTGACCGCAAGTTCCAAAGGCCTTAAACCCGCCACCGTTGAAATCATATCAAAGCCGGTAAATCCCGACAAATCGGGAGATGGCCTTTCGCTTGTGCCTGATGATATTTACCCCAAATCCCGTCTCGACCGAGGCCCGACACCGCAAACACCATCATATAAAGTTACTCGCGTACCCATGAATATCGCTGCCGTATCCGCAGGCTGTGATACTAAAAAAGCATACCTGAGTTTTGACGGGATTGAAACTACGAAATGGTCAAACGACGGAAAACTAATCACCGGATGGATTAAGTACGACTTTGAAAAACCAGCTGCTGTCAGCCAGGTCGAGCTTAAACTTGACCGCTGGCGGACAAGAAGCTATCCAATCCGAATCACTGTTGACGATAAGGAAGTCTTCAAAGGCCAGACCGAGCAGAACCTCGGTTATTATAACGTAACATTCCCTCCGGTAACAGGCCGAAGCCTCATAGTTGAGCTTATCGGAATCAACAAAGACAGGGACATTTTCAACATCGTTGAAGTTACAGGCCGAAAAGACCAGGCTGCCTCTGATGATACCGACCCAAACGCCGCTGGAACTCTAAGCATCGTCGAAATAGAAATATACCAATTACCTTAATCTTTTTTAATCGCTGATTTTGCTGCTTTTTCTTCTAAATTAAGAATTTTACCCGCCGAAAGCAAGTCTATATTTTACACTGGATATCCAAATCCACCAAAGGCAGATTTGTCTTGCCTCTCTGAAATAGTAAAGCAAAATTCCCCCCAACTTCAGATATACCAAACCAAGTTTTTTTAGTGACGTGAAAGGAAAAGCACAGTAAAATGAGAGGATTATGTACAGTTTCCGTCCATTTCGATTTAGTCAAATCCTCAGGAGAAATAATCATGTATAGGAACCTTTCCACGTCAAAGTCAATTCTTTTCAAATTTGTCATTCTAACCATAATTTTAGCAGCTAACACAGTTGCTGCTCTGGCATCTGATGTCGAAGCCTTAAAGGCCCAGCGTCAAGTTGTTACAGAGCACCTACGAAACGGTCAAGTAGGTCGGGCTAAAGCCGCACTTTCCGAATTGCAGCAAAAATATTCATCGTTGCCTGAATACCCCAAGCAATTCCATGAACTCGGTTGGGAGTTCCTCAAAAGAGGTTACTATGCCACGGCATTACAGATGTACCAGGATTTACAGAAGCAATTTCCCGAACACGAGCGTGCAGTGTGGTTTCAGCGTTCGATTATTCTGGCATACCTGGAGCAGGAGGATATAGCGAAGGCACTCGAAGCCGTTGAGCAGATGAAGAATAATTCCCAGTTGCATCCTGATTATATAAATCAGATAGAAAAAACGATGAGTATGCTGATTGAGAAAAACCAGCCTGCGGCTGCAAAGGAACTAAGTGAATTTTTATTAGAGAAGTTTCCTGAACACCCGCGGGCTGTGTGGTTTCAGCATTACAAGGCCAGAAGTGAAATATCAATGAAACAACAAGAAGCGGCTGATGCAGATGTGGAGGTAATGCGTCAGAAATATAATGCAGACCCCGATTATGCTTCAGTGCTGAGCTGGACGGCTTATAATTACCGCGAGGCCGGTTTTTACGAGCGTTCAATAAAGCTGAATGAGTCTGTTTTAGCCTTGAATCCTGATAAGAAGATTCAACTGCGTTGTGTAGCGGGAATTGCCCGGTCGTATGTGCGACTGGGTAATGATGCCCAGGCACAGGAAAAAGTGAATTACCTTCTGGCGAATTTTGGCGATAACCCGCAAGGCCTTGCGTTTTATCTGCTCGGAGTGCTCGAAGACTATTACGAAATGGGCCAGGCTAAGGAAGATGAAGAAGAGGCAAAAATGTTCTTCCAGAAGGCGGTACAGATAGCTGAGCTTAGGCTTAGCAAATACTCTAACGTTAAATTAAGCAACCCTGACGATGATGCAGGATTTTATAATTGCCTCGGCGACTGCTATCGCAGAACAGGCCAATATCAAAAAGCAGTCGATTGCTTCGAGAAGGTTATCAATAATTTTCCTGATTATGATCTTGCCTGGCATGTCCAGTTTCAGATTGGTAGATGTTACAGGCAAATGGCCCAGGATAATCTTATATCTGAAGAAGAAGCAATCCCAAAGATAAAAGCTGTCTACGAGAAAATAATTGCTAATTATCCGGATTGCAAAGCCGCCAAAGCTGCTCAATCCTGGCTGGAGCGAAACTAAAAACTTTATATACATTTGGAGAGGCCGAAATGAAGCCGCAAACACATACCCCAGTCCTAATTGTTATCGTCTTATTGTTCATCTCTGCTATAGCTTATTGCTGCTCTAATAATCCTCCAGTTGCTGATTTGGAAGCTGTGCCGGTATATGTACATCTTGGTAATAGTGTGACACTTGATGGTAGCGGTTCGTATGACACCGATGGTTCTATTGTGGAATACAAATGGGATTGGACGAATGATGGCTATGATTGTACCACGCCTTATGAAGAGATCACACATGTATATGAAAGTGTCGGAACTTACACAGCTAAATTACAGGTAAAAGATGACGATGGTGGTTCTGATACCGATACTTGTACGGTTTACGTTGTTGATGTTGATATTCTTTATGTCGACAAAGATGCCACTGGTCTAAACAATGGAACCAGCTGGGATAATGCTTATAAATATCTTCAGGACGCCCTTGATGTAGCCCAGGATGGTCACCAGATATGGGTTGCTGCGGAGACATATTTTCCTTTTGAGGACAGCTATGGTAATCATACGATGTATGACTATGAAACGTTCCAGATGGTCGAGGGAGTTGAGATTTATGGCGGTTTCTCGGGGGATGAAATTAGTTTGGATGATAGAAACTTGAAGGTAAACAAAACTGTCTTGGGTGGATATGGGAGCAGTTTTATTGTTGTAAAAGGGGCTAGTAATGCGTTAATCGATGGTTTTTATATAATCGGAGGCAACGCGGATCTTACACCATTAGATAAAGGGGGAGGTATGTGCAATATCAGCGACTCAAATCTGGTTGTTAAAAACTGTGTCTTTGTAAGTAACAAGGCTATAAACGGCGGAGCTGTTTATAATGAAAATTGCTATCCTACGTTCCTGAATTGTGTATTTATCAATAACCAGGCAAGCTCAAATGGTGGCGCTGTTTACAACATAAGTACAAATCCTAATTTCATTAATTGCACTTTTACAGAGAACAAAGCAGGCTCTTATGGTGGAGCTATGTATAATGATAACTCCGACCCAAATATAAAGAATGCCATAATCTGGAATAACACAGCTAATGTCGGTCCTTCTATTTATAATACGAACGATAGCGTGCCTCTGATAAGCTATAGTGATATTGAGGGATGTTACGGAGGGCCGGATCCCTGTGATCCCTGGGATACGAGTTATGGTGCGGATATGAACGATAACAATGATGTCGACCCACGTTTTAACGTACATGACCTCGGGTACACTTGTCTTCTTTGGTGCGAACTGGATGATTCGGATTCTAATGCAACTGACTCATCAGATAATGGTTATGATGGGACCCTCAAAGGTGATGCTTCATGGACAACTGGTAAAATTGGTGGTGCACTGTCTCTTGACGGCAATGGTGATTATGTTGAGTTTCATGATTTCAAGGGTATTACAGGCACAGCCAGTAGAACGACTACAGCCTGGATTAAGACAAACAATGAAGAAGGTATGATTTTGACATGGGGAGATGGTACTGTCCCGGGTAAAGCGTGGAATATGTGGATTAACGCTGGATTTTTGCGTGCACAAGTATACGGAGGATGGATTAGAGGTACGACTTATATCGTAGACGGCCAGTGGCACCATGTAGCTGTAGTTCTCGAAGATGACGGCTCACCAATTATTGATGAAGTTAGACTTTATGTTGATGGCAACCTGGAAACTCTTAATTATACTGGCAACGGCCGAGCTATTAACACGGGTAGTGCGCAAAATGTTATAATAGGTACTTGGCTTGCGGATCCTGTCTATTTCGACGGCAAGATCGATGATGTACGCATCTATGACCGTGTGCTGTCGGATGAGGAAATCGGTGACTTATATGAATATGGTCTGCTTGAAGGCAAAGAGTATCATCTTGATGTTGATTCTCCCTGTATTAATAATGGCGACCCCCTTACTAACGTCATTAAAGACCCTAATTACCCCCGTCCCATTGCGAATACAGATGTTGAAGGCCACCCCCGAATCTGGTGGGGATTGATTGATAAGGGGGCTGATGAATATTGTGTGATTGATGTGCCCTATATTACATCCTTTGAAACTTATCAGGATTATAAACTCGGTTACTTTTACAGCAATCCTACTGAGGAAATGGCCAAATGGACAACGAGCGGGGTTCCTTATATTACTACGAAGTATTACTATTATGAAGAGGCCAAGTATTATACATATTACGTAGCTGAGCTTTACAGTAACAGTAGTATCTCTCGTTCTTTTTGGAATAAAGGCGAGGATTGCAACCATTTCAGAGTCAACTGCATTCCCGCTGAAAATTCTTATATCAACATAATGAATGATAGTAATACAGTTGCGTCGATAAAGTTCGCCGATGATGGTAAGATTTATGTACTAAATGAGGGGACAGATTATGATACAGGTGTCAATTATGAATCGATTGCCGGACAATGTAGGGATTTTTTCACTGACTACCCTCGCGACTATAATCACTATTCCTATGAAAACTGCTGGATAGAATTTGAAATTCAAATCAACTGGGACAGTAATACTTATGATGTTTACTGGAGTTACTGGGACAATATATTAGAAGAATATGTGGTAATGGATTTAGTTAAAGATGGGATTAAATTCGACCAGGACTACTCGAAGTTCACGGATTTGAGCTTTGAAACAGGAGACGTTTATTTTACTGATAGGTTTCTGATAAACCGGATTTCCATTTCAGGTGAAAGTGATGAGGGAGGTGTTTACGGCGAAGACCAGGATGTCTGCATTCTGTATCCCACGCCGAAATGGAGCAATATAATCAGGGGAAGACGTCCGTTATACGGCAAGGTCTGGTTCGATAAGCTCGGTGAATACAAGATAAAATGCTGTCCTTCTGATTTGGATTCCAGCGAGCCCAATAACTGGATGATCGTTGACAGCCATTATAATGTTAAAGACATATATAAAAGGCTCGGCTTCTGGCAGGCAACAATGTTCTGTAATGGCGATTATTTCCTTGGAATCGAGGTTTATGACGATTTGCACAGGCTTTATACTTCAGGCTGCGGCGTAATAACAAAAGATGTCTATGCAAACGATATTGAAAAAGAAATCCAGGCGGAGTTCCCGGTAATCGGCAGACTAAAACCGCAATGTTATCGATATCAGGACAAGATTCCGGGTATAACTGTCAACTGGCCGGGCACGTTTCCGTTTGAATTCAGGAGGATATATAACAGCGGGATGCGGACCCGCCTCTATCCTATGTTCTTCGGTTGGGAGCATAATAATGATATAAAAATAATAGAAAATACCGGCAGCTTCTGGGAAACCGATGTCAATGAACTACCTCTTGCTGATAGTGAAGGTATGGGGATAGGCCAATTATGGCTGCAGCAGGCCGATTCCTATCGCATTTTCAAAGGACGTGTCGACCCCTGCGATAACAGCAGGGTAATTTATAAGCCTCTCGATAACGAAAATGATTACATAATACGTAAAAGCGTGGTCACTAGTCCGAATACCAATGCAGTATTTGATTTGTCCTATACGTACTACAGCACGGTTGGTCTGACAATGGAGTTCGATAGTGAGGATAATGAATTGGGTCGGGCCTTACCCGCCGGTGAAGGGGCCGTATTTTGGACAGTATGCAAAGGTATTGACAAAAAAGAAGACAGGTTCGGCAACGCCTTAGAATATACCTGGAACGAAGACCAAAGCAAACTCCTTGAAATCAGCAATAACAGAACACCCGCTAAACTGGTTTTCACCTACGAGGGTCTGTATTCTTACGATTTATTGAGCAGAGTCCAACTTTACGATGATGATGCTCCAACCCAGACAGAAGTAACTTTTGACTGGGGACGTTATTTTTTCGACGATGTACGTAACCACTATGTTATGGGTTATTATATGAGTTATGGAGATGAGTTTGTAGACATATCTGAGATAGTTGCTGAGCATTGGATGGACGACGAATATATCATGATAGGTATGGCGCCAACACCAGGTCCTTCAGGAGCTGGTATACCGCATATTGAGACTGCTCTTAGGTATGATAAAGATAAAAGCCTTATAGACAAATTAGAAGATGTTATGCATACCGGTCTCAGTGATAGTGCCCAATATGAAATGCTTCAAGTCTATAATTATGACTATGATAACCAAGGTAATTTAATAACTACAACCGGTGTACGCGCTAACCGCATTGCCTCAGATAGTTCTCCTGGTACACAACTATGGTGGGAAAATCACGAAATGGTTCTTGATTTACTTAGGGAGAAAATAGCTGTTACAAGCCCGGAAGGTGCCCTGCTCGAACAAAAGACAAAGATATTCAGCGTGAATTTTGACCCTTGTGATTATGATAAAAGTTTGTGGTATTGTATGGGTTATAATCTTCATCAACCAGGAGGCGGTGGTGCGGTTGATACTGAATATTGTTATAAAAATGAAGACTTCCCTCATAAACCTACGGTCATTATTGAGCAATTCGATGATGATGGAGACGGCACATACGACAGGGACAGCAGAAAGACGACTATGGAGTATGACGACAGGGGCAATCTGGCTGAACAAAGAGTTTATATTGATGCCAATAATTATGTGCTTACTCAATATGAATATCACAATAATTATGATTTTCCGATAAGCAAAACCACTTATCAGGGCTACTGTCACGATGAAGATGAGGCTATCATAACCTCAGGCGGCAAAGTCGAGCAGCAGTGGCTTTACGGCAATGCTGGCGGCTCACTGGTGAATGGTGGAGCAGGAGGCGACTATCTTATTCAGGAGAAGACCTTACTTGATGACAGCGGCACTCCTGTCTGGGCTGAAACTTCTTACGAATATTATTCGGGCGGCCAGCTCGAAAGAAAAACCGACCCCGAAGGAGCTATGACTTATTATCAGTACGATGACAATGGATTTTTAAGTGACGAATGGCATGGAGCACCCGCCGGCATACCGCAGTCCGATCCGCAAAAAAGGTATTACTATGACGCTTTGGGACTAAAAATCCTCGAAGCTGATTACCTGGGACTGGTAAAAATGAATGTGCTCGATTTCAGAGGCCGAGTTAAAGAGGTAAGGCACTATATAGATGTAAATGCCGTGTCTCGACCGAATTTTGTACCTGATTTTTATGATGATGATATCGAATACGAAACAAGTTATGACTGGTGGTCGAACAGGACTGAATATGAATACGAAGATGCTACCAGTAAACCATGGGTGACTACTTTGCCCAGGGCTGGACAAATTATAGATATACATGTAATAGGGCTTGATGGTGAACCTCTTTGGGAGCGTAATTTTATGTTCGAGTATTGTGGTCGGCACAGATACTTTCGTTCTACCGATGGAAGAATTCTGTATGAACAGGTTGATCAGCTACCCTCCGGAGACCTTATAGATATCAACTATATTTATGATTCGATGTTTAGATTAATGCACAAATACAGCTATGAAAAGAAGAATAACTTCTACCTGTCATATTACGAACATATCAAGCACGAGGAGTATCGATATGACGCCTCTGGTAATAAAACCTATGAAGCAGTCTACAGTGTTGATGGGTATTCAATTGATGAGTATCCGTATGGAGCGTATAAGCGAACCTTACAAAAAGAGAACCGCTTCTATTATGACCAGCTCGACCGTTTGATTAAAAAGGTTCAGGACCCCTGTGATGTAAATCAGGTTGTCGAGTACGGCTACGATGCCCTTGGAAACCGTATCTATGTAATCGACCCTGCCGGAAATGTCATCTTCACGGATTACGACCAGGCTAATCGCAAAATAAGGGAATATTTTGCCGCTGAACCAGTATATAACCCAAGCACAAGCGATGTTAGTATCGTCGCTACCAAGGCAAACGCGGTTGTCAAAAAAGAGGTCGAATACTACAAAGACAATAAAGTAAAAGACGTAAACTCGTATGATTATGACGATTCTGTTCTCTCTTATACGGAGTTTACTTACGATAACAGGGGTAGAATAGATACGGTTACCGAGCAGATAGACGCCTCCAACAATGCCGTAACCAAATATTACTACTCAGATGAAGGCTTTGAGTATGGCCCTTATAGTCCTGACCTGAATGACCCGAACCATTACAATTATTACCATATCCGGATTACCGATGCCGAAGACCAGGAAACTTATATATCTTTCGCTCCTTGCGGTAAAATCCAAAAGGTCCTGTATCCAACGGGCAAATGCGAATTGATACATTATGACGAATATGAAGACCCCTACAAGGTGACTGTCTGGAACGCTGACAACGAGATTAGGCACATACTTTACGAATACGATGACTACGGCAAGGTCAGTAAGATACAGCACCCCAACGAGCTTGAGCCGTATGGCTACTACACCGAGTTCGAATATACGGAAAGATTTTTCGGCAAATTTGGTAAAGTCAGACAGATTACCGATTACAGAAGGGATTCGGACCGGCCGGGCACACCGGGCAGCACATTTACGTTTGACTACTGGTATCTATCCGAGAACATCAGGTCGTTCGAGGATTACGAAGGATATACGGTTGATTACAACTACTCAGATGCCTATAGTCAGCCGACAATGATACACGTTAGCGATTCGGACGGTGATGTGATTTATAACGTCAAATACACCTATGATTTATTAGGCCGTCTCACGGATGTAAACGACCCCTGCGTTACAGGCCATGATATAGCTTCGTTCGCCTACGATGACAACGGCAATCGCAGCCAGTTAAAATACTGGCTGGATGGCGAGTTCGGCGGGACGAATTTCTATTTAGACTACGGCTACGATATCGATAATTATCTCAGTTATATCAGCGCTACCGGCGGGCCTGTGTACGATTTCGACGCCACCTACGCAGGCGGAATAGACGGCCTGGGCAGGCTGAAATCCGGCGCCGAAACAATAGAATTCCCCGGTTATAGTGACCGCACGCACACGCTCAGCTACGATTACGATATGCGCAGCCAGCTTACTGAGGCCATTATCGGTAATATAAACAGCTCATTATGGACAGCAAACTATTACTATTATTTAGATGGTAATATCGAAGAAAAAGTTGTAAACAATAGTCCCACCGATTACCAGTACGATACGACAGCCGGAGGCGGCAACTTTGACAGCGATGAGATGACCAAGGCCGGAAATACCTCGCTCGACTGGGACAAAAATGGCAACCTGGTTGACGGCCTGAGCAGCATATCCTTCGAGTGGAACTGGGAAAATAAGCTAAGAAAGGCAACCATCGGCAGCGACACTATAGAGCTGAAATACGACCCGATGGGCAACAGGGTCTGGAAAAAGTCCGTCGTAAACAGCAATACCACTAAGCGGAAATATATTATTGACATTTCCGGCAAATTGCCGACAATACTCTGTGAAATTGACCCGGATACAAGCTCTTTGAAACGTTCATACGCCTACA
>JAFGGH010000080.1 GCA_016930645.1 Sedimentisphaerales bacterium
ACAGGGGTGTCGCGGGCTTCCAGCCCGCGAAAACGCGGCCAAGATGGCCGCGACACTGCTATTCCCCACCCATAACTGACCCATTACCCTTTTGTAAAATCAAGTTTTATGCCTCCAGGGCGGTGAGGCCTTTGCGGATAGCGTATTTTGTCAGTCCGGCAACGGTGTGAATATCGAGTTTGTTCATAATCTGGCGCCTGTGAGTCTCAACCGTTTTGGCGCTGATGTGCAGCTTCAGAGCAATTTGTTTTGTGGATTTACCTTCGGCAAGAAGCTGCAGAACTTCACGCTCCCTGTCGGTCAGCACCTGTACATTATCAAGCCCTGTTTTGGACAGGCGGTGAAGATAATCTTCCACCACCACTCCGGATATGGAAGGGCTGAGATAGGCCTTGCCGTCAAGCACTGTTCTGATTGCCTGCTCGAGCTCCTCGAATGCACAGTCTTTGAGCAGGTATCCGCTCGCGCCGCTTTTGAGCATTTCCGAGACAAACAGGGAGTCCGAGTGCATCGACAGGGCTATTATTTTTACATTATTGTTATCCTGGATTATCTGCTTGCTCGCTTCTACACCGTTAAGGTCGGGCATACTTACATCCATAATAATCACATCAGGGTGAAGCTTTTTCGCCAGTTCAACGGCATTTCGTCCATTCTGTGCTTCGGCTATTACTTCTATATCAGTTTTTTTCCCAAGCAGCGAACAAAGACCCTGCCTTGTAATTTTATGGTCGTCGGCAATCATTACACGAATAGTCATATCCTGATTTGCTCCTTTATTTTTGCTTATTAACCGACAAAGGTGCTGTTATAATTACCTCAGTACCTTTGCCGCAAGCGGAATTAATTTCCAGTTTACCTCCTATATAATTTAATCTTTCCCGGATACTAAACAAGCCAAAATTTGACAAACTTTCCTGAATTGCACCGATTTTTCTCCGCTTAAACCCCTTACCGTCATCTGAAACAGTAACCTGAATCTGGTTTTTCAGCCGGCAGGCCGATATTTTAATGATATTGGCCTGAGCATGCATGGTTACATTATTGAGCAGCTCTCTGACAGCCTGGAACAGAAAAACACTGATATTTTCATCAATAGGCTTTCCTCCAAAGTCGGAGCTGAAATCAGTCTTTAAGCCGTATTTTTTACGCACCTGTCTCAACAACCACTCAACGGCAGGTTCAAAACCCAGTTCATACAAAACAGGCGGACTGATTTCAACGGTCAATGAACGAATACTTTCTATCGTATCTGCGACCAGATTTGCAATCTCCTGAACCTGCTTTTTCTGTTCAGAGCTGCCGGTAGTCTCAGCCAAAAGCTGTAGCTTTATTTTCGCCATCGCAAGGTTCTGTCCGATATTGTCGTGGACATTGTTGGCTATGCGCCTGCGGGTTCTCTCCTCAGCCAAAGAAAGTTCAGAGGCCAGAGACCTAAGCTGGTCCCTGTAAACAAGCAGTTTTGCCTGTGCCTCTTCTCTGGACTTTATTTCCTGCATCATTTTTCGATTTAACTTTTCCAGTTCCGAGGTACGTTCCTTGATTTTAACCTCAAGTTCATCACGCCCGCTACGAAGAGCATCTTCAGCCTGTTTGACTTCGTTAATATCTAACATAACACCCCTGAGATAATTATTTTCAACGTTTTTAGCCGTTTTTCCCGGTTAAAATCCTGCTTTTGACATCTTTACATTATTTCTTGTTTAATTACATACTATTTTAACGGAATTACTGTTCCAGACCGAAATATTCCATCCATTGTTTTGTCTGCCCTTCATCCAGGCCGCGCCTTTTTTCTGCAGGTTCGACCATTCTTTTCCTTTTTTTCAAAGCTTTCTGTAAATCTGTCCAGAACTGTTCGCTCTTTACAGAGACCGCCTTTCTTGCTCTGGCAGCTTTACGAATTCTTCTGTCGTTACTGACAACAAGCAGTCTTCGGGGCGCACTATCGGAACTGATTTTTTGTTCAATCAGGCTGTCCGCGTCTTTGCCGGGGCCTGCAAAAATAACTTCAAGGCTTGATGCTGCATTATAACAGGAATCTTCGCCGGGGCATTTGCCGTCAAATATAATTACGCCGTCACGTTTTGTCATCTTAAGAAATCCGCTTACAAATCGGCATAAGTCGATGTCAGAAATTTGCGCAAACTCAGATGATGTCGTTTGTATCAGTTTAAGAAGATTGTATCCGTCGATAATATACATACGTCATCTTATTCTCCCGGTCTTACCCGATGACAATATAACCGCATCAGATTTCGAATCTGACTTCACCGCCTACGATGGTCTTTTCGACCCGTGCTTTGACCTTCCACCCATCATACGGGCAATTACAGCTCTTTGAACGAAAAACCGAAGTATCAATAGTATATTCAAAATCGGGATTTATTATGGTGACATCGCCCTGTTTGCCTTTGGATAACGTTCCTTTATCAATCTTTATAATTTGTGCAGGCCTGTTCGTCATAAGGCTGATTAACTGCGGCCAGTCTATAACTTTTGGCTCTATAAGAGCCTTTACATAAAGACTCAGCGCACATTCAAGCGAAGCTATTCCGAAAGGTGCGGCTAAAAATTCCAGTTCCTTTTCACTCTTGAGATGCGGCGCGTGGTCGGAAACAAGAGCATCAACCAGCCCTTCTTTTATAGCTTCTTTGAGGGCTTCTACATCAGAAGCGGTTCTCAAAGGCGGATTTACCTTAAAGTTCGTATCGTAATCGGCGCAGCAGTCATCCGTCAGCAAAAGATGATGCGGTGTTACCTCACAGGTAACCGGCAGTGACATCTTTTTTGCCTGTCTAATCAGCTCGACAGAACCTGCGGTGGAGATATGCTGAGCATGGTAACGGACAAGCGTCTTTTTAACGAGCTGAATATCCCGCCAGAGCATAGCCTCTTCCGCGAGAATATCAATTCCGGGCAGACCGAGAACAGTCGAATTATAGCCGGCGTTCATAACGCCGTCTTTGCCGTAAGAGTCATCCTGGCAATGCTGTGCGATAACCTTATCGAACATTGTAACGTATTTCATCGCGCGAAGCATAACAGCGGGGTCCTGAACCCCCCCGCCGTCGTCTGTAAAGCCGACCGCACCGGCTTCAGCCATAAAGCCCATCTCGGCAAGCTCAATTCCCTCGCTGTCTTTTGTAATACAACCCATCGTATAAACATGAGTTTTTCTGGCCTGTCTGCCTTTTCGATGAATGTATTCGACATCGGTTTCACTTTGTATCGGCGGTTTGGTATTCGGCATACAGACAACCGAGGTAAAACCCGCCGCTACCGCCGCCGCTGAGCCGCTTGCTATGGTTTCTTCCTCTTCATCGCCCGGTTCGCGAAAATGCACGTGCATATCAATCAAACCCGGTGTTACAATCTTTCCGGTTGCATCAATAATATCTTTAGCCTGTTTGTCAATCCGCCCTACTTCTGCTACGAAGCCATCGACGATAAGTACATCACACTTCTTGTCAACGCCGTTGGCTGGGTCAATCACACGCCCGTTTTTTATCAAAAGTTCATTTGCCATTTCAATCTCTGACTCACTGTTGCTGCGCCGCGGCCTGGTTTACCAGAAACAGCACAGCCATTCTCACAGCCAGACCATTCTTGACCTGTTCAAGTATGACGCTGTTCTTGCCGTCGGCTACTTCACTTTCCATTTCAAGGCCGCGATTAATCGGACCCGGATGCATCACGAGAATATCCGGCTTGGCCTTTTTCATTCTCTCGACTGTAAGGCCGAAATAATGCGAATATTCGCGGACAGACGGGAAAGGATTGCCGCCAAGCCGCTCGAACTGAATTCTCAGCATATTTATCACGTCAACTTTTTCTATAACTTCATCGAGTGAATAGCTGACTTTAACCGGCAGCTTATCGACATTACCTGGTATAAGTGTCGGCGGTGCCACAAAAATAACTTCGGCGCCGAGTTTTGTCATCGCCCACATGTCGCTTCTGGCGACCCTCGAATGCGCGATGTCGCCTACTATAGCGATTTTAAGCCCATCGAAAGAGCCTTTGAATTTACGGATGGTATAGACATCAAGCAACCCCTGTGTCGGGTGCTCACAATAGCCGTCGCCCGCATTAACAACACAGGCGTTTATACTCCTGCTCAACAGCTTCGGGACTCCCGCAGCGTTGTGCCGGATTACCACAATATCTATTCCCATTGCTTCGAGGTTTTTCGCGGTATCGAGCAAAGTCTCACCTTTGCTTACTGAGCTTGTCTTTTGGGTAAATTCGATAACATCGGCGCTGAGCCTGTTGGCAGCCAGCGTAAAACTGTTGCGCGTCCTGGTGCTGTCCTCGAAGAACAAATTAACCACAACCTTGCCTCTCAAAGGCGGCGCCTTTTTCACCGAACGTGTGCTGATTTCCTCGAATCCCTCGGCGGTATCGAGAATAAATGTAATTTCCTCCGCGCTTAAATCACGCAAACCCAAAAGATGCTTATGCTGCCAGTTAAACTGTTTGCTCTTTTTGCGAAGCATTATAATAGCCTCTTATATCAATCCGGCAGTTGACCTTAGTACAATCTCACTGGATTGTTACTTCATCCCTGCCGTCACATTCTGTCAGATTAACCTGCACAACCTTATCAACATCCACATCGGCTTTATAGCCGACAAAATCGGCCTGTATCGGAAGCTCTCTGCCCTTCCTTTCGACCAGTACAGCAAGCCTGATAGCCTTTGGTCTGCCTAAATCTATCAGGGCGTCCATTGCCGCTCGCGTGCTCCTGCCGGTGTGCAGAACATCATCAACAAGAATTATGACCTTGTCGTCTATATCAAAGCCAATCTCGGTTGTCCGCACCTGCGGCTGGCCGGGCGAAGCCGAGTTCAGGTCATCACGGTAAAGTGTTATATCAAGCGTTCCGCAGGGGATTTCTTTTTTGACAATATCTGTAAGCTTGTCAGCCAGCCTGTTTGCGAGCAGCTCACCCCTGCTGCGGATACCTATCGTGGCAAGAGCGGCATCTTTTGGTGAATCATCAAAAATATCATTGGCTAACTTCGTGATGATTTGTTCGATCTGTTGTTTATCAAGTATCGTACTCATAGACTCTCAATATTCACACGCGAAATTCTTTTTCTCCGGAGAGAATATATCAGCCCAGCCTGCGCTTGGCAAGCCAATTTATTATTTTTTCGGTTTTTGCTTTAAATAAGAATCTTTAAGCATAAAAACAGGAATTTTATGCCACAATTACAGATACAAAACAGGCTATAAATCTTATGCCGGCAACTTCTGATGTGCTAAACAGAACATTAGAGCAATTTAAGTTTTAGTGTTCGCTTTATGCCTGTTGCGGCTTCGGCTGTCGGCATCAGATTTGCTCGCGATCCC
>JAFGGH010000081.1 GCA_016930645.1 Sedimentisphaerales bacterium
ATTAGCCTCCTTTCGGAGGCCATTATAATTACCAGGTGTTACCCATGTCCTTAGCATATTCTGTTACCTATGTTATCAGTTTGTACCCCTAAATAACCCCCCGATAAATCGGGGGGCTAAATATTTCCCTCGCCGCATCCTTCTTCGCTAAAGCTACGAAGGATAAAAGCAGCGAGGCTAAACAATTACCAATTATCACGGGCTGCCCGTGTGCCCCGATAAATCGGGACTACGCCGAGGCAGGCAGGTCCGTGGATAAATGTTCCTAAATAACCCCCCGATAAATCGGGGGCTAAATATTCCCTCGCCGCATCCGTCTCCGCTAAAGCTACGAAGGATAAAAGCAGCGAGGCTAAACAATTACCAATTATCACGGGCTGCCCGTGTGCCCCGATAAATCGGGACTCCGCCGAGGCGAGGAAGCCCGTGCTACTGGTTGGCGCGGTTCGGGAGCATTCCGGCCTCTATAGACGATTACGCAGGTGGGGCATTTATGGCCGGACTAAATTCTTCCCTGACTGAGGATTGTAGAGTTAATCGATTCCCCACTCGGCAGCCGCCTACGTCTTAAAGTTTAATTTGGTGGGGCAAGCCCCACCCTACAAAACTAATCGAAAAACAGATTTCTCGATCCCGACAAGTCGGGAATCGGAATGACGTTCTCAATGGACTTACAATTTTTGGAGTAAATCCTCAAGTTCATTCAGTCTGTTTATTATGTGTTTTGGTCGTGCTTCGGGGATTTGTGGGGTGTTTTTGTGTACTCCGAGGGTGTTTTTTAGCTGGATTGAAACTATGCCAAGTTTGTTCGGGGCGATAAAGTCCTTGGCTGGATTATCGGAGACATAAACGGCTTGTTGGGCTTTTATATTCAGCTCTTTAATCAGTTTTTCGAAGCCTTTGGTGGATGGTTTCCAAAATTGGCGGCCAAATTGTTCGGTGTAGATGATTTTTTTGAAATATTTTTCTATGCCCAATACCTGTACTTTTAATTTCTGGGCGGGCAGGAATCCGTCGGACAGGAGGGCAAGGGTGTATAGGGATTTGAGTTTTTCAAGGATTTGCAGTGATTCTTCAGGCAGTTTTATATCTGGTTTATGGTTGCGATATACCTGTACTAATTCCTTGATGAATTGCTCATCGTAATCGATATATAGTTCTTCGAGGGCTGCATTAAATATCTCTGTCCGATTGCCTTTTTGAAACTGATTCCAAAGTGCCCGGTAGATTTGTTCGGCTGGGATGTTTTGATTGGTTTTATGCAGGTAAGCCGCGACCGCCCGAAGACCGCTCATGCAGTAGTCGATTTCGTTGTATAGAGTGTCGTCTAAATCGAATATTACTGTTGTTATCATATCTTGCCTTAGGCTATAATTTTAATATGGCAGAGCAGAGATTGCAAAAGGTTTTGGCGGCGGCTGGTGTTGATTCCCGCCGCAGGTGCGAAGAGCTTATCCTTGACGGTGAGGTTCGCGTCAACGGGAAAGTCGTCGATACGCTGCCGTCTTTTGTTGACCCTGACGTGGACGAGATAAAAGTGGGGGGGCGGAAAATCCGTTTTGCACCAAGAGTATATTATGCCCTTAATAAACCCAAAGGCGCTATCTGTACCAGCTCCGACCCGCAGGGCAGGAAAAAAGCAATTGACCTTATTCCAACGAAAGAGCGGATATTCTGTGTCGGCAGACTGGATGTGGATTCTTCCGGTTTGATTATTCTGACAAATGATAATGACCTTGCCAATAAGCTGACCCATCCGAAATATAAATTGCCTAAGACGTACAGGGTTGAGGTTAAGGGGCAAATAAATACCGAAGCTGTTGAAAAGTTGAAAAAGGGTATATGGCTTGCTGAGGGCAAAACGGCAGAATCTTCTGTAAAAATACTGAGACGTGGGCATAATGTGTTGGTTCTTGAGATAAAAATCAGCCAGGGCCTGAACCGCCAGATTCGCAGAATGCTTGCTAATGTTGGTCTGAAAGTCAAAAGCCTTAAAAGGACGAAAATCGGCAGAATTGACATTCGCGGCCTTGGTGTCGGTAGATACCGCAGTTTATCTAAGGCAGAAGTGTCTTTTTTGAAGAAAATTGACAGCAGATAAGGAAATATCGACAAATATCGCTTTTTTGGCTTTTGGGGTTGCATTTTTTCTGATAACTCAGTATATTCACTTGTTTTAATGGCGGTTCTGGAAATATACATTTAACACAAAACTATGGAGTTAGACTGATGTCGAGAGTTTGTTATTTTACGGGAAAAAGGACAGCGGCGGGGCGTAGTATATGCAGGCGAGGTAAGGCTAAATACCTCGGCGGGGTCGGCAGGAAAATTACAGGCATAACCAAAAGGAAATTCAAGCCCAATATCCAGAAGGTCAAGGCTGTAATTGACGGCAAGGTTTGCAGAGTCAAGGCTTCTGCAAAAGCCATTAAGATGGACCTTGTTCAGAAACCCCCGAAACGAAACTATAAGCCCGCCGAGAAAGCAGACTAAGAGAAGATTCATAACGAGATGATTTCAAAGCGAGGCTGGATTAGCCTCGCTTTTTTCAAAAATAATTTAGCCACGAATTAACACGAATGGACACGAAAAAGTAGTCTTGAATTAATATTTTGTATATTGTCATTCCCGCGACTTGTCTCGGCGTAGCCCGAAGGTCGAAGACGGAAGGCGGGAATCCACATAAGTATTTGATTTTTTGGACTCCTGTTTTCACAGGAGTGCGAAATATATTTGTGTTAATTTGTGAAAATTTGTGGCTAAAAAACGATGGTAGATAAGATAAGCAGAGTTGAAGTTGAGAAGGTGGCGAAGCTGGCAAGGTTGCAGCTTTCCGATGAGGAAATCGAGGAGTTTACCGGCCAGCTTGGTTCGATTCTTGAGTATGTCGAGAAGATGAACGAGCTTGATACCGAGAATGTCGAGCCGCTTGCCCATTGCCTGCCTGTTCATAATGTTTTCAGGGATGATGAGGTTAAGGATTCTCTCGGTACCGAGGCTGCGCTTAAAAACGCCCCAGATTCGGATGGTGAGTTTTTTAAAGTTCCGAAAATACTCGATGATAGTTCACATTCATAATGTGCCAAGCTGATACGAAAGGCTATGAATATGCGAAAGCTGTATTTAATTTTGTTTATTTTTGTTTTGTTCGTGCTGCTGGTCGGAGGCTGTGGGGAAAACAACATTATGTCAAAAGAAAAAGCAGGTTCACAGGTATCAAAGCATTTTGAGAAGAAAAAGGTTGAGACTATTATGATGGATTACCTGCTTTACTTGCCTGAGGATTACGGAAAGAGTGAACAAAAGTGGCCATTGATGATTTTTTTGCATGGAGCAGGTGAACGGGGCAGTGAACTTGAAAAAGTAAAGGTGCACGGCCCGCCTAAACTTATCGAACAGGGCAGGGAATTCGAGTTTGTAATTATCTCGCCGCAGTGTCCGCAGGATTTATGGTGGCCTGAGAAAATGGAAGAGATAATTGCACTGCTCGATGAGATTGAAAGCAAATATGACATAGACACCGACCGTGTGTATATGACAGGTTTGAGTATGGGGGGATTCGGAACCTGGGCGGTGGCGAGCAAATATTCGGAACGTTTCGCAGCTATTGCTCCGATTTGCGGTGGAATTGAACCGCTTTTTGCCGAGAAATTTAAGGCTTTGCCGATATGGGCATTTCACGGTGCAAAAGACCAGGTCGTGCCGCTGTCGAATTCGGCAAGGATTGTTGAGGAAATAAAAAAAGTGGGAGGTAACGCTAAGCTAACGGTATATCCGGAAGCTGGGCATGATAGCTGGACGGTGACTTATGAGAATCCGCAGCTTTACGAATGGTTTCTCGAACACAGGATAAGTGACAGAAAGAAAAACTGAGCGTTGAAAGCTATGGAGCATCTAAGCGCAGCAGAGTTACGTGACAGGATTAAAGCCAGGGAAATCTCCAGCTTTGAAGCTGCGAAGACAGTCTTTGCCCGAATTGAAAAGTATGAACCGAAAATCGGGGCTTATATCAGTATCTTCGAGGAGACTGCACTTGCCAAAGCAAAAGAGGTTGATAAGAAAATCGCATCAGGTAAATCGGTTGGAAAGTTAGCTGGAGTACCGGTTGCCATAAAAGATAATATGTGCACAATTTTCGGCACGACCACATGTGCATCGAAAATTCTCGAAAATTTCCACGCACCTTATAACGCTACCGTGGTGCAGAAACTTCTCGATGCCGATGCCGTGATTATCGGCAAAACCAATCTCGATGAATTCGCAATGGGCTCGAGTACGGAAAATTCCGGCCTGAAAAAAACAGTTAATCCGTGGGATACCGGCAGGGTGCCGGGAGGAAGCAGCGGTGGTTCAGCAGCGGCGGTAGCTGCAAGGCTGTGCTTTGGGGCATTAGGAAGTGATACAGGCGGTTCGATTCGTCAGCCTGCCGGCTTTTGCTCGGTTGTGGGCTTAAAACCGACATACGGCAGGGTATCACGATACGGCCTGGTTGCGTTTGGCTCCAGTCTTGACCAGATTGGGCCTTTAACAAAGACGGTAGCGGACGCGGCATTGTTTATGAATGTCATATCGGGAAAAGACTTGGCAGACAGCACAAGCGTTGATGAATCGATTGCACCTGTGGCGGATTATTTAGAGAACCTTAATCAGCCTGTTGAAAATTTAAAGATTGGTATTGTGCCACATTTGAATGCCGGCGCGGACGAGCAGGTATTGGGTGCTATTAATGATTCAATTAATTTTTATAAAAGTACAGGTGCTGAAATAATCGAGCTTGAAATGCCGCATCTTGATTACGCAATCGCTGCTTATTATGTGATTGCGACCGCCGAGGCATCGAGCAACCTTGCCCGTTACGACGGCGTTCATTACGGGTATCGAACGGCCCGGCCGAAAGACTATATCGAGGTCTATTCGAAATCCCGCCAGGAGGCATTTGGTGCCGAGGTTAAGCGCAGAATTATGCTCGGCACATACACACTTTCAGCCGGATATTATGACGCGTATTATCTAAAAGCCCTGAAAGTCAGAAATCTTATAAGAGGTAATTTTACCAAAGCTTTTGAAAAATGTGATTGTGTAATAATGCCGGTATCGCCGACAACAGCATTTAAGATTGGCGAGAAAATGGCGGACCCGCTGCAGATGTATCTTGCTGATATTTATACTATCGCTGTCAACCTTGCCGGTATCCCCGGTATCAGTATCCCTTGTGGTTTTGATAGCGACAATATGCCGATAGGCTTGCAGATATTATGCCCGGCATTCGAAGAAGCAAAATTGTTGAGAATTGCTCGAATGTTCGAGTCAGAGACGAATTGGCACAAGGTTTATCCGAATATCATTAACCATGAATGAACACGAATAAACACTAATTATAAATGCAGGATGTAATTAACCACGAATGAACACGAATAAACACTAATTATAAATGCAGGATGTAATTAACCACGAATGAACACGAATGAACACAAATGATAAATGTATAAGCGAATGGATGAGAAAGAAAATATAGTTTATAAAGACCTTTCGTACAAAGTTATAGAGTTAGCACTCGAAGTGCATAATGAACTCGGTTGCGGCTTTCTGGAAAAAGTGTATGAGAACGCTTTGATGCTGCTGCTTGATAGGGAAAATATACCCGCAAGACAACAAGCTCCGGCCGATGTTTATTTTCAGGAAAAGGTTGTTGGACAATATTTTGCTGATATTCTGGTTGATAATAAGTTGATACTCGAACTAAAAACTGTAGATGTGATTACAAATATTCATAAGGCACAGGTACTAAATTACCTTCGAGCCACAGGTCTCAGACTGGGATTGATTATTAACTTTGCCAAACCACGGCTGGCATATCAGAGATTAGTATTATGAAAAATGCATGATATAATTAACCACGAATGAACACGAATAGACACTAATGATAAGTAATTAACCACGAATGAACACGAATAGACACTAATGATAAGTAATTAACCACGAATGAACACTAATAAACACAAAGAAAAGAATTGTGATTCTGTTATTGAGTTGCTTAGGAAAGAATATTTGTCAAAAAACGCAGAGAATCTTAACAACAGAATAGGTGAAATAGTGCAGGATCATATAAATCGCGGTTTGCATAATTCGACCGTGTGTATAAGCAAGCAATTGCGTGCTCACTATGACCATGTAGATAATTTGATTGACTATATTGTCGAATCGCTGAAAAAAGATTTTCCAAATATTCCATTGGGACAATGCAAAGAGAAGTTGCTCGCAATAGTAGATAACGAATATAAAAAGTTAATTCCGTTTGCCAATCAGTTTTTAGTTAATACCGGGCTGGCTTCGCAAAGTATTTTGAAAAGCTTCGAAACAGGGATTGAGGCGAAAAAAGGAAACACGAAACAGGCGATCGAGACAAAAATCGCTATTATAGAAGAACAAAGGTTGGCTGCTGCAGAGACTCTTGAGAAAAAACCCTGGTACAAAAAAGCCTTGCTGTATATCTCAGGATTTGTTCTGCTTTTAGCAGCTATTCTTGCTATAGCTTGGTATGCATTAGATTTGAAGGAACGGTTTTTCTCAAGAGAATAAAAATGATTTGTGTTAATTTGTGTTTATTCGTGGTTAATTAAATTATGTAAGAAGTACTTATTTATTCGTGGTCGTAATTTATGAGTGATTTGAAATATAAGCTGGTGGTTGGTCTTGAGATTCATGTGCATCTATGCACTAAGACCAAGATGTTCTGCGGCTGCGGTCTGGAATACGGCGTGACGGCTAACAGCAGGATCTGCCCGGTCTGTCTTGGTATGCCGGGCAGCTTACCTGTAATGAACAGGCAGGCTTATGAGTTTGCTGTGATGATGGGTCTTGCTCTGAATTGCCGAATTTCTCGATTTACAAAATGGGACCGCAAGAATTATTACTATCCGGATTTACCGAAGAATTATCAGATTAGCCAGTATGATTTACCGCTTGCGGAGAAAGGCTATATCGAAATACCACTCGAAGAAGGCAGGACAAAAAAGATACGCATAATCAGGGTTCACCTTGAAGAAGATGCCGGTAAGAATATTCACGCTGGGGCTTATTCTCATGTGGATTTGAATAGGGCAGGGACTGGGCTATTGGAGATTGTTACCGAGCCTGATATGAACAGCCCTGTTGAGGTACGTGCTCTGGCGATGGAGCTTCAGCGGATTGTCAGATACCTTGGTGTATCCGAAGCGGATATGCAAAAAGGCCATATGCGTTTTGAACCGAATGTGAACCTGACAATTAATTTAGGTGACAAGGAAGTTAAAACCCCTATTGTTGAAGTTAAGAACTTAAACAGCTTTCGAGCACTTGAAAGAAGTGTTGAGTACGAAATAGGCAGGCAGCTTGATGAGTTTGCCGAGACGGGTAAAGTGATGGAGATGGGCAACAAATCGACCCGCGGCTGGGATGATGTAAATCAGGTTACTGTTTTGCAGCGTGAAAAAGAGGAAGCACACGACTATCGATATTTGCCAGAGCCGGACTTGGTACCTGTGGAATTGGACGATCAGTGGCTTGGTGATATTAAAAGCGGGTTGTGTGAGCTTCCTTTGCAAAAGCAGATGCGATTTGTTAGTGAGTATGGACTTAGTGACTATGACGCCGGAGTATTAACCGCAGATAGAGCAACCGCTGACTTTTTCGATGAAGCCGTTAAAGCCGGCGGTGAGCCGAAACGTATATGCAATCTGCTTACTCAGGTCGGCTTGAAGATGGCAAATGAAAAGGGGTGCTCATTGGCGGATTTAGGTTTTTCGGCTGCTAATGTTGCGGAGCTTGCAAAAATGGCAGAAGGCGGTGATGTCAGCGCAAGCGCGGCAGGGACAATTCTTGAAAAAATGACGGAAATGAAGGAGAATCCGCAGGCTATTGCAGAAAAACTTAACCTTATTCAAAAAAGTGATGCTGGTGAGCTTGAAGCTGTTGTCGATGAAATCATAGCAGCAAATGCGGAAGCCTCGCAGCAAGTCAGAGAAGGCGGCAAGAAAAGCGGCAAGGCCCGTGGATTTTTGATGGGGCAGGTTATGCAAAAGACCAAAGGCCAGGCCAATCCCAAAGTAGTCTCGGAAATACTCGGTAAAAAACTATCATAAAGTATAATGGAGGAATAACTATGCCTCTTAAAGTTGAAAAGGCTGAAAATATCACAGCTAAACAAGTAGATATAGAGGGAGTTAGAGATACTTCGATGAGATTGCTCATCTCAAGGGATGACGGGGCGAAGAATTTTATAATGCGGTTGTTCGAATTACAGCCGGGCGGACATACACCATTGCATAAACATCCTCACGAGCATGAGGTTTTTATTCTTGAAGGCAGGGGTGTCTTTATTTGTGAAGGCGAAGAATACGACCTTGAACCGGAACTTGTGATTTTCGCACCGGGGGATAATGAGCATCAATTCAAAAATACGGGTGATACTATTCTAAGTTTTCTCTGTTTGATTCCGGCTTCGGCGGGATAGAGTCCCTTATAATTTCCCAGATTGTTTCAGCCATAATTTGATGACCTTTGGGGGATAAATGGATTGAGTCAAGAGTTGCATCTTTAGCTGCAAGCACTTTTACTAAGTAGCACCTCGGAATTAAAATGGCGTCGTATTTTTTAGAAAGCTTTCTTTGAATAAGGATGTAATCAACCTGCCAAGGTAAAACCGGCAATTCAAACATTATTATTATTCGATTTTGTGTGGTGATATTTTCAAGCAAATTTTGGAGTGATTTTTCAAAAAATTGTATGGGTGTAGAGCCTAAAATATTGTTACCACCAATTTCTAATAAGACGATTGCATTTTCGTTTCCCAGTAATTCAGTTTGTTTAATTGCGGATTCGACTGTGGCATCAGCCTTGGAAAGATTCATCATTTTAATATTATGTTCCTCTCGCAGAATTTTTGGTCAAGTTTTTTCTGAATTTGTGCCGATGCCAGCGCTGATGGAATCTCCGATTATATATAGGACTTCGGCATCAGTTTTTGGTAAATCTTTGTTATCCGCATAAGGAAGTTCAAAAATCAACGCAATGCAAGACAGGCAAATTGTTGTGACTGGAAAAGCAAAATAGTATTTAAAATTATAAATTTTCTTGATATTTATGGAAAGCAGCCATCCAACTAGTGACAACAGCCATAAGCATATAATAAATTGCGGCAAAGGTGTAGCTGAGAGATAAATCAGGGTAATTGAAATTAGAGTTATGGAAGTTATGAGTATTCTTAAGTAAAGATTGATTTTAGAGCAATTTAAGTTTTAGTGTTAGCTTTATGCCTGTTGCGGCTTCGGCTGTCGGCATCAGATTTGCTCGCGATATTTCAATATCGCTGTGCAATCTTCTTTGCCAGCCTC
>JAFGGH010000082.1 GCA_016930645.1 Sedimentisphaerales bacterium
GTCGGATATCCTTTGCCGTCATATCTTTCATGATGATATAAAACACCGGGAACAATATCGGCCATCTGACTGATTTCAGACAAAATGCCCGCACCTATTGAAGGATGCGCTTTCATCATATCATACTCTTCCGGGGTCAGCTTACCGTCTTTGCACAACACTGCTTCCGGTATGCCTATTTTACCGACATCATGCAGCAACCCTGCAAAATATATCTTTTGTATTGCCTCGGCAGATATATTTTTGGTATGAGCGTATCGTTCCGCAATCCACCTGGATATAAATGCAACCCGCTCCGAATGGCCTCTGGTATACTGGTCTTTCGCATCAATACTGCTCGTAAGAGCTTTTAAAGACCCAACGAACAATTCTTTGAGTTCTTTAAATAGATTTTGATTCTCGATAAAAACAGCACACTCCGTCGCGACAGAACTAAAAAGTTTCACATCAATACTGTCAAAATCGGCTTTATCCAGACGATTGGTAGCAACCATCATACCGAAAATCTTGTCTTTACCGTGCAGCGGAACAGCGATAATATTCGTTACCCTTCCGAACCATTCATATTTAAAAGGCGTGTCCACTTCGCTGTCAAGCAAGGCATCTGAACCTGCTGTTAGTTCGGCAATAAGTCTTTCAAAAAGCACTTCATGCATATTCCTATTTTTATGGTCTATCGCGATAAGCCCTGTACCGGCCGTAAGAACAAGTTTCCTGGAATTATTAATCTTCTTTTCAAGAAATATTGCGATACCCTCAACCCTGACAAGTTCTGTCAGACTGTCACAGGCCATCTGCAGATAATTCAGGTCGGTCCGGCTCACTTTCATATTGGTACTCATCTTATACAGTAGCATAAGCTCTTCGTATGTCTGCGTAAGCTCGCCGCTTATTAGTTCTACCTGCTGTGAGCTCTTAATATCGTTTTTAACGGTATTGAGGAACATTTTAAGTATTTGTCGGACATAAGCGATTGACTCTCGCTGCAGCGGCATGTCTGTACCACAGTCAACCGCTATAACTACCGCTGGTTTGTCGCTGATTATTATCGATGCGGCAAGTATCTGATCGCATTTGCCGAAGCTGCACATTGTATCCGGTTCAGATTCAAGCACATGCTTAGCACATGAGGCTATCGATTCATAATCACTGATAAATTTTTCACCGCTAAAGTTAATAACTATGTTCAGTTCAGTATCATAAACAATAAAGTTGACACCGAGATCTGCCATATCTCTGCCGAAATTCTTAAGCAGTTTCAACTGGCTGTAACTCAAACGATTTTGCGATGTTTTTAACATTGAAGCCTGTTCCTGTTTCTTTTCATTTTACAACCGAATGCTCTAATATATTCTCAACTCGGGCCAAAAGCTCCTTCGGACTGAAAGGCTTACTAAAACATTCTGTAATACGCAGTCTATCTTTCTGTTCATCCTCTATTGCAAAACCTCTTGCTGTAAGTATTAGTATCGGGATATCCGCAAATTCCGGCTTTTGCCGCAATTTTTCTATAAGTTCAATACCACTTATTCCCGGCATCTGGTAATCAGTAATTATAATGTCGGGTTTTTCCTCACAACAAACATCATACGCCTCCGTACCATTATCTGCGGTTACAACCTCAAAACCATTGTTGCGAAACTTCATCGCAACCACCTGGACAATATGAACTTCATCATCAGCAATAAGAACCTTTTTATTTTCCATCTCAATCACCTCAAAAAATTTATCTCGCGACTGTTTTTTCCTCTGTTAACAAAGGCAGCTCAAGACTGAAACAACTGCCCTTCCCAACTTCGCTGGTAACAAATACCTGTCCTCCGTGAATATTTTCCACAATTTGTTTTACAAGGTTCAGCCCCAACCCAGTACCTTTCGCGAATTTTGTGTTCGCTTTTACCCGGTAGAACTTTTCAAAAACATTCGGTAACTCTTCCGGAGGAATACCTACGCCTGTATCGGTTACTGCCACCCTGACAACGCATTTGGATTCATCAACTTCGCTATTAACGGTTATTTTGCCGTTTTCCGGCGTATATTTGACCGCGTTGCTCAAAAGATTTATTACAACCTGTGAAATCATATCCTTATCTGCATTAACCTGGTCGAACACTACCGATGTCCGGTCTTCAACCTCTATGTTCTTTTCAGCAGCGTAGCTTTTAATCATCTGAACCGCATCCCGTATTATTAAGGCCGTGCTGACCGCTTCTTTGTTAACTTTGATAAGCCCAGACTCTATTCTGGATATATTTAAGATGTCTTCTATGAGACGGTTAAGTCTCTGTGCCTGGTTCTGTATGACCGAGTAAAACTCCCTTCTCGTCTTTTCATCATTTGCCTCTCCATCAACAAGCATTTCAGAATAGGCTGTAATTGAAGCAAGTGGAGTCTTAAGCTCATGTGAAACATGACTGACAAAATCGTTCTTCATCTGCGATATTTCTTTTTCTCGCGTAATATTATGTAGAACGGATACAGTCCCGCAAACTTGACCGTCATCGTCGTAAATCGAAGAGATAATGCCGTCGTAAGTCAACTGATCTTCGCCGGTATTAAACTGCAGTTCATGCCGTACATGCCTTACTTTGCTGCCTCGGCTGGTTTTAATAAGATTTATTAATTCTTCGTTCTGGATAAGTCCATCTATTGGTTTTAGCACCGATTGTTCAACTTTGAAGCCAAGCAGGTTTCCAGCAGGTTCGTTGGCCATAACCAGCTTGTCACTTGCATCGGTAACGATAACAGCATCTGAAATACTATAAATAATGGCTTCGGTGTTTCGTTTCTGTCTTTTTAAAATCTGCAATTGCAATTTCAGATCCTTGGCGTCCTTTACAGATTGCGAGGTCTTTTCAACATATTTTCTATGGTCATTTTCAAGACTGGCAATCCTGGCAAAAAGCATTTTTCCTTCAATGAACAGACGCCGGGCCAGCCATCCGGCGGCACCGATAGCCGCCACACAGACCAATGATTCCGGCAGCTTTGCCCCGCCAAGCGGTATTGCAGCAAGCATCATTAATATGATAAATGCCAACACTGCGAAAAAAATGTAATTTCTATTCAACATCATTAATTCTTTTCATTTCTCTTTGCGATAAGTAATTGAAGGTCGCTTATCGTTCCAAACTGCTTGGCTTCTTCGTAGGCGATATTCGCTTGTTCAGCCCTGCCAAGTTTTTCATAACATCGTCCGGCCATCAGCAATGCAAATTTAGCCTGTTGCGGTGTGCTGGCAGCTTTTTGAAAATCAGCCGTCGCCTGGAGATAATTGCCGTTCTTGTAATTTGCCGAACCGCTTAAAAGCCATGCCTCTTTCATATCCGGCGAAAGCTCAAGCACCTTTCGACTGCACACAATCGCCTGCGACAGAGAATCAGCACAAAGAGAAGCCTGCCCCATCGAAAACCAAAGCTGTGCGTTATTTTTATCCTGTGATATAAGCACCGAGTAATATTTCACTGCTGTGTTATAATCACCTGCATTCATAGCGGCAGTTGCCATAGTTTTCAGACACCTGCTTTTTTCTTCCGCCTCATCACTTAGCAAATACAACTTTTTATGAACTTCCAGCACCTTGGCCCACTGCTCCGTAAGAATATAGCACGAGCCGAGCGCTTCGAGCAGTTCGCTGCTTTGTGGTTTTAAAAGCAAGGCCTGCTCGTAAAGAGGTAAAGCCTTGTCGTTCTTGCCTTGTGCAAGATACATTTGTGCGGCAGCAACCTTCAAATCAGTATTACCCGGATTCGCCGCTATTTTTTCTCTATAAAAGAATTCCGCCAAAATGAAATTTCCCGCCGCTTGGTACATCTGGCCGACGGCAATTATGTAATCCGTATTATCCGGTGCCGCTTCCAATGCCTTTTTATACCACTTCATCGCCGAGGTACCGTCTCCCAGCCGTTCAAAGGCAAATGCCAGCAAAAACAGTCCTGCATCATCCCTGTCGTTGGTACCGATATAATCCTCTAAATAGATTTTTGCCCCGCTGTAATCTTCCTCGGCAACTTTAACCTTGCCCAGAAGCAGTTTCGCTTGCGACATATTCGGATCCGCATCAAGACATTGTCTTGCGGTTTCTTCGGCCTGGGCATATTGACCTGATTCAAACTGTTCCTGTGCTATAGTAAATTTTATATCCGCAGAGTCCCTATTCCATTTTGCCTTAACCTTTTCCTTGCCTGTCTGGCTCTGACAATTAGCAGCACAAAACAGCTGAACGGTAAAAACCAATAATATTATTTTAATTTTTATATTCATTGCCTGTTTCCTTACCTGCGAGACCAGTCGACTTCCTGTTCCTTACGAACCTGTTCGAGCATAATTCTCTCCAGCTTCCTGCGTTCGTCCGGCTTTGTCTCCGCTAAAATCTTTTCCTTTAGTTTTACAGCTTCCAGCGCATCCGGCCTAAAACCGATAATCCAGTTTAATTCCGCAAGAGCCTTGTCGTATTTCTTCTCGGAATAATATTTGACCGCTTTTGCATAAGCGTCTTCATAAATCCGCACTCTTGAAATCGAGCTTATTCTTTTCCTCGAACCGCTGACAATTCGGCTTATATCTTCCTGCTTGTCCTTAGCTGCAATATCACTCGTCTCATCGATAATATGCGGCGTTATCAATATAACCAGCTCGGTACGTATATTAGCATCTTTGATTTTTTTGAATAATGCGCCTACAATAGGAATGTCACCGATAATTGGCACTTGTGAATCAGTATTGGTAATATCTTCTTTGAAAAGTCCGCCGATTACAATCGTCCTGCCGTCTTTTACCATTATATTAGTTTTAACCTGTGTAACCGTCTTCGATGGTATAACAGTGCTGCTGCCGACCGGAGTAGTTGTACTTGCCGTACTCTCTTCCGGATTAATTTCCATACGAATATACCCATTGTCACATATAAAAGGTCTGAACTTCAAAAGCGTACCGCTCTCGAGAAATGCTACCGATGTAGTCGTACCTGTTGCGCTTTGGGTCGTGCTCTCGGTGTATCCCGTCTCGTTGCCGATATTTATGTAACCAGCCTGTTTATTCATAGACATAATTTTTGGATTAGCCAATACAGTTGCATCCGTTACCTCTTCA
>JAFGGH010000083.1 GCA_016930645.1 Sedimentisphaerales bacterium
AAAATTCGGCCTGAAGTGGTCTCTGGTGAATTGTCTTTTACTGTTAGTTATCAATATAACATAAAATTATGTTTTGTCAACAGAAAATTCAGGGAAAATTTGAAAATTTTTTCGTATAGCACAAAAATAGTGGATTCTGGGCTAAAAATGGGGATTTGAAAGGATAAATACTTAGACAAGATAACAGGAAAAACTGGATTATTTACTAACCAAGAAGAACACGAAGGAATTTTCGTGGATTTTGAGCTAATAATGGCAATTTTGAAAAAAACGAACACAATTCAAACCCAAACGAACCCAATCTAAAGCCAATCTTGTCCGCCGCAGTTTACTCGCCTTTTACCCGCCTCTTGCGGGCAGGCGGGAAAACCCAATTTTAGACTCAAAAACAAAGCTTTGACTATTAGGTGAATTTGAATATAATCCCTTAATAAGTGAATAGTTAATAGTTAATAGTTAATAGTGAATAGTGAATAGTGAATAGTAAGGATATATGAAATGGCAGCAGGGACGATGGTAGTAGCGGAAGTGTTTCGGCCTGGCGCAAAGGCGGCAGGGCGGATTTATGATATAGTCCTGGTATTCGCCGCGGCGCAGCTAATAGCGCTATCGGCGCAAATATCCTTCTGGGTCGGCCCTGTACCGATTACAGGCCAGACATTCGCGGTGTTAATATTAGCGGCATTATTAGGCTCCGGAAGGGCGGTCAGCTCGGTATTGTTATACTTAGCCGAAGGAGCTATCGGAATGCCGGTATTTGCAGGCGGAGCGGCAGGTATCGCGTGGATGGCCGGGCTTACTGGCGGGTACCTGGCGGGATTTGTCGTAGCCGCTTATGTTGTGGGGTATCTGGCAAAGGCCGGCTGGGACAGGAAATTTATTACAACCATCGCCTGTATGTTGATAGGCAATTTGATTATTTATATTTGCGGCGTTGCCTGGCTGATGGTTCTGTTTTTCAGCGCAAAGCTGTCAGGCGATTTGCAATCGATATTGACTAAGGGAGCGTTAATATTCATACCGGGTGACATTTTTAAGATTGTCCTTGCGGCGTGCCTGCTGCCGATTGGATGGCGATTAATAAGTAAATAAGTCAATGAGTAGATGTGGGAATGGTTTGCTGACTCAATGAGCCGGTGGGGTCAACGCGTTTTTCGATATCGTTAAGCTGTGTGTGCATAGTTCTGACAACGTGCTCGATGTAGGGATTAGACTGTTCGGGTGCAGGCGTTTGGTTTTGTTCGTGATTGTCGGTCTTGGCCGAATTGTTCGTGTGGGCTTTTATTGATTCGGCGTGGCGTAGCATATCATCGACGAGTTTTTTAATTTCGCCAGGTTTAATGTTCGATTTTTTCTGAGGCAAATCGGGCAAGTCGTATTGGTCGATTTGTGTTTGGTTTTTATTTTCAGGGATGATGGTTTTGTGTTGAGTGCTTTGCCTGCGTGCTGGTTTTTTTATGCGGAGCAGTTCGGCGACCTCGTTATCTATTTCTGTGGTGTTTTCGTAAGATGATACGGGTATATCTACTACGTATATTTTACCCCTGTTTTTGCGCAACTGGAGGATTCCGATTTCGCTGCACTTTTCGACATCGGCAATGGTGATACCTTCGCGTTTAGCGAATTCATTGATATCGATGAGCGGCCTGTGCAGGCGCAAAGCCTGACAACCAATATCAGTAGTATCCTGACAAGTCAATTTCATATCCACAATCTAACCGGTTAGCAATTATCGATATATTGTTTTTCGGCGTTGGATGGGTATTTTCTTAAAAATATAGGACTTATTAGGCTCACAGCAGGCCAAATTGCAAATAAACAAGCCTGCTAACTTTGCAGGGCGTCTATTGTTTCTATAACTAATGGAATGTGGGTAAAAACGGGGCCTCCACCCATCATAAGCACGACCTGGGCCGCTTCCAGAATCTCTTCTTGGGTCGCGCCCGCGGCTAATGCCTTTTGGACGTGCAATTTGATACAAGGCTCGCATTGAATTGCCAGGCCTACCGCCAGGGCGATAAGCTCTTTCTGTTTTACGCTGAGTTTTCCTTCTTTCATTGTTGCTGCGAACAGGTTCATGAAGGCTTTTGTCCCGTCAGGGATGAGTTTGTTCATATTACCTGCGGCGTGTTTGAAATCTACAAAGAATTTCCTGATGTCTTCTGCCATTGAATTTCTCCTGATTATAATTATGTGATGGTTTTAACTGAAAGCCGCCGGCAGTGCTTCGATTATGTCGGTGGCGATGAGACTGATTTGTCCGAGCTCTTCGGCGGCGATGTCACCGGCAAGGCCGTGAGTATAAACGGCGTCTATCGCGGCTTCGAGGTTGCTCATACCCTGGCCCATAAATGCCGTTATTACTCCTGTTAATACGTCGCCGGCACCTGCCGTAGCCATTCCGGGATTGCCGGTTGTATTAATGTAAATGTGTTTGCCTTCGGTAACAATGGTTCCTGCGCCTTTGAGAATGACTGTTGTGTTTGTTTTTTGCGCGAATGTTACAGCCTGGTCTTCTCTGTCCATCGGTATTTTATCTCTGAAGATGCTCTGCCACAGGCGTTCCATTTCGCCGGGGTGTGGAGTGAGGACGAGGTTGGCTTTTATTTTGTCCGGCCAATCTTTGATTTTGCACAAATTATTCAGGCCGTCTGCGTCGATGATAAGTCTTAAATCTTCGATTGCGATTAGCTCTTCGATTATTTGCCTAAGGCCGATACCAATTCCGACCCCGCAGCCGAAGGCGAGGGCATCGTTTTCAGATGCGGCATCGAGTATGGCAGGCAGTGCTGACCTCGATATTTTGCCTGCTGATTCTGGAAGCGGGATAGTTGTATATGAAGGCTCTATGGCGGCAACAATTGGCAGGATGGATTTTGGTACTGCGATTCTGACCAGGCCTGAGCCGCTACGCAATGCTGCTCGTCCTGCAAGGGCCGGTGCTCCGCTCATTCCGACAGAGCCTCCGATGATGCAGACCTTGCCGAATGTCCCCTTGTGGGCATCGAAAGAACGCGGCATTAGTTTCGGTACTGTTTTTATTACCTGCATATAACCTCATTTCCTGCAATATAGTATAAATAACGCAGGAAACGGTCAATAAAGATTTGACAGGCAGAAAAAAAGATTTATAATAATACTATGAGTGAAATTATATTTATCGTCGAAAATTCTGATGAAGGCGGTTACACCGCTAAGGCTCTTGGCCACTCTATTTTTACCGAGGGCGAAACATTAGACGAGTTAAAAGAAAATATCAAAGATGCGGTAAAGTGCCACTTTGACTTGACACAGATTAACACTGATTTACACTGTTTTTAATCCATTTCTCTGTGACCTCTGTGTTCTCGGTGGCTAAAAAACTCTGTGGCTGAATTTTTTGTTAGGGAGCTAAGGCTCTCTTGCGGGATACAGAAATGACAGGCAAGCAATTCTATGACTGGCAGACTTCCGGCGGGACCGATGATGTGATGAGGCTGGTTGACTGCCTTGAAAGGGCGGACGTAGCGTGGTGCGCCATTGGAGGCGTAGCGGTGAACCACTGGGCAGAGCAGACTATGGTAACGCAGGACGTGGATTTTGTCGTAGCTACTGATGCGGTCGAACGTACCATCTCGCTGCTTGCCGATGTGGGATTTCGCCCGGAGAGATTCGAGAAATCTATCAACTTCAAGGGACATTCGGCGGTCAGTATTCAGCTCAGTACGGAGGATTTCTACAGGGATTTTCCTTCCCGCGCCGTTGCAGCCGACGTGAACGGTATTTTATTAAGAGTAGCCTGCCTTGAAGACACTCTCAAAGGCAAAATAAAGGCGTGGTCCGAGCCGGGACGAAGGCAGAGCAAGCGATTAAAAGACCTTGCCGATATCGCTCGCTTGGTGGAGGCACATCCACATTTGAGAGATATGCTCCCAGATGAACTGAAAAAACAAATACAGGGATAATAAATAGCAATGACACAGAAAGATAAAACAACGGAAATCGCGAAGCAATTAAAAAAAGCTGTCGAAGATAAATACAACATAATTGAGATGAAGTTATTCGGCTCTTTCGCACGCGGTGATTATTCGAAGACATCCGATATCGATTTAATGGTGGTACTGGCCAAAGTTGACAGGGACATCGAAGAAGACCTCTTCAATCTTGCTTATGATTTGGAGCTACAATACGATTGTGTTATAGATGTTATAGTACTTCCGCAGGATTTTAATAATAGTATTCCGATTTACCGGAACATTCAGAAAGAAGGGATAGCGGTTTGACTCAGGAAGAAAAAGAAACTTTAGTGAAATATCGGCTGGAGCGGGCAAATGAGTCAATAAAGGCGGCTCAGTTATTGTTCGAGAATAAACTGTTTATACCTGCGATGAACAGGATTTACTATTCGATGTTCTATTCAGTTCAGGCGTTGCTTGTTCTGGATGAAAAGGCCTTTTCCAAGCATGGGCAGGTTAAGGCGTATTTTAACAGAGAGTTTATAAAAACCGGAGTTTTCCCCAAAGAGTTCGGCAAGCTTTTTAACGCTGTTTTTGAATACCGACAAAAATTTGATTACGTTGACCTGCTCGAGCCTGAAGAAGAGCTGATTTGGGATTATATCGCCGAAGCCAGGAAATTTATTGCTCAGATTTCGTCTTATCTTAATGATAAACTTGCCGGTGAATAGTGCATTGAGGTCGCTGGTCGGCATTGCCAAGACCAAATTGCGCCACGCGAATTGACCCGCAAGTAAGACACCAGCGAAAAGTGGCGATAGCATATTAGGCCGAAACTTTGCGTCCTAAAAAGAATAGGTAGAAATCATATATATAACGTTAACTCTCGCGAAATACTGTAACTATGGCAGGGACAAAAATAAAATTCAAAGAACTTGCGGGACGAATCACCGGCATATCTATTCCGGTCTTTGGTGTATCTTGGAACCCGCCGGAATCCGAACGAAAAGTCGTACGTGAGACTTTCATCTTCCTTGAGGACCGTCGTGCCTTGTACAATGATTTCGCCCACGAGATAGATCAAGATGTTGCGGAGTCCGTAATCTCAATCAGGTCTGAACTTACAGCTGCACTAAAACGTATTCCCGAGAATTCCGAAGCTGTGGCGGCTTTTAAGGCGATGCGAGCAGCATGCCGTGAATATCTTGATAACACGCAAAGACACCATGGTGGCTATGGTGGTCCCTTTTCTTTTATGACTCAACTTGGCCGCCTTCGAGCAATAATAGGAGTCCACATATCCTATTTGGCTGTGAAATATGGAATTGACATAGATGGCGAACTGGTTCGTGTAATTCCACCGGAACTTCGAAATGCAAATTATCTCGAAGCATAGGGGGGTGAGGTGTTGAATGAAACTTTCCTAAGGCTTCGTATTGTTTATTGCGAGCATTAGTGGTTTTGCCAGAACTCGCCGGAGCGGCGGGCGTCGCTTGTTTCTGAAAACGCTTGGCGTTCAACGAAAACGTAACGAGCCGCGCAACCGAAACCATTTTTCGTTCTTTAGCCTGAAGCCTTCCCGGCTACGGCTCGGCCTACGCCGAGGCGAGTGGTTCGAGAGATAAGTCGGCGAATAATCCTGCTTTGTATTTGTGATACGCCAGGGAGGCTACCATAACGGCGTTGTCGGTGCAGTAGCGTTTTTCGGCGATGAGCAGTTTGCAGTGTAATTCGTCGCACTTGTCTTTCAGGGATTCTCGCAAGAGACTGTTAGCGGCGACGCCTCCGCCGAGCAGGACTGTTTTGGCGGCGGTTTTTTTGACTGCACGTTTTGTTTTTTCGATGAGGACATCGACAACGGCTTTCTGAAATGATGCGGCGATATCGGCGATTTGCTTTTTGCTCATCGACGCTATCCGATTTTGTCCCTTCATATCCTGTCCCTGACAATGATAAAGGACTGCTGTTTTTATTCCGCTGAATGAAAAGTCGAGCGAATCTTTTTCGAGCAGTGAGCGCGGGAAATTGACAGCATCAGAATTACCGCCTTTGGCGGCATTTTCGATTGATGGTCCGCCGGGGTACGGTAAACCGAGTATCATAGCGACTTTGTCGAAGGCTTCGCCTGCGGCATCGTCAATAGTGCTGCCTAATAGTTCCGGTTCGAGCGGGGAATGATAATCGTACAGACTTGTATGTCCGCCTGAGACTATCAGGGCGACAGCGGGCATTTCAATACTTCCGTGTTCGAGCAGGGCCGACTGCATATGGGCGTGCAGATGGTTGATTGCGATAAGGGGTATATTCCAGGCGAAGGCCAGGGTTTTCGCGGCAGTTACACCGACAATGAGGGCGACAGTCAAACCCGGTTGATTGGCGACGGCGATTGCGTCAATTTGGTCTTTGGTAATTTTTGCTTTTTCGAGGGCCTGGGAGATTACCGGATATATGTTTTCGATATGGGCTCGCGATGCTATTTCCGGGACGACGCCACCGTATTGGGCGTGCAGCTCGGACTGGCTTGCCACTACGGACGAGAGAATATCGCGGCCGTCGGCGACTACCGCGGCTGCGGTCTCATCGCAGCTTGTCTCGATACCGAGGACGTTAATCGTCGCTCGTGACTCGGCCCTCGTAGCTCGTATTTTTTTTCTTTTACCCATAGTTATGGTTTGCGTAACCTAAGCAATATAAGAAATTGTTTTATGATGCTTTTACAGATTCTTGGCAGGGTGAACCGGATGGGAATTAGTTCGGGCATTTCAAAATCGGTGCAGATGTTGTCTTTATAGTCGTCACCGAGTATGTTTATTTTGTCGATGTCACTGCAACCGAAATTGATTTGTCTTGCCGTTTTGATTATTGGATACTCGTCCGGTTCCGTGTTTATCAGTTTAGCACAGACGGTTTCGCAGGCGATAGGGTCTGTTGAGCCGATGAGCCAGCCAAGAGGACGAGCGCGGCCGTTAATCGGGCCTGGGCCGTCCATTACGAAAATGGCGTCGATGATTGTAAGGGCGGGTTTGCAGAAGCGATATATATCAATGAGAAATTCGCAGAATTGTTTTTCGTCGCCGCCTTTTCTGAAATGCCAGAGTGCTTTGCGTTTGCCGGGAACGCAGCCGAACATATTTTTTACGGCGAATGTAGCGACAAGCTGCTGGTGAGATTTGAATTTCGGCAGGTTAATTATTACATCGGCATCGAGGGCGAGGCGGCTTATAGTTGTTTTGATTTTGGTATTCGGCAGGGTGCATTTTTGGGGCAGGTCGAGCTGCATAAAAGGGACGCCAAGGGCTTTTAGCAGTTGATCGATTTTGAGTTTTTTGATACAGGCAGCAACGTCAGCCCAGGCAGGGGAATCGGCAATGAATGGTTTGGCTCCATAGTCTTTTAAAATTTTCGCCAGCTCAACGATGACAGCAGGGTGGGTCTGGGTAGCGTGGCTTGCAGATTTGGGGGCGATTAGATTCGGTTTTATTAAGACGGAATCGCCCGGTTTGATGAATTTATCAATACCGCCGAGCAGCTCGAATTGTCTTAGTAAGCAGCCCTGCACTTGTTTAGGGTTATATTCGGTGCATCTTGTCAGAGCTACGATAGGCGGTTTCATAATTTTTTCAATCATTAATTCCGATGCAGAAGACAGCGTATATCAGGACTTTCTCCCTGTTATACTTTCTGTGGAAGAAATAGCTGCTTAAAGAATCTTTTTGTTTGTAGTTTTTACGTGGCCCGATTAGCAGGAAATCACCCGGTGTCATTTTAGCGATGAGTCCAAGATGCTCGAAAGGATTTTTATCGGTGTCCGGTGTGGAATCTTTAGAAGGTGCAGGCTTATCGGTGATTAATGTTGGTGTGATTAAAAGGCTGCATACTCCTCTTGTACCAAGCGGTTTGTCGGCTTTGAAGTTTAGGGAGATGCGGCCAGTTTGTTCTGTAAGAATTTCCGGCGATAAAGAAGCGTTTAGGTAGTAGATATCGATTGGCTTGATTAGGTTTTTTATTATGAAGTTTTCCGTTTTTTCCATTGTCATAAGAAAGCGTGACCGGCTTGACTGCTGGGCCTGTGCAGAATCTATGATTTCACCGACTTGTTTCCACATTTGGATTTCACCAAAAGCGGTTTGAAAGGCGTTTCCTTTGTAAGAGAACGTATTTGCTAAAGTTATTGGTTTTGTATAAAGTGCCGGCCAGATTTCGTCGAGCATTGAGAGATTTTCAGCGGGTATTTCTAAAGTAATGATGTCAAAGTTCATAGTTTTTAGATTGTAGTCTATATCATCGTTGTCGATTGGCGCAAGGTCGGTTATTTTGAGGCCCTGTGTTGAAGGTGTGTTTTGCTGCGGTTGCTGCGTCTCACAGCCGGTAAGTGTAAAGAGTAAATAAAAATGGAAGATTACAATTAAGTGTTTTTTCATACTTAGAGGTTAGCAATTATCACTGTTACTGTCAACTTGCGGGTATTATTAGATTATTACATCGGTCAGTTTGAGTAATATGTTCAAGCGGCAGAGGATTATTTTAGCATACTTGCGGCCTGACTGTCCACCAGCCAAGTTATTTTGTTAAGTACCGGCCAAAGAGTGTGTATTGGAAACCTGCATTCATCCGGTTCTGAGGTGAGGACTTCTTTTAAGATTTTGGCTTTTTCATGTCCGCTGACAAGTACGGCAAGGTGGCTGGCATTGCAGAGTACCGGATGGGTGAGAGTGATGCGCGTTACCTCGTTTTCGAGTGTATAGACAACACAGGCAAGGTCTTCGGTATCGAAGGGAGCGTAGCTATTCGGAAATAATGAACCGGTGTGGCCGTCAGCACCCATACCGAGCACAATCAAGTCGAACTGGGGGAGTTGATTTTTGGGAATATCAAAGACCTGGCGAATTTTAGTTTCATAATTATGGGCGGCCTGGCTGGAATCGAGTAATTCAGTTGGTATTCTGTGTACGTTTTCTTTTGGTATTGGTACATTTGTAAGAAAAGTGTCCATCGCCAGCTTATAATTACTTAATGGTGATTCCTGTGGGACATAACGTTCATCGACCCAGAAAAGCTGCACTTTGTTCCATGGGATGTCATTTGAGTGTTCTTTTTGCCCAAGTAATTCATAGAAACGTTTAGGACTATGTCCGCCTGAGATAGCAGCGAAGAAAACACCTTTTTGTGCGACGGCGTTATTGGCGTATTCGGCGAAGAACTTTACACTGCGTTGAGCCAGGGATTCAAGGTCATTGGCAATTTCAACGTTTGGTTTGTTTTGTGCCATGGTTTCCATACCTTAAACCGTCCTTTCCCAGTATTAACTGTAGAAGCATTATCCATTATTTAATTCTGGTTTTCCAGAAAAATTTTTTCTTTTTTAAATATTACGTTAATCTTATCAGTGAGTTCTAAGAAAAAAGCTCCTAAGGCCAGCTTTAATAAGCATTTAGCTGGTTTGTTTTTTTTGTAAAAAACTGTTTGATGTCTTCGATAATCATATAGAGTGAAGGCACAAGCAGCAATGTAATCATAGTTGCGAATAACACACCGAAAGCGAGTGATATGGCCATAGGTATAAGGAACTGTGCCTGCAGGGATTTTTCGAGCATTATAGGTGTCAAGCCGAGGAATGTTGTTAAAGTAGTTAACATAATCGGTCTGAACCTTCGCGTTGCGCAGTCGCGAATTAGCTGATGACCAGCTATGCCCTGTTCACGTTCCCGGTTAATCAGGTCTATGAGAATAAGTGAGTCATTTACCACCACGCCTGCCAGAGCTACCAGTCCGAACATCGAAAGAAAGCTAAGATTAAATCCCAGAGCTAAATGCCCTAATGTAGCGCCGACAATTCCAAATGGTATAGCGCTCATAACGATAATAGGCTGGACGTAACTTTTGAACTGCACAGCCAGCAGGGCGTAAATAGCCAGTAAGGCGATTGGAAAATTAACAAGGAGACTACCGAGAGATTCGTTTCGTTCTTTTCTTTCACCTCCGAAAGTATATGTAAGTCCCGGATATTTTTGCTGTAATTCGGGCAGAACATTTTTGATAAGGTCTTTGTTTATTTCCTCGGTCAGCTCAGTATTGGTGACATCTGCGGTTACGGCGATGATTCTTCGTTTATCGACCCTGCGTATCAAAGCGTATCCTCGGCCGTATTGGACTTCGGCGACGGCCTTGAATGGGATTTCAGTTCCATCGGGCAGGCGTATTCTCATGTTTTCGATGTCGGCGATGCTTTTACGCTGGTCTTTTGGATAGCGAACCATTACGCGAATGTCGTCCCTGCCACGTTGAATTCGCTGGGCCTGTTCTCCGTAAAATCCCTGCCGCACCTGCCTGGCGAGGTCGCCGAGTGTAAGGCCGAGTACCCTGCCGGTATCTTTGATGTTTAATTTTAGTTCGGGCTTTCCTTCCTCGAAGCTGTCGGTAATGTCCGTGGTGCCGGAATATTCAGCTAAGATATTTTTTAACTCTTCCGATATCGTAAGCAGGGTATCGAATTTTGCGTGTGACAGCTCCACGTTAATAGGTTCACCGAGGCTGGCGATTTCGGAAATGAATTTTAATGAAGTTGCGCCGGGTATTTCGCCTACGATATCCCTCCATTGGTTCATCAGCTCTTTTATGGAGAGGCCTTCGGGTCTTTCTTCGCCGCCTAAAAATTCTACGTTTACCTCAGCCAGATGTGACGCCCCTTCGGCTCCGGCTTCGATAGACATAGGACCTTGATTGCCGGTGGCGGGATGCGCACCGATTGTTATAGCTATATGTTTGACAATAGATTTATCAGAAGGATATTTTTTGTCGTATTCCGAGCGGATTTGCTCGGCAGCATCGTAAATCTGTTGTGTGATTTGAGTGGTTTTTTCGACGGGTGTGCCGAGAGGCATTTTCAGCCAGGCTACCATATTGTCCGCTTCGACAGGGTCAAAAAAGCTGAACCCTATATATCCACCTTTAATCAGACCAAAGGTGAACAGTAAAATGGCCAATGCGGCAGAGAGAGTTATGTATCTGAATTTTACCACTGCTTCGACCCAGTTGGTAAATATGTTCTGGATGAAGAATTCGAGCTTGCCGCTTATCCAGATTCTCAGGTTGTCTATTGATTTGGTGATTATGTTGGATTTGATTTTTATCTTCGAGCTTAGATGTGCCGGCAGAATCAGCAAAGCCTCAATAAGGCTGATAAACAGAACGCTCGAAATGATAATCGGCAGGGCGACGAGAATTTTACCCCAGACGCCTTTAGTAAAGGCAAGAGGTACAAAAGCGAATATGGTAGTCAATACAGCCAGAATTACAGGGACAGCCATTTCTTTTACGCCTTTTATCGCAGCTTCCGTGGGGTCCATTCCCTGCTGGCGGTAGGTGAAGATGTTTTCGCCGACTACGATAGCGTCATCGACGACTATACCAAGGCAAACGATGAGCGAAAACAAACTCAGCATATTTATTGTAATGTCGAAGGCGGGCATCAGCCAAAACGCGCCGAGAAACGATATTGGGATTCCCATCGTTGTCCAGAATGCCAGCTTCAAATCCAGAAACAGGGCGAGGCAAATGAATACGAGAATGAGTCCGTATCTTGCGTTTTTTAGTAACAGGTTCATTCGGTCTTTGAGGATTTCAGATTGATCTTCCCACAAGTTAAGCTTTATGCCTTGGGGCAGCACTTTTTGTTTTTCTTCGATGTACTTTTTTATAGTGTCTGTAATACTGATAACATCCTGGTCGCCGATTCGATAGACTTTTATATAGGCCGCTTTTTGGCCGTCGAAGATTGTATAAAGGTCGATATCCTCGAAGTCGTCTTTTACCGTTGCTATGTCACCCAGCCTGACCACAGTGCCGTCCGGACGAGTAAGTACGACGATGTTCTCGAACTGGGGACCGTAGTATCGCTGGCCTTTAGTGCGAACGAGGATTTCACCGCCGGTGGTTTTAACCGAGCCTGCGGGAATGTCGAGAGAAGACTGGTTTACCACTTGTGCAACCCGGTCGAAAGTCAGTCCGTAACGTCTGAGGGTTTCCTCGGAAACTTCAATACTGATTTCATAGGGACGAATCCCCGCGACAGAAACGAGGCTGATATTGTCCATAGCGGTCAGGTCGTCCCGCATCTGGTCGGCGATTGTCTTTAGGGTCTTCTCTGAGGCGTTGCCGGAAACCATTATGCTTATGACTTTGTTTCGAGTGGTCAGCTCGGTTATTTCAGGCTCTTCGGTCTCTTCGGGAAATGTGATTATGCGGTCAACTTCGGCTTTTATATCGTCGAGGACTTCCTTTGTGTCGGCGTATTCGTCCACCTCGACAAGGACGGTGCCGACTCCTTCGCCGCAGTATGATGTCATCTTCTTTATTCCGTCAACACCGCCGATGGCTTCTTCGACGCGTTGTATTACACCATTTTCAACATCTTCAGGCGAGGCGCCCAGATAGGGCACGGTGACGGTTATCATGTCGATGCTAAGGTCGGGAAAGACCTCCATTGTGATGCTGAATAGGGACAGCAAGCCTGAAACCACGATAAACAGCATCAGCAGATTAGCGGCAACGTGGTTCGAGGCGAACCAGCCGAGTAAACCTTTTTTGTCAATAGAGTCGGACATAAGTTTATTTGGAATCCTCGGGATTTTCGTCTTGACTTATTCTTACAGTCATACCGTCAACGACGGCGTCGAGCGAACTGGTAATAATTAAATCACCATCGGTTAATGTGCTTGTGGTATATGCGAAATCTTTGTCGTCTCGAACTATGTTCAACGTTGTTATATGCAGCTTATTATCATTAACAATCCATACTTCGTTTTTGTTATGCAGGGAATTCCTCGGGATGGCAAAAGCATTTTTCAGTATATCGCCCTGAATTTGTGTTTCCACAAATGTTCCAGGCAGCAATGTTGTTTCTGATTTAAACGGTTCAGGTACTTCGACAACGATGTAAACAAGCCTGCTTTTGGCGTCAACCTGTCCGACGGTTCGTTTAACGAAGCCTTTCCATGAGAGTTCCTTTCCGGCGAAATCGGCTTTAACAAGAACATCCGAGCCTTTGTCCTTACTGTATCCGTTTGTCGGGTCGGGGATGTCGAACCAGGCAAGGTCCTTATCTTCCAGCGGCACCTCGATTTCTATAGCGTCGATTCCATAAGCCCTTCCGATTGATTGGCCTGTAGTAACAAACTGACCAAGGTCTGCTGTTTCGGTCATTATTCTGGCGTCAACAGGCAGCTCAATGCTTGTCCTATCAAGATTTAGCTGCGCGGTAGCCAGCGATGCCTCGGCGGAATCGAGCAGGGCCTGTGCCTGTTTGATTTGCGGCTGGCGAAGAACAAGCGGCGAGCCTGGTTCTGTGCCTGGATGAAGCTGTTTCCATTCTTCTATTGCTACCGCGGCTTCTGATTTTTCCAGTTCGAGTTTTACCTCGGCATCTGCTACGCCCGCCTCGGCCTGGCGGACCGCCAACTGATAATCACGCGGGTCTATCCTTATAATCTGCTCACCAGCTTTTATGAAACCGCCTGCTTTGAATTCTCGATTGACTGAGACAATCTTGCCGGAGACCTGCGGTGCTATTTCCACTTCTGTTTTTGCGCGGGCTGTGCCGTAACCCGTGACAGTCATTTGAATGTCCCGCTTTTGGAGTTGTGTTACCTCGACCAGCGGTGCGAGCTTCTGGGGTATGACCTTTTCAGGAGCTGGTTTCAGCAAAATGAATAAACCTGATATAATTGAGGTTGTCACCAGAATTATTACTATTATTAAAACTTGTTTACTTATTTTTTTATTGCGCTGATTCATAATCTATCCTTCGTAATTTACTTATGGAGAAACCAAAAGAAGTCGTTTTTTTGTTCTTTTGTTTTTTTGTCATTTTTGTTGGTCTTGTTAATCTCATCATCTATTACCCAGTCGCCTCCTAAAGCGAGGAACAGATTTACCCTGTTAGTCCAGATTTGTCCTTTCAATAAAGCCAGTTCCTCCTCGGCGCCCCTGCGTCTTCTTTCGGATTCGAGTACAGTAAGTATGGTCTCGACACCTCTGCCGTAACGGTCGCGGGAAAGGTCTTCGGCGGCTTTTGCCTCGGCAAAGCGGAGTCGAACCTGCTCAAGCTGGATTTTGAGTTTCTGCTCGGTGACAAGGGCATCCTCGACTTCACGCAGGGCGATGAGTATAGTCTGAGCATAATTGGCGGCTAATTCGGCGTATCTTGCCTTTGAAGAATCAATCGCGGCTTTTAGCTGGCCGCCTTTGAAAATCGGCTGGGCGAGGTTCATAACAAGTCCGTAAACCTCAGCTTCATGTCGGAAGATGTCTCTCAATGTACCGGCTGAGCCGCCGTAAGTGCCGGTAAGTGTCAAATCAGGATATAATTGAGCAATGCTGACCCCGATTCGCTCATTTGATGATTTTAGTGACATTTCAGAAGCGATGATGTCCGGTCTGCGGTCAAGCAGTGAAGCGGGCAGGCCGACAGGTATAGGCTGTAAATCGGGCAGGTCGGCTAAGGTGTCGGGCAGAGTCTGGCTGGAACCGGGTCTTCTGCCAAGCAAGACATCAAGCGAATGATGCGCAGTGGCAAGTGACAGTTCGATACTTGTCTGAGCTGATTGAGATGCCGCGAGGTTTTCTCTTGCCAGTCTTACATCGACCGGCCCGACTAAACCTTGCTTATATCGACGCTCAACAATATCGAGAGTGCTTCGTCGGCTTTCGGTGTTAGCTTGAGCGATTTGGAGTCTTCTTGTAAGAGTGGCGATCTGGATTCTGGAATTTATGACCGAAGCTATTACTGAATTTATAAGCGCATCCTGTGTTGCCTTTGAAGCGAGCATATCAGCCCAGGCTGCACGTTCGGCGTGTTTTAGCTTGCCGAACAAATCTAATACATAGGAAACTGAAAAATTCTGACTGTAAGTAGTTGTTAAGGCCGACATTCTTCCGGTGCCGAAGTCAAATGACGTTTTTCTCCTGTCGCGGCTCAGGCCGTAAGAAATTTCCGGCAGTTGTCTGCCTTTTGCTTCGGCGAGAATGGCCTGGGCCTGGAGAACTCTGGCCGCAGCGGCTTTTAAGTTGTAATTATTTTCAAGAGCTTTAGTAACGATTTCAGTTGTGGTATCGTCGGCGAATCTTTCCCACCAGTGATAATCGGCGTCAAGCTGGTTGACATCCTGTTTATGCCGGCCGGTGTTGTAAAACGCACCTTCATCGGCAGGGGTAGGGGGCCTTTGGTAATCCGGCCCGACCATGCAACCTGTCAGTGTTGCCGTAACACAAAGAAGAAATCGGTAACAAATTGTTTTAACTGAATTTTTCATTTACTCCTTTGCCGCTTTTCGTATAGCATCCGATGCGAATTGTACTATGTGATTTATTAAATCGTCCGGTGCCAGGTCGGGTGCTATATCGTGATAGAATTCGCCGAAAAGTAACGGATGAATTACCATCCCCTCCAGCGAAAAAACGCAAAGCATCGCCTTTTGAGGTTTAAGCTTTGGGAATAAAACGAGAATCGCTTTTTGTATTTCCGTTAAAAAATCCTTTATTATTTCCAATTCCACAACTTCTTTTTTGAACTGTGGATTAAGGCTCTCACGAACGGTCAGCTTTAACATAGGCATTTGGCTGACTTTTTCAGAAGAATGTTCGAGCATCGGCCTGACAAGAGCTTCTGTGAGTTTCTCTATAGTCGGATTTTCCGAGCTCATTACCTTTTTAATGTTGTCTTTATGAAAGCCAAAAACCTGTTCGAGGTGGCGTTTGAACATAGCCTTGTAGAGAAGCTCCTTGTTGCCGAAATGATAATTTACAGCGGCTACGTTACAGCCAGCCTCGCTGGTTAAATCTCTTACACTGGTTGCGCTAAAACCTTTCTCGGAGAAGAGTTTTTCCGCTGCGTCGAGGAGCCGGTTTTCGACATCACATTTGCAACAGCCGTTTTTGACCTGATAACCAACATTTTCCGGGACCATAAGCATCCTTTCAAATACACGTTTCAAACAAAAGTATAAAACATTTGTTTGAAACGTGCAAGTATTTTTACGTGATTTTTTCAAAAAGTGCAAATTTTTACCGCAGAGGCCGCAGAAAGCGCAGAGGTTTTAAAATAAAAAAAAGGCCGGGGGTTAATCATTCCGGCCTTATTAGCATATCACTGGCATCTTGCCCGTGCCAACATGGGCAGGATGCCCATGTTACATATGAGCTTATTTGTTGAAAGCTGATATATCCAGCTCTGTGTAGTCATCGGGTATATTCGGGATAAAGATGCTGTCATCAAATTCGGCACCCCATTCAATACTGCTTGTTTCGGATTTAGTGTGAACATCAGTAAAGTTCGTCAATGGGCCTTTTTTCATTATAAAATCAGCTTCAACTTTAATCGGTAGTTTTGTTTCGACATCTACCCAGAGCCGCCATGTATTATCGCCGATAGGGAACATTCCTTTGCTGACTTTCGCCATTTCGGCCATAGCTTTTGGATTTACGGTTTCGAAGCCTTCCGCCTTTCTGCCGTTAATTTCTTTTTGGCCGAGCCTGACGGGATTCGATTCCGATACTATCCATTCGACATAACCTTTTGCATTGAAACCTTCCTGCAGCTCAAGGGCGGTATTATCAAGTGGAATGATAAAATATTTTTTAGGCGGATGCAGGACGGTAATAATCTGCTGCTTTTCCTTGAGAAGATAAACGGTTGTTATAAGGTTGCCGTTTTGGTCGTATTGCTCTTCGACGGCACCGTGTTCGGTAGAGACATATTTCTTCACATCGGTAATCATAAAAGGCTGGTCTTGCCCGACAACGGTAATAATGCGATTTTCACGCTGAATAATCTTGTCGAATTGTTTGACTTTTTCAACCACGTCAGCGAGGACGACCGACGTCGGTCCGACGAAGAGGCTGAATATAACCGCAGCTACGAGTATTACCGCTGCTGCGGTTGCGAGTTTTGTGATTTTACTGTTCATAATTATTCTCCATATCTGTATGTGCCGGTAATCCCGGCGAGATTGTTTTAGTTTTTGGTTTTGCCGGCGGATAATTCTGTCAGCAACCTTGTTTTCCAGAGCTACCTGTTTGAATTGCTCGCTGCTTTCTTTAAGGTTCGCTTGAAGCTCGTTTAGCTCATTAAGCTCAGCCTGGCAGCCGGTACATTTAGCCAGGTGCTCTTGAATTTGTTTTTCCTGATTATCTTCAAGAAGGCCTTCGGTGTATTCAACGAGTTTTTCTTTACATTCAGCGCAGTTCATTTTTGCACCTCATTATTTTGTTTCCGCAGAATTTCGCGTAGTTGTGAATAAGCCCTTGAGAGTGTTTTAGTAACCGTACCGAGACGCATATCAAGGATTTGAGCGATTTCCTTACAGGAACGTCCTGCGTAAAACCTGAGCAGTATTACTTCCCTGTAGCCGGCCGGCAGCAGGGCGATTGCCTGTTCCATTTCGAAGTCTCCTGATGGTTCGGCCTCTGTTACTTGTAGAGTTTGAGGCTCAGGAATTGGTTTGAAGCGGCTTTTATTTCTGGTTTGCTCCTTGGCTACCCTGTCAGCAATACCTATAAGCCAGGAATTAAAGCTCTGATGCTTTTTCAGGTTGTTCAGGGCAAAATATGCCCGGACAAAGGTCTCCTGAGCTGCTTCTTCGGCGTCATTTTTGTTTCGGAGCTTACCTGCCAAATAGGCCGTTACAGGCCATTGATGCTTTATTACAAGATGCCGAAAATCATCGGGATGGCCGTCCAAACACCGCTCTATATGATATTTGTCGCTTTGCACTTTTCTACCTCAAGAACAATAAGGAGAACCGGTTTCTCACTATATAGTGCAGTAAGCGGACATTTTGCGACAGAAAAAATAAAAAAAGGCCGGTTTTGCTAAACCGGCCTTTAAGGATAATTATATCAACACCTCTCAGATTCCGCCGTCAAACTGCCAGCGGTGCGCTTCGTTGTCATTTCGAATCGCCAGGTTGTGTTTTTTGACTCCGCCCGGCACACGGCATCTCACAAAGTAAGCCGAATTCTCTTCCGACCAGACAGATTTCCCTATTACTTCACAAAATGGTTGTTCTTCCTTTGGTTGGCCGCGTTTTGTCCACTCTTCGAAGTCATGTTTTAGTTCTTCCACAAAAGAATCCGGCGCGAATTTTCGCATTTCATCCCAGTCCTGCCTTGAAAAGGCCTCATTGAATGCCTTCACTGCTTCATCCGGAGACATCTTGGCGTATGTATCGTTATCCGGCAGGACCTCCGGCTCGTTCGACCATTTCATTTCGCGAAGAAGTCGTAGTTTAGAGTCACACATTCCCGTTATGACTAACCGTCCCGCAGCATTTGTTTTGGATAGCCGCAAGTTGAATTTCTGCGACGGAATCCTTATCTCGTATGGTATAAACCAGCCTCTATAGCCGCCGGATTTGAATGGCTCGCCGATGCTGATAATCTCCAGTCCGCCGAGGTATTCCTTTATTTGCTCGTCAATGCTTGAAGCACCCCAGAATTTCAAGACTTCATCCCAGTTTTCCTCTGCGCATGCCTGAAATAAAGCCGCGGCGACCTCTTTTGGTGTCATGTTTTCATATTTCTCATTATCCGGCAGTATTTGCGGCTCCGTGTGCCAAATCATATCTTCCGGCAAGTCGAGAGCGAAAACGCTGCCGGGAATTTCTGTATTGTATTCGATGTCCGTGACCTCAAAGACCAGCACATCATTATCTTTGGTGTACACGAACACCTGGAAACTTTCCAATAAATTCGTTTCTGTATCAAAGCGGTAAACTTTCAGGTGGTCGGAGTCCGAGATGAACTGGTTTCGAAGATAATCATTCTCAGCAACGTCGGTTGTTACGTCAACCTCGAGTACAATCTTGTCCCTGCCTTCAATGTCCGTGTGTTGGATATGAATTTGGCGGTCCGGATTGTCCTTCGCGTTTTGCATCTCACTGTCCAACAGCTCGCTTACGTTTAATAATCGGCCCATCCATGAGTCAAAACAGCCTAAAGGCCAGGTTTCTTCTTTAATAACCCCGTGATTGGGGCGTATTAACATAGTGGTGCTTTGCCCATCCATAAGCAAAACCCGTCCGGGTTTTTCTACACGCCACCGTACCAGCCCGTTTTCGTCTGTCTGTTTCCACATCTCAATAGGCACAAAATCATAATCCAGGCCAATCAGTGAAAAGTTATCACTCGGTAATGTACGCATACGAGCATTCATGTGTACTGACCATATATCAGATACCGCATCAATTGCATCTTGCAAAACCTGAGCATAGGCTGTCGGTACGGATTGTTCTATAAAAGTAATGCCAATGACTGCTGCGATTACTATCGTTGCAGCGGCGGCGAGTTTTGTTATTTTACTTTTCATAATTATTCTCCATATATTTGGCTCAGGCTCAATGTGTCTGTGTTCTGATATTTGCTTATGGGCCTGGAGCAATTGGTTTAGAATTTTCTCGTCAGCATCGATGTTTGTGCCGACCTCAGCTTTTTTGAAAAACCTTTTTATATCATCCGCGCGTTTCATAATCATATTTTTCCATTCAAAATCGACCGCAGTCTGTCAATTCCATATCGATAACGGCCTTTGACTGTGTTAGCTGAAACACTCTGAATTATGGCTATCTTTTTGTAGGCCATATTGTTTTCTATTCTCAGGGCTACTACTTCGCGTTGCTCATCCGGTAACTGAGCCATAGCTGAGCTTAGAAACTTCAATTGTTCGCTGAGTATCGCCCATTGCTCAGGCCTTTTTTCACTGGAGGCTGTGCAGTCGTTTTCGTTCAGTTGCGATGTTCTGTGCCTGGCTGTGTTACGCCTGATATTGCGAATCCGGTTTACAACGCTCGTAGCAAGATAACTTTTTAGACTGCCGTGCAATTCCATCCGGCCAATCGACTTGGTAAAACTCAGGAAGACATCGTGAACGCAATCTTCGGCGATATATACATCATTAGTCAATACAACACCCAGTTTTAGAAGCTGGAGTCTGTACTTGTCGTAAATCCCGCGCAGGGCATCGGAGTCGCCGTTTTTGAACTTTTTAATCAACAATCTGTCTTCAAGAACTTTCATACATCCGGCCGGATAAACAACGTCGTTCGTATATTACACACCAAAGTAATAGATTTGGGTATAAAAAAAGCCGGGCAAAATCACCCGGCTTTGGTTTTAGAGTTGGATAGTGGTCTATTTTTTAATGCATTCGGCAAAATACATCGTTGTATAATCATCAAGGATTTTAAGATTAAAAGTCTCCGCGGTGATTTCTGCATTTAAAAATAAAACTGTCAAATACCGGCTTATTTCCAAGGTGAGGTGCTAATATTTTTTCAGGTCCCAGTGATTGGCAAGGCGGTCGGCTTGGTCTTTGGTGAGTTGAATAACTGCGCCGTGCTTTGGTGAAGAGAAATTGGTCGTTTTCATGACGCCTTCATTAAAGTGACCAAGATCTTCGAAGGTAACAAAATCGCTGGTTTGGCAAAAACCAAAATTATGAGGCCTGATACTGAAAATGTCATACATCAGCACCCATTTGTCTTTGCCGATACGCTTGAAGACATTTGGAGCTTCGCAGGCACCCGGCTCGACATCAATCCATTGCGACTGGTATTCATAGCCCTTGTTGATATGGTCGGAAAAGGCCAACTTAATACCGCCTGGTCTTCCCTGTGCGACATACATCATACAATAACGCCCATCCGGCAGGGGGGTAATATCGGCATCGAGAACCTGGATTTCCGGATTCGGATATTCAAACAGCAGCTTCGGCAATGTGGTCAGTTTCGTAAAATCGTTATCGGTATAGGCATAATACAGTTTCGTGCGTCCGTGGGCGATGCGCATGGTAAAATACAACATCATCTTGTCCGCCTCGGGGTCGTAGATTGTCTGCGGAGCCCAGGCACAGCCCATTTCTTTTAATTCAGAAAAGGCCTCAGTCAGCAGTACGTTACTGTGCGTCCAGTTTATCAGGTCAAACGACTTCATCAGCACAAACCCGCGATTGTTACCCCAGTCATATTTCGCCGCATCCCGCTCCCACTGGGTATCTCGGTAGCCGGCTCGTTGGGCGAATATATGCAAATCGGTCATTGCCATATAAAACGCGCCATCCGGTCCGCGGGTGATGTGCGGGTCGCGAATACCTTTTTGCATTGCAATCTTATGACCTTCTATGATCGGGTTGTTATCATTGAGGGCGGTAAAAGTGTAACCATCAGAACTCAGTGCCATGTGCAGACTGTGGTCTGAGTCACTGAAATAAACCATCAGATAAGCCGCCATATCTTTTTCCATTGGCATTGTGCAGATGATAGGGGCGATGCCTTCAAGCGTCGGCTGGACGCGGATAATTTTTCCGGATTCGTCAAATGTCAGCTTGTCGATACAGGTTTCGCGATGATAGCCTGCTGAACGACCCATACGGATTCCCTTAGGATAGGTGAAGCGATGATAAACGATGTACCATTCGTCTTCACCGGGGACCTGGATTGTAGAATTATGGCCGGTGGCATAGATGCCGGCTTTTGCATCCTTTGCAATTACGAGGTTATCTGCAGGTATATCCAGCGGTCCGGTCGGGGTCGGAGCAATGGCATAACGAACTCGGTAGTTTTCACTGCGTGTATCATCTTCCGACCAGAGGATATAGTATTTGCCATTGCGATAAAAGACGTGCGCCCCTTCACGGAAGGTGCGATCCGGAGTTATGACCCTGATTGTGCTTTGATTGATAGACACCATATCGTCATTCAATTCAGCGACCGCCATGTATCCATTGCCCCAGTAAAGGTAGCTTTTATTGGTCTTCGGGTCGGTGAAAACATCGGGGTCGATTTGCTGGCCGCCGTTGACGCCCGGAGGGAAAGAATCAATGAGCGGTTTGCCGCTGTCGGTGAACGGCCCGGTCGGACTGTCAGAAACGGCAACTCCGATTTTTTGAGCTGCGGTGAAGTAGTAGAAGTATTTGTATTGGCCGTCTATCTTCTTTTCGGTGATGCAGGGTGCCCACGCATTGCGGTCGGCCCAGCTTACATCTTTTTTAAGGTCGAGAATGACGCCTTGGTCTTTCCAGTCAACGAGGTTGTCGGAGGAGAAGGCCTTGAAGTATGTTCCCGACCAGCTTGTAAAGCCGTCGCTGGTGGGATAAATGTAGTACTTTGCGGTTTTTTCGGAATAGATAATGTCAGGGTCGGCGTAGTAGCCATCGAGTACCGGATTATGGTCCTCGGTTGCTGTTACTTTAAGGACAATAGGCTTTTGTTCAGCGATGTCGATGGAATATTCGACCGGGCCTTTGGAGAAATCCTGTTTGCCTTTTGGTGTGATGTTTGCGCCGGCAGAGGCCTCGAATTTCGGGTCCAGCCTGGTCAAATCCGTTCCGCGTTTGACCGACAGGCGAATTGTTCCTTTTTCCCTGTCGATCGCAACATTGCGTGTCTTTACCGATTCACTGGTCGCTTTAAACGAAAGATTCTCCAGCGTGCCCCACTTGTTCACCAGACGCATCAGCTCTTTGTTGGTAATCGGTACCACGGTTCCGTGACGCGGATGAAAGTCCATTGTGATTTCATTATCAATCACTTCGAAGTGTAATAAATCCGAACTGCGGGTGAACTGATAACGCCCTCTCGTATAAACGTCATACATCAGAATCCAGTCGTCGCTGTTATTGAGCTTGAATATACAGGAACCTTCCACCCTATCACGTGACCGGTCTATCCGCCGGTCGCTGTGGAGCTTGTATCCTTCCGTCAGCTTATCGGAAATCGCCAGTTTGATACCCGGGTCGCCGTCCTCGGCTTTGTGAAACAGGTAGTACCTGCCGTCCTTATAGATGATGTCGCCGTCGATACAGGCTTTGGTATTACTTTCAGCAGGCGGGAAATAAAGCTGTTTTGGCGCGGCTTCGAATCCGGTGAAATGTTCGTTGGCATAAGCGTAATAGATTTTATCAGGGTCATCACCTTGTTTCATAGAGAAATAGACCATATATTTGCCCGTTTTTTCATCGTAGATGGTTTGCGGCGCCCATACACGAGAAACCTTACCAAACTTTTGGGGATAGGTTTCGGGAATGTTCACTGCCGATGAAGTCCAGTTGATCAGATCGGTTGATTTCAGCATAACCATCGCATAGTTTCTCCAGCCCATCTTCGGAACATACAGGTCGGTTACGACCATATAGAAGGTTTTACCGTCGGCACATCGCAGGATGTGCGGGTCACGGACGCCGCCTGAGGTGCTGATGTCTTTGGAGTCTATAATCGGTTTATTGTTGTTCAGGGCTTTATAGTTGAATCCATCCTCGCTTATGGCGAAATGTATCTGCTCCTGCCCCGGTCCATTGCCGGTGAAATAGGCGAACAAATAAGCTGAGTATTCTTTTTCCGGTGCACAGGAAGCTATGTTAGCGGCGGCCACCAAAATCGAAATGGTCATTAATGCGATAAAAACCGGTCTTTGTAATTTTCTGAATAAGTTGTTCATTTAAGATTCTCCATTTTTTCTGATTTTGTTATTCGTTGTTATTTGTTGGTTAGTATCATACTATTTAACAGGCTGTTCAGCCACATAAAAACAAGTTCGGAATGTAGAGCAATATCCTCTGGTTTTGGTATAAAAAAAGCCGAGTGGATTTTGCCCGGCTTTGGTTTTTAGATTGGACGGCCTTCTATTTTTTAATGTATTCAGTGACGTTCGTATGCGCTATTGTAATTGTACCGGCAAGCCCTGCGGTCCATGAATCACGCAGGAAGTTTTCCCATCGATTTGCCTGAATTGTACGATACATTTGGCTTGCCAGGCGGTGCCATCTCCGCGTTTTGTTGAAACCGGCACGACAATGAGAGGCCCGATTTTAGAGGAACCTTCTTTCGTTATCTGACAACTGATAATGTTATTTTAGTATAGAATTTTGTCGGGAAGATTTATTTTTTGGGAAATTGCAGAAGATTTTTTTGACAAACCGGCTGACTGTAATAGGATATGTGTTAAAGTCCGTAAAAAGTACTATCTATAACCAAGGAAGGGAAAAAAGATGAATCTGCAAATAGAACGGCTCAAGCGGCTTCCGCAGCATCCGAAAGAGACGTGGCAGGGGGGACTTATCAAGCTGCCTTTATGGGTTGAAAATGAGGACGAAAAGCCGTACCGCCCCTGGGTTGGCGGCTGGATAAGCCTCAAGACAAGGTTGATTCACACCACAGATCCGTGTCCACCGCAGGAAAAGAGCTTTGAAATGGCCTTGAACAGCCTGGTAAACTTCGCCTGCGATGAAAAGCTTGCGGGTTACAGGCCTGCGAAAATTGAGGTAAGGGATTCGGCTTTAGCGGAACATTTAAGCGGTCTGCTTGCAGAAGCAGGTATTAAGGTTGAACATAGAAATAAGTTGTTTACTTTAGACGAAGTAATCAAACAAATGGGGGATGATATAGGCGGTGGACGTGATATACCCGGATGTCTGGATGCTAAGGGGATTACTGTAGAGCTTATGAGGTCGTTTGCGGATGCTGCCGCCGAGTTTTATAACGCTGCGCCGTGGGAGTATTTATTAAGCGAGGATTTGATAGAGGTGGAATCTCCGTTTGCCGGGGCATCACTGCGTTTTCTTTCTGTTGTTGGTTCTGGATTGGGAGTTTATGGTGTTGGTTTCTATGATTCGCGAGAGCATTTTGAAAGGATGCTGGGGCTGACAGATATTACCGACATAGATTATGATTCACACTGGACGGTATTATTTGGGCCAATTGAAGGATTGCCGATTGAGGACAGTGATATCTGGGAAGATTACAAGCTGCCTGTTGCCGGGGAGTTTGCTTATCCGGCAGCGGTGTGCTGGAGGTCGAATGGAAAGCATAGCCGGCCCGGCCCGGACATACTTGCTTATATGGAAGGTTTGCTGCGTGCGCTGGCACAGAGCAGCGAAGATGAAATAGACAGCGGTCGCTGGCGCAAGAAAGCTGATACCGCTGCCGGGCAGATGGAATTCGTGTTGGCGCTGCCGGAACTGCTGGAATCCGGGGAGGATACGACAAAGAAGTCCAAACCGGAAAGACAAATAGTGGATTTCAGGGCTATGGAGCGGACTCAACGGGATATTCAGCGTATTTTAGACGAGTATGAATTCGAGAATATGGAAGAGATGCAGGCTTTCATCAATGAAAATATTGTGGGCAGGGAAGTTCCTCATCAGGAGGCGGCGACACCTTTGGAAAAGGCGCAGGACCTTATTTATGAAGCATTCGAGGTCAGGGGAAGGAAACAGCTTCAGCTTATACGAAAGGCGCAGGAGATATGTCCGGATTGTGCCGATGCTTACGTAGCCCTTGCCGAGCGTACCGGTGATATAGACAAGGCTGTAGAGCTTTACTCGAAGGGTGTTTCAGCGGGTGAAAAGGTATTGGGTAAGGATTTATTTAAAAAGGAAACGGGCAATTTCTGGAGTATTTTGGAGACACGTCCTTATATGCGTGCCAGGCTTGGTCTGGCTCAATGCCTGCGAGAGGCAGGCAGAACTAAAGAAGCCAAAGAGAATTACCGGCAATTGCTTCGCCTAAATCCTTCGGATAATCAAGGTGCCCGGCACGAGCTTTTGACGTTACTGATCGAGACAAATGCCGATACTGAAGCGGCTGAATTGCTGAATGAATACAAGGATGATAAGTACCTGGCTATATGGCGCTATACAAAGGCACTTTTGAGTTTCAGGGAAAAAGGAGATACGAAAATTGCTCGAAAGTATCTCAAAGAAGCTTTGGAGGTAAACAAGTATGTTCCCATGTATCTGGTTGGGGATGAGGTTCTACCTGTTACAATGCCTTCAAGCTACGGTCTTGGTTTAGAAGATGAGGCGGTAATCTGTTCGGAGGAGCTGATGATTGCGTGGGATAGCACCCCCGGAGCGATAGAATGGCTCGAATCTAATATGGGGTAGATGGTATCTTGAAGTTATTTACCGTAAGCCTGTTCAGTGTCATATATCTTTTCGGCGACGAATTCTAATTTTTAACGATTGCAATCGGTCGTACATTAATATGACAACTAAAAGGTCATATTAGTATATCGGGAAAAATATTTTTTGTCAGTATTTGCGCAAAAAACAAGGCTGGGATAATTGCTCCCAGCCTTGTCGTATGAGTAAAACTTTAAGTATTTACGGACAATAAGTAAGCCATTGCTGGCAGAAGATATCAAGGTCGGCCAAATCGACATCTCCGTCGCAGTCGAGGTCGCCGTTGTTATAGCCGCCGGCAGAACCTGACCAGAACCAGTTTATAGCAAATTCAGCGTAATCGAGGAAGTTGACATTCGCGTCAAGATTGTAATTGGCACAGTCTGAGCATTCATTCGAGTCAGTGAACAGCATGAAAGACATATCCTCACTTTTTCCGGTTTGGTCGTAGAGTTCTATCCATTTTAATTCGCCCATATCCCGGTAACCCTGGACGGCGTCATCGTTAAAGACGTGGTCATGATTCGTCCAGCCCCAGAGGTATGGCGGATCTGCGGCTTCATAAATGGCCTGGACGCTCAGCCAGAAGACCTCGTTATAATTCGGCTGCTTGAACCAGTTTTCTTCGGGCAGTCTTACCGAATACCTGAATACCGGCTCTGTAGAATAAGGAGAAGTACCTCCGTGAGCAGGGTGCGGGTGTTTATCGAAGCCGACGAGAACCTCATCGACATCGTCGGTGGTGTACTCCCAGATTTCTTCGCCAGGGTGGCTGTAGGTATAACAGGGGTCGGCGCCTGCCGGTACGTCTGTCCAGAAGGTCAATTTAAACCTGTCGGGCTTTACCGGTAACTGCATAAACGTATCGCCGCATGCCTGGTAATTGTAGCCTAAGTACGAACCCCACCAGACGATTGCTGTAATTGGAGTACGTTTCAGGCATTGCCAGTCATCTGCAACGAGTTTTTCGTTAACAGGGTCCAGCATATTGAAGGTCGAATTTACATCTTCATAATGCAACCAGTGACGAATACCCGTATAAAGCTGCTCCCACTTGATGTAATTCGGGTCGGTGTTAAGCTCAAATGCCAAATCGTAGCTTTCCTCGTACAAGGGGTCTTTAATCGGCTCAATAGAACATGGGTCCAGAGTTATACCCGGCACAAGCGTCCCATTGTATGGGAACCTTACAGCATCGTCCATCCAGTGCCATGGTCTTGTATGCCAACCCCAGGGGAATCCCACAGTAACGTTATCAGGATACACTGCTGCGATGCTCAGCCAGAAGACATTGTCGTTTGTATCTTCGGTGTATTGGTCCTGCCAGAAGTAATCATTTGGCTCGAGATACAGATTGTGCTGATAGATATCACCAATTTTTTCGATATCGTAACCGAAGCCTGACAAACCTTTTTGGTAATGTCGTTTAATTGTATCTCCGCTCAGGTTTGTATTGAAGATAGCAACCTGGTCGATTTTTCCCTCGAAAGGCAGATAACCACCCCAGCCGTATAATCTTTTACCGATACCCAGATTATGGGTTGTTGAAGCAGGGCCCAAACCTAAACCCCAGCAGCTTGTTGGTTTAGCTGTGCCGTCAATGTAAAGTTTAATATCAATACCGTCCCAGGTGGAGGCGACATGATGCCATTGATTGTCCCGAAGATCTACACTTACCACAGAGCAATCTTTGTTACCGGTTGCTCCGCCGTATAATGAAAGCCTGAGATTTCCATCCGTAAGATAAAGTGTATATCCATACGATAAAGTTGCGGAACCGTCAAACTTGTCTACGATTGCATGATACTTATCGGTGCCGGTTGCTTTTATCCAGGCCTCGATGGTGAATGGGACTGTAATATCCAGGCTTGCCGAATGAGGAACTACTACTGCGTCACCGCCTGAATTCCATTGGCCGCCGCCGTGGAAATACAAAGCCGTACCTTCTTTTCCTGTAGTCCATGTTGCACCGGATATTGCGCCGTTATTACCGTTTGCTGAATCGCCTGCGATTGTTCCGGCCCCTTCGTTAAATTTCCAATAAGAAATTAACGAAGGTTCTGCTGTCTGGTTAGTGTCAACCTTAATTTGCCACAGCAATTTATCAGGGCGACTGAAGGTATCAGGATTGTAAGGATTTGGATCCGGTATATTGCTCCAGAATCCAATTTGCCATGCGTTTGGCTCCGGTAACGGAGGCTCATTTCCTTCCCAGTCAAGGAATGAGCCCCACCAATGAATGCTGGTAACAGGCATCGTACCAAGACAGCGGAAATCATCGGCAACCATAATCCAGTTTTGCTGGTCTAATTTATAAGAAAGCTCATCCCAGCCGCAATAAGATGGTACTTCCGAATCCGGGTCGGTTTCAATTGGAGGCTGAGACCATTTCGTGTGCGCCATCAACGGCTTAGAATAATCTTCCGGCTCATTAGGTTCGTTCGTATCGGTGTAAATCGCAAAAGCCAAATCGATTGAATCAGGGTACAATTGGTGTGTCGGCGGGTAACGAAGCTCCATCCAGGGGCCAGGGTATGGCTCAATTCCCATGCCCCATACGGCGTCGTCATTCCAATGGTTGATGGATGTTTTCCAGCCGAACTTGGCGTATGGTGCGAACGGTTTGGCCTGAACATCAAGCCAGTAAATTATAGGTTCATTCGGTGTACCAAGCTGCTCGAAGGTTTCATTGCGGTCTATTGTAAACGTGTATTTCCAGCACACAGTGTCAGCGGGGAAGATGTAGTTTATAGGTGGATCCATCCAGCCTTCCTCGATTTGTTCACGCTCAATTTCCGCAGTGAACATACCCGGGTCAAAAACTTTGTACCACAGGGTATCTCTCGGTTTGCTCCACTGGTCAGGATTACAGGGATCACCAACCGGCATGTCATTGTGAATGCTTAAGGTGAATCTTACAAGATTGGGGTCGCCTTCAGGCAGTTCGTCATTTAACCATGAACCCCAGACAACTATCTTTGTAATATCACCTGTTGTATTACAATTAAAATCATCAGCGAGGAGCATCGGTTCGGTTGCGTTGACATCGATACCGGTTTCAGTCAGGTCGGGCTTTTGTTCCCATTTAATAATCGGCCCTGGTTCGTCGGGTTGATTGGTGTCGGTAGTAATTACAAAGGCCATATCAACAGAATCGCCTTCGTATGGATGTCCTACACCAACCGGGTATCTCAGCTCCTGCCATGCATAAGGCGGGCTAAAGTTAGAAGCATGTACGGCATCATCGTTCCAGTGCTCTTCGGAAGTTTTCCAGCCGAATTTGCCCGGGTCGCTTTCCTGCGGGCCGCCGGTTGTCTCGACATAAATATCGAGCCAGTAAACAATCGGCTCTGCTTCTGTGCCTTCTTGTACGAATGCTTCACAGGGGTCGATGTAGATGTCGTACTTCCAAACCTGAGTATCACCGGTAGGAAATACAATTTGATTCTGTATGTCCCACCACCACTCGTGGTCCGGGTCGGGCAGTTCGTAATAGAGCGTTTCGTTAAAATCGTTATCAAAGAAATCCATTTCCCAAAGTAACAGGTCTGGTTTTGAGTATGTGTTTTGAGGGTCCGTGCCTCCCGGACCTACAGGGTCGTCACTGTGTATGCTGAGGTGGATTCTTGTAATAGTTTCTTTCGCGTCGTACTTCCATGAACCCCAGAAGTGAACATCGGTAATCCGGCCTGTTGTAGTGCACTGGAAATCATCAGCCATAATTCTTGGGATTCCGTCGTTTCTATCGAGTCTTATGTCCATTCCGGCGGTACTAAGGTCTGGTTTTTGCTCCCATTTGACATATTGTGGTGATGGCGGTGCGGCCAGTGAGAAGGACCATCCGCCCCAGATGCCCCAGGAGTAAGATGAGCTCATTCCACGGAATTGCTCCCACCTGATAGTACCTGCGGGCGCCCAGGTATCGAGGCATCCATATTTTTTGGGTGTGCTGTCATCATAGCCGACTACGGTAACGAAATGGTCGGTACTTCCATCGCCGTCGCTGTCAACCAGAAAGACCATAGGTCTGTTGTTATCGATTTCATTGGTTAATACCGCCCAGGTAAGTGCTCCGGTTGACCATTGGTATTCTGTACAAGCCGGGGAGTGGCTTGAGTTTTGCTGATTCACATAGCCGGTAAAAGCCGGGCAGACGTCGCTTGACCAGCTCCATCCATAGTAATTGCTTCGCGTACTTTTGGATGTGTCCATATAGTCGGCGATACAGTCGTCTGTATGTGAATAGCCCCTTGCTATCCAGGCATCTGGCTGAAGTGTCGGAGGGCTGTCTATAGGCAAGGAATAATCTTCGTAATGCAGATAAGGCGGAGCTGCGCCGGATGACGCTATTGCCTGGTTAACAGAAGCGGTTTGAGTATTAGCATCGCCCGGGATCAGGTCGTCATAACCGTGCGTGTCGTAGTAACCAACTACCATGCCTACCGCAGTTGGGCCGCAGCCATGTCGCCAGAGATAACCCGGTACTCCTGCGATTGTGTGTTGTACTCCGACTGGTACCGGTACAGGCTCTTCGAGGGCTTTTTGTGTGTCTCTTTCTATTACTGCTGCCGGAGGTACAGGGCCGGTTGTACTTTGCTGCGGTTCGTCACCTTGTGCTGCACAGGCTGCAAATAATACAAATAAAATTGTAATTGATAGCTTTTTCATAATGTTTCCTCCAAAATTTATAGTATTAGAATTATCCCCTAAAAGCATTTAACGAAATGTTAGTTGATGTGCTGAAATCCGGGTCATATAGTACCCTCATCGATAATCTTCCTTCAAACGAAAATAGTGTGGCAGTTTTTTTGATAATGTCAAGTTAATTATTGAGTAAGTAAAGTTAAAAAATAGTTAAATTTAATTAACATTTATAAGTACAGAAAATCTCTAAGCTTATGAAAAAACCGGATTAAAAAATATATGTTTTTTAAATTTTGGGCTAATAGCCCTGTAATATAAACTTATAGTTTTCGTTTTCTCAGCACAACAATAGAGCCGATACTTATTATGAGAAGCGTTGCAGGCTCCGGTGTGGAGTAAGAAAGCACATCACAGTACATTGCTGTTGTTAAAATATTGTCGTAATAAACAGCCCCTGCCCAGGAGCCGTTAGCATATTGATAGTTTACGAGATAATCCCAGTAATCTTGTGACCAGTTCCATTCGTCGTCTGGATCGAGCATTCCCTCAGAGCGCAGGTTTTGAATCCAGGTGTTGTCATCGATTCCAATGATGTCTTTCAGGCCCATGAATGCCGCCCATAGTGCGCCTGGATTTTGAAAGTTTCCATCAGTACCGCTGTATTGCCAGCGGCTGTTGATATAGCTCAGTGCCATCTGCACTTTGGTATCGTCTTCGGTGTAACCATTGAAATATTGTTCACTCAATAAAGCACCTGTTCGATAAACGTTGCTGCCTAAACTTCCGTTTCCCATATAAGCTGCGCCGCCGTCAGGCATTTGGATATAATTCATAAAATTATCCAGCTCGGAATGGACGAACTGCGGTATTGTAAGCCCCCATGAATCAGCTTCGAGCATGCCCATAATAGGCCAGGGTGTGCAGGATTGGTCTGTAGAGCCGGAATAATTTGCCCAGTATCTCCAGCCGCCTCGCATATAGGCGGCGACATTTTCGACCTGACCGAAAGCGAAGTAATCAACGACATCCTGTGCTACTTCGGCGTATGTTCGTCCCGCCATAGAACCGGTAGTAACAATAGCATCCGGAGTTCCGCTGCCGATTATCGCCATTAGTGACATACCTGTTGATTGTGTGTCTCTGCTGTTAGTGCCGCCCGGGATTAATTTTATACCGTAGCCATTACCGTTGATATCGGGGTCGCCGTAAGTCTGAGGGGAAATACTGACGGTTTGCGTTCTTGAGAAAAGGTAGTTGAGTCCTTTGCCGACGACATCACCGTAATTTGTTTCGTTTAAGACAACGTCTGTGCCAGCATAATATCCGGCGTTTTGGAAGGCTTGTACGCATTGGCCTGTTGATACTCCGGTTCCTGCGCTGCTATACCAGGAGCCATCTCCATACTGTTGTTGCGCAAGATACTCCAGACCTGATTCGAGAGCGGTTTGCTTTTGCTGGCTGGTTGCGGCCAAAACCGACGAACCGATGAATGTTAAAAGAATAATGAGTGTGTATAATGATACTTTTGCAATCTTAGAAGCCGTGAACATCTTTATCTCTCCTCTTATTGAAAAAATGAATCACGTTAGATGATTTAGAAAAATACCACACTTAAATTGTTATAAGGGATAGTGTTAGAATAGCCTCCTTCCGACTACTTGGTATTTTACTTTTCATCATAACTCTCTCTCTTCTGCCAGGTAAATAAACAAAAACCTGACTATAATAACCATTTTATGTTACTATAAACTTCTGTCAAGAAAATTTAATTATTTTTCATAAAATAATACCCGGATGCAAATTCATAAGGAATGCTATGTCTATATCAGAGTATAGCTTATATGAGCATGTTGAATTAGTTAATCGCCATAGGCACTCTCAGGGTCATAGGTTTTTTCGGCGATAAATTCCAATTTTTCGGAATTCTCTATTTTAACAGCGCGGTAGAAGCAGGATTGATATCCCACGTGACACTGGCCCGCATCAACGCTCACTTTCAGAATCAGGCAGTCCTGGTCGCAGTCAACGAGTATCTGCCGCACTTTCTGGATATGGCCTGATTGCTCCCCTTTTTTCCAGAGCTTTTTTCGTGAGCGGCTGTAGTATGTAGCTATGCCGGTTCGGATAGTAGTATCGAGGGCCTCTTTATTCATATAAGCAACCATTAGGACTTCGGTCGTATTTACGTCCTGGGCAATTGCGGTTATCAAACCATTATCATCAAATTTTGGTGTGAAATTCGTACCGCTTTCGATTTCTTTTTTATCAGCAGACATTGTATTGTTTCCTTTTATGGTTTTTAATTTTCTTTGCATTTGGCTAATTTAACGTGTATTATCTTCGTCTACAAGTATTTTTCAATAAGGAACAGGCTATTGTTTAAGTCAAAGAGAGGTAAGTTCATATCTTATATCCTGCGTTTTGCGGTAGCAGGCGGCGCACTATATTTACTGTTTAGAAATCAAGACCCTGTAGAAACAGCCAAGCGGCTTATAGATATTAGCCCGCTGATTATATTTGCAGCTTTTTGCACCTGGCTGGCAAGCCAGGCAATATTTGTTTCAAGATGGCTTTTATTATTGCGCGTTCAATCGATAAAAATCAGCTATTGGGTAGCGTTCAGACTGCATCTTTTAGGTATTTTTTATAATATTTGCCTGCCAAGTGCCGTTGGTGGTGATTTTATTCGAGCTGGATACGTAACCACTCATACCGATAAGAAAATCGAGGCTGCCCTGAGTGTTTTTGTCGACCGGTTTGTCGGTGTAACAAGTATGATACTAATGGCTGGAATTTGCTATTTTTTTATACCAATAAAAGGGCAGGTACCGGCCACGTCAGAACAGGTTGAACAAAAACAGGATTTATTTACTGTACTACAAAATTACTGGTGGCTTGGAGCGATAATTTTGGGGGTGATTATATTAGTTATTGCAGCCTTTTTAATTAACGCAAAATGGAGAAGATTGCTTTTTAAGGCATTATTCTTCTTATGGCATAAAGGTTTAATCATATTGAAAAGAATACACAGAGCGATGCTGATTTACGGAAATCATAAGATTGCATTTATTTTTGCATATTTTCTTTCTTTTGCCTGTCAGGGTATTTTTATAATCGGGATGTGGTTAGTTGGAAGGGATTTGGGCATAGATTGTCCCGCCAAATATTATTTTGTGTTCTTCCCGATAGCCTGGATGGTTGGTGTTATACCGATAAGTGTAGGTGGAATAGGTGTTTGGGAGGGAGTTTTGATATTTTTCTTCGTATCAGTTTCAGTGGGTCTGGATAAAGATATCATCACCACGAAAGCGAATGATTTGGCATTATTTCATCGTGCGTTGTGGCTTTTTGGTTCTTTACCGGGGATTGTTATACATCTTTGCGGAGCTCATTTACCTAAAGACTTTTCTGTTGACTACAGCGAAGTTGAGAGTTAGTTTATGCAAATATAGTTAAGGCCTTAGGTTTATGCTTGTATAGCGTTTTTAGGCTGAAAAATGGCCTTTTTTGGAAGTTTTGTTGCAGCAAAGGATTGTTGTTAAAGATATGCGCCTGACAAGTGGTTTCAGAAGCTATTTTCTCCGCGGTTTAGCGGTATTATTGCCGACTATTCTGACCATCTGGATATTCGTTTGGGGCTTCAACTTCATCCAGGACAAGATCAGCAAACCCATTAATAAAAGCATAGCATGGTTGGATGTACAGTTTGAAGATGGTAACTGGGAAGATGTAACTTATCGTGGCGAGAAAATCGAGCTTTGGACTGACGGCTGGCATTCTATAGCGGGATTTGTAATCGCTCTTATTGCGGTTTGCATTGTCGGAATGATTTTAGCAAGCGTGATTGGTCGCGGTCTTTGGCGATATATAGAAAAATTAATAATGAACCTTCCGTTTTTGAAGAGGGTATATCCTTACATTAAGCAGATTACGGATTTCGTACTGGTTCAGAATGCCCAGGAGTCTCTGTTTGTGCGTGTTGTTGCAATTCAGTATCCACGCAAGGGCATCTGGTCTCTCGGGCTGGTAACAGGCGAAGGTCTAACGGATGTAGCTGAATATATCAGAAGAGAATGTTTGACCGTTTTGATTCCGACATCGCCGACACCTTTTACGGGTTTTGTGATAATGATTCCCAAGAAAGACACAATCGAAATGAATATGACCATTGAAGAGGCTATGAGATTTATAATAAGCGCCGGCGTGATAATTCCATCAACAAATCTTGACAGGTATAAAAATATAAAATTGGCCGAATCTTCTGATACATCGGCAGATTTTGAAGACGACCCCGAAGAAGAGAACGAGCAGATAATAACAGAGCCGAGTGAACAATGATAATTTTTTGTTATTAAGGAGGCTGATTTTGCTTTTTACAATTACGGGAAAACATATTGAAATTACTGAGGCTCTTAGGGCCCACGCAGAAGAAAAGACTTCCAAACTGCCGAGGTTTTACAACAGCATCAATCAGGTGGAGGTGATTATCGATGGCGGCAACGGTGGTAATGTCAGTGTTGAGGTTATCGCCCGCGGTGAACACCGCAATGTTTTTGTGGTTACAAAAAAGGGTGAAGATGCTTATAGCTGCATCGACATGGCGGTGCATAAACTTGAGAGACAGCTTAGAAAGAAGAAAGGAAAGGAACGTAACAACAAACATATACCCAGCCAGTAACAGTTATTTGTTTTGTTGTAAAGGATGTTTTAGTGCGTCAGGAGTGTTCTTACATTTTTTGTTGAGGAAATATGGATGGAATTAGCTGATTTTGTTTGCTTTGAAGCGACTGTTGCGAAGCTTAAATCGACGGACCGTAATAAGGTTATCGGCGAGTTGGTGGCGTCACTGGATAATGCAGGCAAGTTAGGCAAAAATAATGTTGTAAAGATAACCCGTGCTATAATACGAAGGGAAAACGAAGCGAGCACGGGTCTCGGTAAAGGAGTAGCGATTCCTCATGTGAAACATCCGGTGGTTACTGAGCCTGTTGCCGCTGTTGGACTAAGCACTGAAGAGATAGATTTTAAGTCACTTGATGAGCAGCCGGTATATTCTGTGATACTTCTTATCAGCCCGACAGATGACCCTGAAAAGCATTTAAGGGCGATGGAGTGTATAGTCGGCCATCTACAGAAAGAACAATTCAGAAATTTTTTGCGTCAGGCAGATTCGTCTGAATACATAGAGGATTTGTTCAGGGAAACAGGCGAAAATCCTGCGCTGTAAATGATAACGGGTATGAGAGTTGTATGATTGCCGGCAAGGGAAGGTTGTTATGCAGGCAGAGGAAGAGCAGTTGGGACAATGTGTTTATGAGAAAGAAGTAGAGATAAAAAATGCAGACGGGCTCCATATGCGTCCGGCGATGCAATTTGTTGATATTGCAAGTAAGTTCGACTGCGATATAACCGTTAGTAACGGGCCGACAAGTGTTGACGGTAAAAGTATAATGCAAATGAGCATGTTAGCAGCTACAATCGGGACGAAACTGAGGATTTGCGCAGAAGGTGATGATGCGAAGGAGGCGATTGACGCTCTTACCGAGCTAATCGAGGTGAAGAAATTTGATGAGCCGGGACCGGATGAAAAAAACAGCAAAAGTGAGAGCAGTCATTAATGGAGATAAAAAAAGGCATAGCAGTTTCACATGGTATAAGCATCGCTAAATGTATTGTTATCGATGCTGAAGATTACCGGATTCCGCAGCGGAAGATAAATCCTTCACAACGGATGATAGAAGTCCAGCGCAGTCGCAACGCCTTCAAAGGGGCAATCGATGAGCTTGCCCTGATGGAGAAACAGCAAAACAAGACCGGACAGCGCAACATAAAAGATATTTTCGCCGTTCACCTTCGTTTTCTTCGTGACAAGAGCCTGAGAAAGAGAATCTCGGATTTGATACAGGCTGAATCCGTAGCCGCTGAATACGCGGTTTCCACTATTTTACGTGAAATTGCCGCTCATTTTGCCAAGGTTCCCGACCCGTATATCAGTGAGCGAGCCGCTGATATACACGATATCGAAAGACGTTTGCTGCAGCAGCTTCTCGGCAGTAAACGTGAAGACCTGGAGCATCTTACTGAAGAAGTTACGGTTGTGGCCCGTGAGTTAAGTCCCACTCAGACAGCAGGCTTTAATAAAGAATTTATCAAGGGTCTGGCTTCGGATGCCGGCGGAAGGACAAGTCACGCGGCAATTGTTGCAAGGAGTCTGGGGATTCCGGCGGTGGTTGGTCTTGAGGATTTCAGCGAGTCTGTCAGCGGAGGAGAGACGGTCATTATAGACGGTAACCGGGGAATAGTTATTTCCAATCCCGATGAAGAGACAATCAAGCAGTATGAAGGTTATTTACAGGAATTTTTAGAGCTTGAGGAGAAACTTGGAACTATACGTGAAAAGCCGGCTGTTACCCGGGACGGTGAGCGAATCAAGCTGTTTGGTAATATAGAGTTCCCGGATGAGGCTGAGATGATTCTTGAAAAAGGCGGTGAGGGAATAGGGTTGTACAGAACCGAATTTCTGTATCTTGGCTCGGAAGTGGAGCCTTCTGAAGAGGACCATTACGAGGCATACGCAGAGACCGTCAGGGTGTTTAATGACAGACCGGTTATCATAAGGACAATGGACCTCGGTGCTGATAAATTTACCCAGCATAAAAGATTTGTCCGTGAGCCTAATCCATTTTTGGGATTACGCTCTATACGTTTTTGCCTGCGACATCTGACGCTGTTTAAGACTCAGCTCCGAGCGATTTTGCGGGCATCGGTTCTGGGACAGGTTAAAATAATGTTCCCGCTTATTACCAACATTCAGGAGCTGATGCAGACCAAGATGATACTGCACGATGTTATGGAAGACCTGGATGAAGAGAAAATACCGTACAACCGCGATATCGAGGTTGGAATTATGATAGAGACTCCGTCCGCTGCCCTTATGGCGGCTACCCTTGCAAGAGACGTGAATTTTTTCAGTATCGGCACCAACGACCTTACACAATATACGCTTGCGGTTGACAGAAGTAATGAGCTTGTCTCGCCTCTGTATTCATCAGTTGACCCTGCGGTGCTGCGGCTGATTCGTACCGTTATTCAGGATGCCCATAAATCTCAGATAGATTTGAGCGTCTGCGGAGAGGTCGCTTCGGAACCAGAACAGGTGATGCTTATGCTGGGGCTTGGTGTCAGGACTCTTTCGCTGGCGCCGCCTATGATTCCTGAGATTAAACAGATAATACGCTCGGTGACAATAGAAGATTGTAACAGTGTAGCCAGAAAAGTGCTTGGTATGAACTCTGAACGGCAGATATCCTCTTACCTGAGGGATGCCGCCAGAAAAGTAATGCCGGAGGCGTTTTAATCGATAAACCGTTAACTTAAGGAGAAATGTTTATAGGCGATAGCGGCAGGATTATTACGATTGCCGTAAGGTTCCGGATATTCGGCGATATGCGTTTTCTGTCGCACAGCCAGACGCTGAGATTTTTTCAGCGTGCCTGTGTTCGGGCAGATATGGAACTTTATTACAGTAGAGGGTTTAATCCCCGCCCGAAGCTGTCTCTGCCTTTGCCCAGAAACGTCGGCGTCGAGTCGGAAGACGAGCTGCTTTGTGTTAAGGTAAATGCAAACGGCGATGAGGCTGATTGCGAAGATATTTTGAAGAAGCTCAAAAGCCAAATGACGGATGGTGTCGAGCTTTTAAGTGCAGAGATATTAACCGACAACCGAGTATTTGGTAAGGGAGCTGTAGCTTACCGGATAGATATTAATCAGGAGAACGAGAAGGAGTTAGATGAGCGAATCAGGGATTTGCTGAATAAAGACAGCGTGAAAGTAAAAAGGCAAGCAAATACAAAGAGCAAAGGCAAAGAGGTTGAAATAAGAAGTTATTTGAAATCTTTAGAGCAAAAGGATAATAAAATAATAATTGATTGTATATTCGGGCCGGCAGGTACAATAAGAGTCGATGAGATTCTTGGTCTGCTTGGGCTTAAGATGGAACAATTGGCTGGGCCGGTTAAGCGTTTGAAAATAATTTGGCAGTAAGGAAAATCATATAGAGAATCCCACTTAGACCCTTCGAACCCGATAAATCGGGACACAGGACAGGTGTGGGACTAAATATAAGGTGTAATATATGGCAAGAGAAATGCTTATAAACGTGGCTGAGAGCGAAGAATGCCGGATAGCGGTTGTTGAGAACGATATATTGGAGGAGCTTTACCTCCAGCGTACCAGTCTTGGCAGCCATGTGGGGAATATTTATAAGGGCAAGGTTGTTAATATTGAGTCGGGTATCCAGGCGGCGTTCATAGATTTCGGGATGGGCAGGAACGGCTTTCTTCACGTTAGTGACCTCCACCCCCGGTATTTTTCCGAATCAGACGGAGACGATACCGAAGCAATAGGCAAGAGGAAATCACTCAAGGAAAGAATGCCCATTCAAAAGTGTCTTAAAAAAGGCAATGAGCTTTTGGTGCAGGTTACCAAAGAAGGAATCAACACAAAAGGGCCGACACTGACAACGTATATTTCACTACCAGGCAAGTATCTTGTAATGATGCCGTGGATGCACAAGCACGGAGTTTCACATAAAATAGAGAATGAAGAGGAGCGCCAGAGACTAAGGGTGATACTTGAAGAGAGCAACCCTCCCAAAGGACAGGGCTTTATCATCCGTACAGCGGGGGAGGGCTGTAGCAAAAGGGATTTGCAGAACGACCTTCGCTATCTTAGAAGATTATGGGCGGCTATTCAGAAACGAATCAAAAACGAAAAGGCACCATGTGAGCTGTACCGCGAATCGGATTTGGTGATTCGCACATTGAGAGATACCTTCACGAGTAAAATTGAGAGAATTATCTGCGATTATGAACCTATGACCCGTAAGATAAGAGAATTTCTAACGATAGCAACTCCGAGGCTCAGAAATCGCGTAGTATATTATGACAACAAGGTGCCGTTGTTTCACAAATACGGCATTGAGGAAGAGATAGCCAACGTCCAGTCTCGCACCGTACCTCTTAAAAGCGGCGGCTCTATAATTATCGAGCAGACTGAGGCTCTGGTGGCGATAGATGTGAACAGCGGCAAGTTCCGCAAACAAAAAAGCGCCGAAGAGACGGCGTTTAAGACAAATCTCAAGGCAGCCGAGGAAATAGCAAGACAATTACGGCTTCGCGACCTTGGCGGATTGATTATTTGTGACTTTATCGATATGCGCAGCAACAAGCATCGAGTACAGGTGGAAAGGGTGTTCAGAGCAGCGGTCAAACCAGACAGGGCGAGGACGAGGATTCTCAGAATAAGCAGATTCGGAATTGTAGAGATGACTCGCCAGAGGATGAGACCTTCCCTTCAGTCAAGCACGTATCTGGCTTGTCCTCAGTGCGGTGGAAGCGGTTTTGTGAAAAGTCATGAGTCGGTATCAATCGAGCTTATAAGAATGCTGAACCTTGCCGCGTCCAAGAAGAATATCAAAGTGATTGAGCTTTTTGTTTCGCCTGAAGTCGCGGACTACCTGCAAAATGAAAAACGAGCGTCGCTGGCTCAAATCGAGCAGATTAGAGAAGAGAAGGTTATCATTCATTCCGAGCCGAATTACGTAAGCGATAAACATAAATTTGTTTGTAAAAATGAACGTGGCACCGAAGTAAAACTTTAGGATGATGTCATTCTATATAAAATGCCCAGTTATTCAGGAGCAACAGTAAGTTGAAATTTGACCTTGAATACGCCAAAGAAGTTATAAACACCGAAGCCGAGGCGGTTAAAGCTATGAAGTGTATGGTCGCCGGCCAATTCAGTAAAGCACTTGAGTTGCTTTATAACTGTAAAGGCTCGGTTATAGTGAGCGGTATAGGTAAAGCCGGAATAATCGGTCAAAAGATAAGCGCTACACTGGCATCGACAGGCACGCCAAGCCATTTTCTTCATCCGGCTGAAGCGGTACACGGAGATTTGGGCAGAATCAGAGAAGGTGATATTATTATAGTGCTAAGTTACGGCGGAGAGACCGACGAAATAATCAGGCTGATAAACATCGTTAAACAAAGAGACATTAAGCTGATATCAATAACCAGTGACGAAGGCTCGACCCTCGGTGAATACAGCGACGTGATTTTATGTATGGGCGAACAATCAGAGGCTTGTCCTTTGGGGGTGGCGCCGAGTGTTTCCACGACTTGTATGCTTGCGATAGGAGATGCGCTTGCGCTGACTTTAATGAAGGCGAAGAATTTCAGTGTTGAAGATTATGTTCGTTTCCATCCTGGCGGCTCGCTCGGCACAAAACTTATGACGGTGGAGCAGTCGATGATGTTCAGGCCCGGTGAGAAACTGGCGTTGGCTCGGATGTCGGATACGATTGAGCAGATGCTCGAAGATACCAATGAGGTCAAACGTCACGGTGCGGTAATGATAGTGGATGAGGACGGCAAACTTGCAGGTATTATTACCGACGCCGATTTGAGGAGGCTCTTAACAATTAAAGGTGCTGAGGTGCTTAAGTTTAAAGCCGGTGACATTATGACCTCGAACTGCAAGAGAATAAAATCGAATGCCCTTGCCGCCGAAGCAACGGCGATATTTCATAAATACAGGATAGATGAATTGCCTGTTGTGGATGATGGAGACAAACCCTTAGGACTGATTGATGTACAGGATATCGTTATGCTTAAGGTGGTGGGTTGATGAGCACGAAAAGGAAGCTCGAACTTAACGAGATAAAGATTTTAGTGCTGGACGTTGACGGTGTATTGACCGACGGCGGACTGTTCATGCACGATAACGGGACTGAAAGCAAGATTTTCAATACGCTGGACGGGCATGGTATCAGGATGTGGAAAAGGGTTGGATTGAAGGTTGCGTTTTTGAGCGGCAGGCCTTCAGAGCCGACAAGCCGGCGGGCTGAACAGCTTGATGTGGATTATTGCCTGACGGATTGTTATGATAAGTTACCTCGTTTGAAGGAAATTTTAGAGCAGGAGAATTTGGCCGCTCACAATGCCGCGTATGTTGGAGATGATTTGCCGGATTTGCCGGTAATGAAATATGTCGGTTTTGCGGCGGCGGCGGCCAATGCCGTCGACGAAGTAAAAGAATATGCTGATTATGTAACCAGCCGCAGCGGCGGTGCCGGTGCTGTGCGCGAGGTGATAGAATATATACTTAAAGGCTGCGGCAAATGGGATGGTTTGATGGAAAGATATTTACTTTAGGTAAGTAACCGGAGTTATTATGGAAGATAAATGGCGAAAATTAAAGATAGGTGCCTTAGCTTTACTGATTGTCTTTGGTGTCTACTTTCTTTATAACCGATTTTCCGAAACACCCCATATACAAATCGAAGGGGAACCGGTAATTAGAGGAGAAATAGCCGAGGTTGAACAGTTACCTGAAGAAGGAGTAAAAAAAGTCGGGCCTGTCGGGATAGGTCAGCTTGAGATGGCACGCTTCAGTACACTGGATCCAAAGACCAAGCGCCTCGAAAGAGAGTTTGGTTTTGAAAAACTCCTGCACGAAGAAGGCAGTCAGTGGGAGATTGAAAAACCTTATATGAATATCTACAGGCCGGAATTGACCTGCTATGTTACAGCGGACAAGGGATTTGTATTGCTGGAATCCGAAGTTAATCCTCCCACTCCGAAAGACGCTACACTTATCGGTAATGTCAAAGCACATATCGTTCCGAAACCCGGCAGTGATATCAGAGAGAGCTTTGTTTATCTTGATGACCTGAGTTTTTTCAGTGAGAAGAGCCGGTTTTCCACGGCCGGGCCGATTCGCTTTGTTTCGGACAACGCGATTGTCAAAGGCAGGGGTCTTGAGCTGGTTTACGACCAGCAGAACAAAAGACTGGCGTTTTTGCGGATTGAAGAGATACAACAAATGGAGTTACGCTCCTCAAAGGATTATTCTTTGACCAGAGATAAAGTTGAAGAGAAAGGGACTGATTCGACACCTGCACAGGCATCCCGGGAAAAAGGCCAAATGTATAAATGTATTTTTGGCAACAATGTGAGTATTGAGACTGTTGATGAGATTATATTGGCTAATCAGCTAAGCATAAGTGATATCTTATGGAAAGATTCATCTGTTAATGGTTCGGAAGAAAATATAACCGAGGCGAATATTGCCAAAGAGTCCGATGCTGATGCGAATGAACGGAATTTTGAGACATTTGCTGACCCTGCTGTCCCGATAAATCGGGACTCCGCCGCGGCGAGTATACCGGATGATATGGTTGAGATTGCCGTAAGCTGTGATGCAGGAATTGTGATTGTTCCGCAGCAGACCGAGGATGTCAGCAGAGCGGAGAAATTATTTTCCGAAAGAAGAAAAGATAAATGGGACCTGGATAAAAAAGCCGAGCAGTCCGAGGGTAGAACTTTCTTTATTGCAGACCAGATTGATTACAGCACACTGGCATCGGAAGCAGTGGCGGATGGCAGATCAATATTGCAGTTTTATGTCAGTGACATTTTAAGTGACGACTCGGATATGGTGACACCTGTTACAGTTATGTCGAACAAAAGGGCAAAATTCTCGGACAAGAGCAACCATGTTTCATTTGAGGGTAACTGCGTCTGCAAAATGGTCAGGTTTGAGGAAGGCATGCTGCAGGAGTATTCTTTAAGCGGCGACAGATTGTTGGTTGATTTAGCTAAACAGGCCGGTTCTGATAAAAGGACGACGGCTCCGCCAAACGGCCGGCGGACAAGTATTGAAAAAATAACTGTTTTGAGTGATATCCGGCAGATGGCAAGGCTTTCAAGTGTGAAAAAAGTGGGCAAAGATTTTATTACAGGCATCGAGTTGAAATGTCCAAAATTTGAATACGATACAAAGGGCCGAATGTTTACGGCTTTCGGTTCGGGAGTGGTTAAAGTTGATAATTCAAAGATACCCCAGCTAGGCGAAGATGTGGGTAAGTTCAGTCTTCAAAGGCCTTGTTATGCGATTGTGCGGGATTTCGATAAGCTCAGTTATGAGCTTGAACGGGAAAAAATAATTGCCTACAACGAGCAGGGGCGGCTTTATATAGATTATTTCCCGATTGTTAAACACGAGCAGCAGCAGGTCAGTATGACGGCAGGACGTATAGAAGCCGACCTGGTCGAGACTGTCCGCGGACATTACAGGCTCTGGGCGCTGACAGCCAGTGAAGGAATCAGTTTTGAAGATGAAGATAAAGTGTTCGAGGGCAGTGAGCTTGTCTATAACGACCGCAAATCAATAATAATAGCAAAAGGCAGTGATGCAATGCCCGCGTACTTTAACGGAGTTCTGTTTGACGGGATTGAATATGACCTTGTTACCGATGAGGTCAAAAATATTGAGATACGCGGACCTGGTTATTTCCAAAGCGGCAACTGAAGCAAATTATAACTTTGAATACTCTTATTTCTTTTTTATATCGCCATGCTCGAAAAGGGATTAGTACAAATTTATACAGGTGATGGCAAGGGCAAGACGACAGCCGCCTTTGGGCTGGCGTTGAGAGCGGCGGGGTGTGGACATAAGGTTCTGATCTATCAGTTTCTAAAACCACCGTCATTAAATTCGGGTGAACGTACCGCCATTAAGAAATGGGGAATCGATATTAAGATAGAAGCTCTCGATTGCCAATGGGATATGATAAAGTCCCCAGCGGATGAGCGGGCGGTTAGTAAGACCAGGTTATTAATAAAGAAGGCTTTACAGGAACTGGCCGAAGCGGCGGGCAATGGTGAGTATGATGTTATAATTCTTGATGAGATAGTGTATTGTGTATCAAAGGGTCTTGCGGCGACAGAGGATATCAGGAGATTAATAGATAAAAAAGACAATCGTGTAGAAATTGTAATGACAGGCAGGGGGGCGGATGAACGGTTAAAAGGCCTTGCCGACCTTGTTTCTGAGATAAAGTGCGTAAAACACCCCTATGATTGTGGTGTTAAAGCCAGGAAGGGAATTGAATTTTAGGTTTAGACACCAACTATTCACGTTTAGGTTCATTTCTAATAGATTCAGCTATTTCCAATGCTTATTTATACTAAAAAAGGTGATATTATCGGGGCTGTTTATGAGCATAGAAAAACAGTATTTTATTTGTTATAAGAGCGGTTTTGGGTATGTGGATTTGTCTGAACTTATCGGTCTCAAGAATCGTATAAAATCGGTCAAAACAGTGTTTTGGCTGGTGGAATACGGGTTGGCAAGGTTAAAGTTATGTCCTTTTATTGTCGATACTTATGGCATTAAAACTTACCTGAGTTCAAACGGCCTATCCGGCCTTCGCAGCCGAAGCGGTTGCTTCGGCGGAGTAGGCTCGGTTACTTAGTTTCAAGGGCAGAAATTGCCATTGGTGGAGTTTTTATAAGTTTTTATTGCAACCGACAGGGACGGAGTCTAATCTCATAGCGTAATTCAATTAATCCGCCTGTGGCGGATTAATCTTAATTGTTACTTTTATTTTGATAAAAGGGACAGATAGAAAATGAAGAAAGCTCTTATTACCGGTATTACCGGCCAGGATGGTTCGTATCTTGCGGAATTTCTTTTGAAAAAAGGCTATCGTGTATGGGGTATTATAAGAAGGAGCTCATCTTTTCATACCGGCAGGATTGACCATCTTTACCAGGATCCTCATAAAGACCCACCTTTGAAATTGATGTATGGCGACCTTACCGACGGCAGCAATCTTGCTCATATTATGGACGAGGTAAAGCCTAATGAGATATACAATCTTGGTGCGCAAAGCCACGTCCGGGTAAGTTTTGATATGCCGATTTATACGGCGAACGTTGATGCTCTGGGTACGCTTAGGCTTTTAGAAGCGGTGAGGTCAATGAAGAACAAGCCGAGATACTATCAAGCATCGAGCAGCGAAATGTACGGCAAAGTGGTTGAGACACCTCAGAGTGAAAAAACACCATTTTATCCGAGGAGTCCTTACGGTTGTGCGAAGGTTTACAGCTACTGGCAGACAATTAATTACCGAGAGGCTTATGATATTTTTGCGTGTAACGGGATACTTTTTAATCATGAGTCGCCGAGGCGAGGTGAGACATTTGTAACAAGGAAAATCACAAGAGCGGCGACGAGGATTAAACTTGGCCTTCAGGATAAGCTGTATCTGGGTAATATTGATGCGAAAAGAGACTGGGGTTTTGCCGGCGATTATGTGGAAGCAATGTGGCTGATACTTCAACAGGATAAGCCTGACGATTATGTGATAGCGACCGGCGAAATGTATTCAGTCAGGCAGTTTCTTGACGAGGTGTTTGGTTATCTTGATATGGACTGGAAAAAGTATGTTGAGATAGACCCGCGGTATTTCAGACCTACTGAAGTTGATTTGTTAAATGGCGACCCCAGCAAGGCGAAGAAGGTTCTTGGCTGGGAACCAAAAGTGAAATTCAAAGATTTAGCTAAAATGATGACAGATGCTGATATGAAGATAGCTGAAAGAGAGAAATTGATCAGAGATAATACCGGGGATTAGTAATGAGCGGATATTTTGAAAATCGACGAATATGTGTAACAGGCGGGGCAGGATTTCTCGGAAGTTATGTTACTGAAAAGCTTCACAAGCGAGGTTGTAAGAATATTCTTGTTCCTACCATAGAAGAATATGATTTAGTTAAACTTGAAGATATAAAGCGTATGTATGACAAGATACAGCCTGATGTTGTTATACATCTCGCTGCAGTAGTGGGGGGGATAGGAGCTAATCGGGAACATCCGGGTGAGTTTTTCTATAAAAATTTGATGATGGGTGTTCAGTTGATAGAGGAAGCTCGGCTAAGGGGCATTGGAAAATTCGTGGCTATCGGTACGGTTTGTGCGTATCCGAAATTTACGCCGGTGCCTTTTAAGGAAGAAGATATATGGAACGGGTATCCTGAAGAAACAAATGCTCCTTACGGTTTGGCTAAGAAGATGCTGCTGGTACAGTCTCAGGCGTATCGTGCGGAATACGGATTTAATTCGATATTTCTTCTGCCTGTCAATTTATATGGGCCACGAGATAACTTTAATCCGGCGAGCAGTCATGTTATACCGGCTTTGATAAAGAAATGTATTGACGCGATTGACCAAGGCAGAGATTACATAGAATGCTGGGGAACGGGGGCGGCGTCGAGGGAGTTTATTTACGCCGAGGACGCAGCGGAGGGGATACTTTTAGCTACGGAATTTTATAACGACTCGGAAGCGGTAAACATCGGCTCAGGTTTTGAGATTACGATTAAAGACCTGGTTGAAAAGATAGTTAAGCTGACCGGTTTTACAGGCCAGATAAGATGGGATACATCACAGCCGGATGGTCAGCCTCGCCGCTGCTTAGATACAACAAAGGCAAAGAAGTATTTTGGATTGGAAGCTAAAACATCATTCGATGAAGGCCTGAAAAAGACGATAGAGTGGTATAAGCAGAATAAGTAGAGATAAATTAACACGGGCTGGAAGCTCGTGCTACGATTTTTTGTTCATTTCATCGAGCAGGTTTTGCATTTTTTCGATAAAAAGTTCAGGCGGATCATAGCCGAGACGCGGACCGAATAATTCATCGTTATCCGGTTGTTTGACGTAATGAGTGGGGTAGTAATTAATACCAAATTGTTCCACCAGGTCAGGTCGGTCAAGGACATTGATTAATACCGGCACAAAATTAGCTTCGACGAATTTTTTTACTTTAGGATTTATGTAAGTATCATCTGAAGCGGCAGTGAACATTGGAGCATTGGGTTTATAAAAAACCAGAAGAAGCGGTTTGTTTGTTTTTCGAGCCAGGTCAACAGCGTCCTGATAATTTCTGACCCAGCCTATAGGGTCTTTTTTCTGGGTAGTGAAAACAATAACAACCAGCGAGATAAAGACAAGAGCGATGAAAAGAAGCGGTTTTTTTGAATCTTTGCGGTTTTGTGCAGGGTTTTGAGACTCCGAGATTTGTGTTACGTTGTTATTTTTATCTGTCATAGGGTTTCTTCTTAATATTGACTCATTAATCGTTTTAGAAGATTATAAATGATGTTTGCAATGTGTCAAGACAGCGGTTCGAGGTCGGCGATATAAGTTTTGGAACCAAACAGTAAAAAGAAAAACATTTTATTTCAGTATCTGTTTGTGCTGGCAGGTGCTCTTGTCCTGTACGGTTTTACCTGTGCGCCTACTGTTTTATGGCAGGACAGCGGCCTGTTTGTATATCGCATCTGGCAAAATGATATGCAGGGCAATCTTGGGATAGCGCTGGCCCATCCGCTTTATATCCTGATTGGTATGTCGGTTAAGCTGATACCCGTTGGCGAATTGGCCTGGCGGATAAATATGATATCAGCGGTTTTCGGAGCGGTCGCGGTTGCCAATCTTTTTCTGCTGTTGCGGTTATGGCTGGAACGGCTTTGGCCCGCCTTGATTGGTGCTATTACTTTAGCGGTTTCGTGGACATTCTGGCAGAACGCTGTATTAGCCGAAGTATATACTTTGTATGCCGCGCAGCTTTTTACCGAGCTGATTATATTGCTGCTGTACTTTAAGAGCAAAAAAACAGGGTATCTTTATTTGCTCGGCTTGTTAAATGGATTGTCGATAGCTAATCATCTTTGGGGTGTGTTTCCACTTTTATGTTATTTGATTTTTATTTTGTTCAAAGTGCTAAGAAAAGATATATCAGTCAAGACCTTAACGGTTTTTATTGTTCTCTGGATAGTTGGGGCTTTACCGTATGAGTATCTGGTGATAAGGAATTTATTTATAACAGGGGATTTTGCGAGCACTGTTAGAAGCGCTCTTTTCGGGATTATGTGGCAGGAGCATGTTCTTAATACTTCCGTAACAGTGAAGATTGTTGCTGAGAATATTATTTTCCTGGTACTTAATTTTCCGACGCCGAATATTATTCTTTTAGCTATAGGCATTTTTGTCTTGTGGAAAAAGGCTCCTGCAAAAAGTTTCGCTAACATCTTGGCTGCTATGTGCCTGTTGTTTTTTGTTTTTGCCTTTAGATATACGGTTGCCGACAGACATGCCTTCTTTTTGCCTTTTTATTGTATTTGCGCAATATTTTTTGGGATAGGCGCAGATGTTGTTTTTCGTAAATTTCAAAGCAAAACAGTTGTTATTGTGATGCTTGCTTTTTCACTTTTACCGGTGCCTGCTTATGCGGTTGCGTCGGAGGCTGCACGCAAGTGTTACAAATCACTGGCCCAGCGTCGCCAGCGGCCTTACCGGGATGAATATAAATATTGGCTTAGACCCTGGAAGACCGGCTACTATGGAGCGGAGCGGTTTGCAACTGAAGCGTTGCAAGGTGTAGAAGAAAATGCAATCATTTATGCTTATACTACAGATGTTCACGCAATGATTTATACCCAACAGATTAAAGGTGTCAGGCCTGATGTAAGAATCGTTTCCGTCTATAACAGCAGCCCGTGGTCACCTGATTTTAATGAAGAAACAATTGCTGGACTACTGGCTGAATCTGCCGTATATGTTACTGCCGACAGGCCGGGATATTGCCCGAAGTTTATACTGGATAATTATGAACTTGAAAAAGCCGGCCATCTGTGGCGCGTGGTTAATAAATATGAAGAATCAGAAACGAATGGAGTCAATTGATGAAGAGCAAGATGAAACAGGAAGTTCAACCAATGCATGTACCGCTTTTGGATTTGAAAGCCCAATATTCTAAAATCAGGGAGGAAATTTTAGAAGCCGTTACAGAGGTACTTGATTCGCAGTATTGTATCGGCGGGCCGAAGGTGGCCGAGCTTGAAGAGAAAATAGCTCAAATCAGTGATTGCAAATATGCTGTCGGAGTGTCAAGCGGTACCGATGCGATTTTATGCAGCCTGATGAGTCTTGATATAGGTGCTGGTGACGAAGTTATAACTACGCCATTTACCTTTTTCGCGACCGGCGGCTGTATTACAAGGACAGGTGCCAAACCGGTGTTTGTGGATATCGACCCGAAAACTTACAACATTAATCCCGAACTTATTGACAAAGCTGTGACTGAAAAAACCAGGGCGATTATACCTGTTCACCTTTTCGGTCAGATGGCTGATATGGACCCTATAATGGAAATTGCTCACAAGCATAATCTTTATGTGATAGAAGATGCGGCGCAATCCATCTCGGCGACATATAAAGGCAGAAAGGCAGGCAGCATCGGAACCTGCGGGTGCTTTAGCTTTTTCCCCAGCAAAAACCTCGGTGGTATTGGTGATGGCGGGATGATAGTTACCAATGATGAGAGTTTGTATAAGAAGATGGTTTGTATGCGTAATCACGGCCAGACGGATGAATATCAGCATCAGTATATCGGGGGCAATTTCCGGCTTGACCCGATTCAGGCCGCGGCGCTTTTAGTTAAACTGCCGTATCTGGATGAATGGTCGAAGGCTCGAAGGGATAATGCCGTTTACTATGATGAAAGATTTGCAGGAAGTGTAGTTGAGACGCCGTATATCCATCCTGATTGTGTTTCAATCTATAATCAATATGTGATTCGAGTGCCTAATAGAGATGAACTGCTGGAATATTTGGAAAGTAAAAATATCAGTTGTAGAGTTTATTATCCGTTGCCCTTACATCTTCAGCCATGTTTTAAATATCTTGGCTACAAACAAGGCGACTTTCCGGAATCCGAAAAAGCCGCCAAAGAGGTTATGGCACTGCCGATTTACCCTGAGTTGACGGATGAAATGATAGACTATGTTACGGAGTTCATCAAGGCAAAGAAAAAGTAAAAAGGCAAAAATTACGATTAATCAGCATACAAATGTGGCAGTTTTTGACGAATCACTGGCTTGGGTGGAGATGGAATCAACAGGGAATTAGAATTGAAATAAAATCAAAATGGTCGAAGCAAAAAAACGTTTAGTCGTAAATGTTGTTACTAATATCCTGGTTGTTGTCGTTAATACGATTATTAATCTTTGGATGACTCCTTATTTAATACGTAACCTTGGTTTAGGTATATATGGAATGATTCCTTTGGTCATTTCATTTATTGCTTACTTTAATGTTTTAACAGTATCATTTGCGAATACAGTCAGTCGCTACATAGCCATTTATTTAAATAAGAAGCAAATTGAAGAAACTAATATCTTCTTTAGTAGCGCAGCCATAGGGCTTGGATTTATTTGTTTAATTGTTTTAATTCCAATAATCGTCATGGCGTGTTCATTTAGTAAAATATTTCAGGTCACCAAAGGTTTTGAAAAGGGCGCAGGGTGGTTGTTCTTTTTAATAATGATTTCATCTTTATTCATGGTTCTCAGGGTACCATTTAGGACCGGCACATTTGTCAAACATCGTTTTGACCTGTATAACCTTAACGAAATATGCGGCAGAATCATTCGCGTAGTCGTCCTTGTAGTCTGTTTTACATATTTAAGTCCTAAAATGGAATACTTTGGTTTGTCTTATTTAATGATGTGTTTGTTTGCGTTTATTTTTGAGATATTTTTAGCAAGTCGTTTAACTCCGGAGCTTAAAATCAAGTCGAAATTGTTTTCCTGGACTGCGATTTGGGAGATGAGCAAAATGAGTTTCTGGTTATCACTCAATCAGGCAGGTGCTTTGATGTATCTTGCGACTAGTTATATAGTGATAAACATTTTTCTTGGTCCTTACGCGGTAGGGATGTTTGCACCTATCGCATTATGGGTAACATTGCTTGGTACTTTTGCGGGTTCTTTTTGCAGTGTATTTTCTCCTATTGCATTGGAATACATTGCCAAGGAAAGACTGGATTTACTTGTCATTCAAACTTGCAGGTCCGTAAAATTTATTGGGATCATAATGGCGATACCTGTAGGCATTCTCTGTGGTTTGTCTTCGCCTATTCTTAAATGGTGGCTTGGCCAGGAGTTTTCTGAATTGAGTTCTTTGGTTTGGCTTCTGATAATGCCCTGGATAGTGACTGTTTCAGTCAGGCCGATGTTCGGAATATTCAGCGGCATGGATAAAGTCAAAATACCTGCATTGGTTACTATTTTTATTGGCATTGTCAATTTACTGTTGTCAATTTTACTCATAACCATTACGGATCTGGGGATTTACAGTGTTGCCGTATCGTTACTGTTCTGTTGGACGGGCAAAAACATGTTCTTTACTCCCATCTATGCCGCTATTATTACTGGACAGCCTAAGAGTGCTTACGTAAAGGAGTTTTTGCCAGGAATATTAGTTGTTATTATCACATCTCTCTTATTATTAATGTTGGATCAATTGTTTTATATGGTTTCTTTTATGCGACTTTTAACTGCTAGCGTTAGTGTGGCATTACTAATTTCAATTATATCCTACAAATTAATCCTAAACAGTCAGGATAAAGATTTTTTATGGTCACTGTTTTTTAAGACTGCGAAGGTGGATAACTGTGGCTGAGAGTGTATTAGACCGGATAGTTGTTAACAAATTATGTGTTGGCTGTGGTGTATGTGCGGGAGTATTTCCAGAAGTATTGCGCATGTATACAGATAAATATGGTACATATCTTCCGGAACTGTTCGGAGAATCTGACGAAGATTGGGGCAAGTTAAGCTTGAAAGTATGTCCCTTTTCAAATAACCAGGTGAATGAAGATGGATTTGCAGCAGAAATGTTTGGCCACCAGGAAGGGATTGAGTATCGTTTGGAAACAGGGTATTACCTGAAATGTTTTGCTGGCCATGTTACGGATATGGAGAATAGATTGATGTCTACTTCAGGTGGCATTATAACTTGGCTTGCTGGTGAAATGCTTTCTATGGGTATGGTTGATGCTGTTGCATGTGTTGGTCAAAGTGATAAGCGAGGAAGCTTGTTTGAATACCAACTCATTACTGAAATTGCGAACCTTTGCAGATGTACGAAAGCTAAATATTATCCTGTGGAAGTATCAGAGATAATTGGAAAAATCAAGAAATTAGATAAGAGGGTTCTGTTCATTGGTTTACCCTGTTTTCTCAAAGCATTGAAATTGGCAGGAGAAGTAGATTCTGTACTTAAGAGTCGGATTACATACACTATAGGATTGTTCTGCGGTCATCTAAAAACCAAGCAGTATTCTTCTTATCTGTCAAGATGCTGTGGAGTGAATGATGAGAAAATAAAAACGGTTGATTTTCGGAAGAAAGTTGCTGATAAACCAGCTAATCAGTATGCATTTGAAGTGATCGCAAAGAATGATGCCAATGAGTACCATCGGCAAATAATGATGCGAGATGTATGGGCCAGCGGATGGGGATATAACCTCTTTATGCTGGATGCATGTGAATGTTGTGATGACGTGATGTCTGAAACCGCACACATTTCTGTTGGCGATGCATGGTTGGGGGAGTATGTAAAGGACTACCGTGGGACAAGTATTATTGTGTGTCGTCATAAAGAGATGTTAGACCTGCTTGAGACTGGTGTTGGAAAAGGAGCACTTTCACTAAAAGAGATCCCTGTTGAAAAAGTAATCAAATCTCAAGTAGGATGTATTCGCCAACGACGCGAAGGGTTGCAGTATCGTTTATATATATCCGCTAAGAATGGTCAATGGCGACCACATAAGCGCGTAACGGCTAAGCGTAAAGTTGGGACTCTCTGTTATCGTATGCTTCAATTATTAAGAATGAAATCTAAGGCTGTGAGCAAGGAAGCATTTCTTGAACAGCAATTAACCGATGGGATAGGTGTATTCGTTAAAAAACTTTGGCCTTGGATCACAATGATTAACATTGTTAATTTTATGCGCCATGTACCTTATGGTATTGCTAAAGGGTGTTGCTATATATGGAATATATTTACTCATGGGGGAAAGAAAGAAAACAATGAATAGCCAATCTCCTTTATTTATTCTTGCAGGTAACGCCGGCTATTATAACCGCGGCTCTGAAGCGATAGCAATAGGGACAATGCATATACTGCGAAAGCATTTTACGGATCCGAGATTTCTTACAGTTAGTCATTTCAAGAAAAAAGAACAATTTAAAGAACAATGCTTTCGTGAGACTGATCCTAAAATATTACATAGGAAAATGCATACCGGTGCCCAGAAATTTACATTTCCATGGTTTTTAGTCAAAACACTCAGGAAAGTTTGTCCGCCGGCTGTAAAACACGTAGTTTATAAAGATTTAAAAAAATATCTGGACGAAGCAGTAGCTGTCCTTGCCGTGGGTGGGGATAATTACTCACTGGATTACGGTAGAGTACCCAAAACCTGCACAGACCTTGATGATTTAGTTGTTGCAGCAGGAAAGCCATTGATTATATGGGGGGCTTCTATTGGTCCCTTCGACAGGAATCCTGAGTATGAACAATATATGGCTAATCACCTGAAGAAGGTGCACATTTTGGCCAGGGAAACATCAACTATCCAATATCTGTCAAATCTTGGACTTGTTAAAAATGTTCACCGTGTTGCTGACCCAGCCTTTGTTGTGGAAGCAATACGGCCAAGTTGTGACCGATATGAGCTTGAGGATGATAGGATGGCGATAGGTCTCAATTTTAGCCCGTTGATGGCAGAATATGTAACTGCAGGCGATATGGAAAAATGGAGAGAAACCACTGCTGCTATTATAACAAGCATAGCGCAAGAAACAAAAAGCAGAATATATCTTATTCCGCATGTTACGGGAATAGCGTCAAATGATGATTATGAGTTTATGAAAAAAGCTATGTTGCTGATATCGGAATATAAAGATCAGATAAATTTGATTAAGCCGGTACTGAACTCTCCTGAGACTAAGTGGGTAATCAGCAAGATGGCTGTTTTTATCGGAGCAAGAACGCATTCAGCAATTGCCTCTCTCTCTTCAGGTGTGCCTACCTTAAGTTTGGGTTACAGTATGAAGGCATTAGGATTGAATAAAGATATTTTCGGAAACAGCGAGTTTTGTATTATGCCGAAAGAAATATCGGTCGAAGTTGTTGTAGAAAAGCTGAAATATATAATGCAAAATTCGGATAGAGTTAAAACTATCTTGAAAAATAAAATTCCTGAAATGAAAGATTTGGCAATGAGGGCAGGAAGCATTTTGAAAGAAATATTGGCATCATGATTTAGGTTGGACAAATATTTGAGAGTGGCAAATATATGAATAATACACTCAAAATATTTTATATATCACAATCTTCATTTCCATCGACAGGCGCCCAATCAGTATATGATATGTGTGTCTCAGAAGTATTTGGTAATCGTGGTTATGACACAACTCTTATTATGAAAAGAAAATTTTGGGAGTCTCCTCCCAAAGAGTATAATGGTGATTTATATGAATTCTTTGGCGTTCAACACAATTTTAAAATCAAAAAGCTTTTTGGATTACCTAGATATACATCTTGGTTTCAACATAAAGCTATGAAGTATATTGGTAATATTAACTCACTTATATTTGCGCAAAGTGTTACAACTGCTTCTGTTGCATTAGACCATGGCCACTGGGTATTGCTTGATCGACATGGATTAATGCCTCCCGACCAAGAAGAAATGTTGAGGCGACGTGTTAATTTACCAAAATTTCTTGGCACTGCAGTTGTTACTGAGACACTTCGAAAAGATTACGTAGAAAAAATCCCTAGTCTGGCTAATAAGATAATAGCTATACCTAACGGGGTTAAGGGGCATAAATATGCTCAAGCTGCACTAAATACTAATAAGAATAAAGAAAAGGGAAGGTCTAAATTTGTATCCGGTTATCTCGGGAGCTATCATCGTGGTAAGGGAGTAGAAGTAATTCTTAAAGTAGCAAATCTGTGTCCGGATATTACCTTCGAAATGTATGGCGGAAATAGAAGAGTTACAAGATTATACAATGTAAAAGAAAGATACGGCATAACTGAGTTACCTGTAAATATAGCTATAAAGGGTGGGATTCCGCAGTCACAGGTTCCTCAAAAGATTGCAACTTTTGATATTGCCCTGTTGCCCAATCAAGAACATGTTTATATGCCAAACGGTACAGACATTGGGAATTGGACGTCGCCAATGAAAATGTTTGAATATATGGCTTCAGGGCGTCCCATTATTGCTTCGGATATTCCTGTTCTTCGTGAAGTACTAAAAGATAATTACAATGCACTACTGGTTCCTCCAACGGATTATGCTGCATGGAGAGATGCGATTAAGACACTACAGTCTTCACCTGAACTGCGGAAACAATTAGGAGAGCAGGCGCAGAAAGACGCCTTAGAAAAGTTTTCATGGGAAAACAGGATTATTACGATTTTCGAAAAGTTAAATGTGGAGTCTAAGGTTTTGGGGCAGTCTTAAATTTATTTTAGGGTGCTTTTAGAAAGTTTGTATTTTTGTAATATAGATAAGAGTACTTTTTGCTATGAACGAGCAGATTGAATTAGATGGTTACGACGTTGATGTTACCGGAGAGACGGGTTGGGCTTATTATGATTCGTACAACGTTGATTTGCCCGAGACTATCGGTCCGGGAACGTCTATAGGAGCAGGGGATTATCTAATTTCCATTTTGGCCACTTTTATAATAGCCGGTGGATTTTTTCTTGTATCCAAAGATTGTCGCCATTGGTGTTTATTACCTCTGACATTTTGTGGAATTTTGTCTGGAAGTGATATTGTTGCTTGGATGCGGAAAAAACTTGAGCCACTTGACCCTAAAATGATTGTTAGTGCCTTTCTGTATTTAAATTGTTTTCTTGCGCCGTTAATACATTTAAAATATCAAATATACGGCAGGAGTTATCATATACCCAATTGGGATGATTACTTTGGGTATATGGGGCTTTTTAACATGTTTGGTATTATTTTTTATAAGCTGGCCCATCTTTCTTTTTACAAGCTTACCCGTCCGGTAAAGAGTTTCTGGAGTATAAATGGGGTCAAGTTCTTTACTGCAATATTGCCAGCGCTAGTGATAAGCCTTATGGCAACAGCTGTGGTAAAATTATTCTTTGGCGGCCTTGCTAGGGAAGTGGGGGAAGTTACATATAAAGGAATTTCTGGTGCCTACGCGGCGCACTTGAGTTGGATTGTTATGTTAAGCGACCCCTTTATAATTCTTATGGCCATGGCTGTGATTGTCTGGTTGAGTCAAAAAGTAGACCCCAAGGCGAAAACCAGCTTAATTACAGTTATTTTTATTATACTTATAACTGCTGTTTTGCAATTTTGGCTGGTTGGTTTGAGAGGTAGCCGTTCTGCATTTTTGAGTATGCTTGCTGTTGCCGTTGGTATGATTCATTATCTTTTAAGACCATTCTCAGCAAAACTAATTATAATGGGTATAATAGTAATGTTCGTATTTTTATATTTATATAGTTTTTATAAAAAGCTCGGGCGCGAGGGTTTTCAGGCATTTTATTTAGCGGAGGTTAGAAAACAAATGGCTTACGAAGTAGAAGGAGGCACCCCAATTTCGATTTTGCTTGGAGATTTAGCAAGGGCTGATATTCAGGCTTATATGCTATATCGTCTAAAGGAAAATCCTGGGAATTACAACTGTGTGTGGGGGAAAACTTATACGGAGGCGATACTTACATTTATACCTCGTGGTATCTGGAAAAACAAGCCGGTAAGTATTAAAGGTGAAGTTGGAAGTGCTCTTTTGGGTTACTCGTCAGCCTGGTCCTCTACGGCACAATACGGCGTTGCAGGGGAGGCTATGCTTAATTTCAGTTATTATGGTATTGTTCCGGCTTTTGCTGTGTTTGGATGTTTGGTAGGATGGTTTCGTAAAAAAATGCTGACTTTGCATAAATTTGATAGTAGATTTTTGCTTGTATCTCTTGTGTTTTTTGTTATTGGTCTTATGGTAATCGCAGATTCAAGAAATTGGATGATGGGCATCTTGCGTCGAGGTACTCTGCCATTTCTTGTGGTATTTTTCTCTTGTGTAAAGGTAAAGTATGCAAGTCGGGAAGCTTAATATCTGGCCAAGGAATGCTAAAAGGAAGATATATATCTGTATTGTATATATATCCTTTATATGTATTTCTGCGAAATCACAGGATAACATTTCAGATTCATATACTATTATTTTCAATCCGTTGTTTCATCAAAACCAAGAAAAATGGCGAGCTCCTTATCATAAGACCATGATGTACGCATGGTTTACAGCAAGAGTTATTGCCCCAGATTACAAAACATACATGCACTCAATGGAAGATCAATATGGAAATGGGGTGAAATACATAGGTTATTATTATTCAGCCACAACAACTCACTCGAAGGAGAGTGGGGCTCACGGTATATTCCCTGAGAAAAAGTTTCCTTTAAACGAAGTAAAAAAAGATTGGTTACTTCGTCGACCTGACGGTAAATTCTCCACTTGGCCTAATCAAGAAGAAAGGTATTTCCTTGACGTTGGTCTCCGAGAAGTTCAAGATGCTATTTTAAATAGAGCAATACTGAACGCAAAAAAACTCAAATGTAATGTACTTACGCTAGATAACTGGTATTATAAATATGGAGCACCGGCTGGCTTGGAAGAGAAAGCATGGACCGAAAAATGTATGTTGTTTTTGAAACGAGCTCGCGAGTTAACAACGGCTAATAATCTCAAACTTGTGGTTAATCATACTTCTCCACCTCAGTATTGGATCGAATTTGCTCCATATCTCGATGGTTCGTCTTATGAGATGGGGTGTCACCCAACAAGGCTTAGATCGCGTGACCTTTATGAACAAGAGTTGAGTAGCTATCAGGAATTTATTGCTATGGGTAAAAGTATATTTCTTTATACTGACCGAGCTGTATACAAGGGAGACCGTTGGGATAAGGATGGAAGAAAAGCTGCTGCGACTGTTATGCTCGTTATGCCTAAAGAACAGCATTATTGGGGGGGAATATATGTATGTTCTCCGCACTATGAGGTTTGGCCGGTGGGTGGTTGGGCTATGTGGCCGGAGCAACTCGGAAAGCCTTTGGGCCCAAGGGAATGGGATGGTGATACTGTTACACGGAAATTCGAGAATGGCTTGATAAGTGTAACAGTAGGAGAAAAGCCTAAATTCAATATTAGCATTGAATACTAACCAAAGATTAATATTGTCTTTTGGTAGTTAAAAGAAAGCACCAGTTTATGCAAGTAATGGTTGCTATAGAAAATCGTTTCGAGCAAACACTCAACGGTAATATTTATTCGACAACAAATTGCGATTATGCCTTTTGGTCGAGGTATTTAGCTACATTCGATGAAGTTGTTGTATTTGCACGTGTTCTTGATATTCCGGAATATGCGTTGGATAAACCTCCTGCAAACGGACAGAAGGTCAGCTTCAGTTCTCTTCCGACATACATAGGCCCCTGGCAGTTTATAAAGCATTATCGGCAAATAAAAAAACTAACTAATCAAGCTGTTAGTGAAGCAGATGCATTTATTTTACGAACGCCAGGCACCCTGTCTTTGTTACTCTGGTCTGAACTGCGAAAAAGGAAAATACCTTACGGTTTGGAAGTCGTAGCAGAGCCCTGGGAGGCTATGCGTTCCGGAAATATTAAGAGCATTGTCAGGCCGTTCCTAAGGCGTATGTATCGGAATAAACTAATTCAGCAGTGCAAGCAGGCAAGTACTGTTTCTTATGTTACCGAGCATACTTTGCAGAAACTTTATCCTGCCACGTGTTGGACAACTCATTATTCCAGCATTGAATTACCGGAGAATATGATAATTGCTGATGCGGCTCTTGCCGAGCGGATTCGTATGATAAGAGAACGGATTAGAAATAAAAAGCCCTTGAGAATCTGCAATTTAGCTGGTATGACGGGTTTTTATAAAGGCCAGAATATTCTGATAGAGGCGGTTTCAATGTGCTGTAAGAGAGGATTAGATATCAAATTAACCTTAATAGGCGATGGACGTTGTAAAAACACTTATGTCGAGCTGGTGGAAAAGTTAGGATTGTCGGAAACAGTAACTTTTCTTGGACATATTCTTCGTGGAAAACAGACCAATGACAAGCTTGATGAATCGGACCTATTTGTGTTTCCGTCATTTACAGAGGGCCTGCCTCGAGGTCTGATCGATGCGATGGCGAGGGCTCTACCTTGTATTGCAAGTGATATAGGGGGTATTCCTGAATTGCTTTCGCAGGAAGATTTGGTGCCGCCCAGAGATGCTGCGGCATTAGCGGCAAAAATTGAATCTGTTGCCAGAGACCCGGAAAAAATGGAGAAAATGGCGAGACGTAATCTTGGAAAATCGCGGGAATACATCGCAGATAAGCTTAATCATAGGCGTGTTGAGCATTATGAGCGATTGAAGGAGATAACAGAATCATACTATTCTTCAAAAACGGCACAAAAGTGATATATGTTTAGGAGTTACTGTGGATATTAAAAATTATGTAGCTTGTGACAACATTTTGGGCATTCGAACATCTTTGAAAAAGTTCGACTGGTCGTTTGGACAGCCTCCCAGGACGGCAACAGAAGACGAGATAAATCAGTGCAAAATTGTAATAAAACTTACGATAGATTCACTTAAAGATGAGGCCAAAAGGTTCGAAAACTCACAGAAATATCACTATTGGCGGGGAGATTGCGGCAGAGACGAGCTGTATTATCAGCGTAATTTATTTGCAGGCAGCAAGCTAAGGTTGCTGTTAAGGGGAATTAAAAACGGCCGGCCGGAAATTATCATAAATAAAAATTATCTCCGTTTTGTAATAGGACGTTTTATTAATCTTCACTCGATAGGTTATCAGCTAACAGACCTTGCCTGTGCTATGCTGTTAAGCAGGGAGCTGTGCCCGCTGCACTGTTCAAGCTTTAGTATCGACGGTTCGACAGTTGCTGTGATTGCCCCCGGTAATACGGGAAAAACATTATCTACTATGCGGGCAGTTTTGCATTTAGGAGCTTCTTTTATATCTGAAGATTTAGCTGTTATAGACGGAGAAAGTATTTATGCATGTCCATGGACTTCGACTTTTCGTTATTATGACGAGTTGTCAATGAGCTGGTTTTTGCGAATGAGGATGAAACTGATTAAAATTATTCCTCCTCTGGAACTGATTCCAATTCGTGGCGGTGATAGAAAGATAAACGCTTATATTGAAGATGAACGTATCCTTTCAAAGGAAAAACTGACCCATACCATAATATTGGCCCGTTGTCCCGGGGGAGTTAAAGTTCTCGATAAAAAAGAGGCTTTGTTTATGGTGCGCAATTTAAATCGTTATGAATTTATGTATATGAAAAGCCCAATGATGACGGCATATTCTTATTTTAATCCGGAGCTGGATATCTTTGCACTGGAAGAAAAAGAGAAAAGCATTTTAAGTAAGCTCGTAGAGAATACGACATGCCTTTTGGCACAAAGCGAAGACCCAACAAAATTTGCTGATATGATTATAGGCAGTTTGAAGAAATAATAATTCTATCTGTACATAAAAACGGTTTGGGAAATAGAAAAGACAAAATTAAAATATGCCTGCTGTCATCCATTTCGATTACCCTGCGGAATTTTTACGGCCCTTTGATTCGCAAACTCATAGACTCTGATTATGAAGTTACCTTGGTCTCGTCTGATTTTGACAACTTAAACAAATTAAAAGAAGACTTAAATTGTAAGATATATTCAACTCCGATTTCCCGAAGGGTATCGCCTTTTCGTGATATTATTTCGATATGCCGATTATCTCTTTTTTTGCATAAACAAAAGTTCAAAATTGTACATGCGCACACTCCCAAAGGTGGATTTATTGGTATGATTTCTTCAAGGCTGGCTTTTATTCCCAATAGAATCTACACTATTCACGGTCTTGTACTTGAAACAGCAAGAGGTATTAAAAAGAAATTGCTTTGGTTTTCTGAATGGCTTTCTTGTAAACTGGCTACCCAAGTTCTTGCTGTGAGCCCAAGCTTGAGACAGCGTGTAATTGACGAAGGTATATGTTCTGAGGAAAAGATACAGGTTTTAGGATATGGTAGTGCCTGTGGTATAAATATAGACAAATTCACTCGTAATGAAAATTATAGCGTTATGCGCAGTAGCATCAGGTCAGACTATAATATTCACGAAGATGCGATTGTCATAGGTTTTTTGGGCAGAATAGTCCCCGATAAAGGAATTGAAACTCTTGTCCTTGCGTTTAAGGGATTACAAAAGTTAGACAAGAGGTGTTATTTGCTTCTTGTGGGTAATTTTGAAACTGTTCGTGATTGTCTTGATGGCGAAACTATCCAGGAAATAAATAACAATCCGCAAATTATCTGTAACGGTGAATTTGTATCGGATGTACTACCTTTTTATGCTGCTATGGATATTAATGTTCTGCCATCAAGGCGGGAAGGTTTTGGTTTGACTCTTATTGAAGCTTCTGCACTGGAGTTGCCGGTAATTAGCACAAAAATCACCGGTTGTGTTGACGCTGTTGAAGATAACGTTACGGGATTGCTCGTTGATGTTGATGACGTCGAGCAATTGTCGGATGCAATGTTAAAATTAGTAAACGATTCAGAGTTGAGATGCACTTTGGGGAAAAATGGTCGTCAAAGAGCTCGTGATCTTTTCGATTCACGCAGATTGGTAACGAGCCATATCAGTCTTTATCAAAACTGTTCAATATAATAAAAGATAGCATCTGAAAATAGATTACACTTAAAGAAAGAGCAGGTTTATGCACGGGCGAAAAATTCTTATGATTACGTATGCTTACTATCCGGCCACAGGGGGAGGAATCCGATACCAAAAAGATGTGGTTGATTACTTCAGGGCGAAAGGAAATATCGTAGATGTTTTGTCTGTGAGTTCTGACAATAATATGCGTGTGGAAAGCTGTGCCCAGGGTTCTGTCATTGAGCTTCCGAAATTAGCTACAATAAGTTCAGCGGTGGTATCCATCCCATATTATTCTCTTTTTGGCAAGCTTGCATCTGGCTATGACATTCTGCATTTCAACTTTCCTAATCCAATTGCAGAGATAGCTGCTGTGCGACATAGAAAGAAATTAAGACACGTAAAAAAAATTGTCTTTTATCACGCGGACATTGTACCCGCAAAACGGTTTTCCGGGTTGTACAACAAACTTATCACAAAGCGTTTTCTGAAACTTATGGACCAGATTCTGGTTTCTTCTCCCAAGATGGCCGAATTCTCCCCCCACTTACAATCTTTCAGGCAAAAGGTAACCGTAATTCCATTTGGGATAGATGTTAATTACTATGTGCCGTCAGCACCGAATCGACTTAGCGATGACAAAGTTTCCCCAAGGATTCTATTTGTTGGCCGTTTGGCGAGATATAAAGGTTTAGAATACTTAATTCAAGCTATGAAAGATGCACCAGGACGTCTTTCTATAGTTGGAAGTGGCCCGCTTAAGGAGATGCTTGTTAAACTTAGGGACAGTTTAGGGCTGGCGGAGCGGATTGATTTTTGTGGTTATGTATCTGAGCAGGAGCTGCTTCAAAAGTATCAACAAGCCGACATCCTGGTATTACCTTCTACAGATGCAGGTGAGGCTTTTGGATATGTTCTTATTGAAGCAATGGCTTGCCGTACTGCTATTATAAGTACCGAGCTGAACACAGGAACTTCTTATGTAAATGTAGATGGCCAAACAGGTTTTGTTGTACCGCCTAAAAATGTTGAAGCATTGAGTAAAGCTATCAAGTCCCTTTCTGAAAAACGGGATATGCTTACTCGTTTCAAGGACAATGCGTTGCGTCGTGCTCATGAACATTTTTCTTTACCTCGTATGCTCGGTGAGACGGAGGATTTGTACAACATTTAATAAAGTATTAATAATGACTTCAGCATGACCATTACAATAGACAAAATCGCGGTGGAGCACCTTAGTCAGGTGGTATCTGTACACATGCGGGCGTTTCCTGAATTCTTTCTGACTTTTCTGGGGCCAAAGTTTCTGAAAGAATTTTACAAGTCTTTTACTCGCGATCCTTCGGGTATTGGTTTTGTGGCTATAGATAATGAAACTGGTCAACTTGTAGGTGCGATTGCTGGCTCTGTCGAGCCTGCCGGTTATTTTAAGAGACTCTTGATTCATCGTTTCTGGGCATTTTGCTTTGCAAGTCTTTGGGCTGTATTAAGAAAACCAACAGTTATCAAAAGACTTTTTCGAGCGGTTTTTTATAGGGGGCAAGCTCCAGTCGGTCCAAAGAGAGCATTACTTAGTAGTATAGCAGTTTCTCCTGATTGTCAGAAAAGGGGTATTGGTAAATTGCTTGTTAATAAATGGGTGGAAGAAATCAAAAACAGGGGAGCTGCCGGTTGCTTTCTGACCACAGATGCAATTGATAATGACTCAGTGAATAACTTTTACAAAGACCTTGGCTGGACTGTTGAATCAACTTATGAAACTCCTGAAGGCCGAAAAATGAATAGATATATTTATGATTTCGCGAATCAAGAGGAGTCTTGATTTGAATAAACCTGTCCATAATTTTCAAAAGAGCTTTGGTGAGTTTTTTGATGTGGCTCACACCTTTGCTTTCTGGAAAGCGCGTGTGGCTTTGTATGCCATTCTCAAAATGCTGGGAGCGGGAAAGGGTGACGAGGTAATATTGCCCGGTTATACTTGTGTGATGGATGTTAATCCAATCAAGTATCTCAGAGCAAACCCGGTATATGTGGATATTGAACCGAAGACGTTTAATATAGATGTTTCGCTTTTAGAAGAAAAAATAACAGAGAAGACCAAAGTAATCATCGCTCAACATACATACGGTTATCCCTGTGATATGGATTCAATTCTGGAAATCGCTAATCGTAAGGGAATACCTGTTATTGAAGATTGCTGTTTAGCGATTGGGTCAAAATACAAGGGCAAAACAGTAGGGACATTCGGCAAAGCAGCATACTTTTCTTTCCAATGGAACAAGCCTTTTACAACCGGATTAGGTGGTATAGCTGTTACAAGTGATGATGATTTATCAGGTAAAATAAAACAATTATGTAAAGAGCAATTAATTCAAGCCAGCAAAAAAGAAGTATTTATGCTGGCTATGCAGTTAGCTCTTTATCGAATGTTCATCTATCCAGGAACTACCGCTTTTGCACAATCAGCGTTTAGATATTTGACTAAAAAAGGTTTGGTTGTCGGTTCTTCCGGTACGTGTGAATATCAGCCTGAAATGCCTGGAGATTTCTTAAAGGCTATGAGTTCGGTGCAGGCTTGTTCTGGATTGCGACAACTTAAAAAACTCAAAGAAAATATTTCTCATAGAAAAAAAATTGCAAAGCTTTATGATGTCCTGTTGACAGAAAAAGGCTGGATGCCAAGGGATTATGATACAAGTATCATGGATCCTGTAATGGTAAGATACCCTGTACGTATCAAAGAAAAGAATCTGGCTTTAGAAAAAGCTGCCGGTGCGGGTATTGAGCTTGGCAGTTGGTTTGAGTGTCCCCTTCATCCCATTGAAACGCCGTTAGGTCTGTATGATTATAAACTGGGAATGTGTCCGGAAGCGGAAAAAGCTGCCAAAGAGGTTGTTAATATTCCGGTTCATCCTCGTGTTAGTGAAAAGACCGCAAGGAAAACCGTTGAATTCATAACCCGTTATACTCAAGTACCGTGAAAAGATTTATTGATTTAATTTTGGTAATACCAGCGGTAATTATTTTATTACCGCTGTTTGTGTTATTGGCGCTGGTGATAAAGCTGTCCAGCAAAGGGCCGGCTATATTCAAACAGAAACGAGCAGGTAAGGATGGTAGACCTTTTATATTCTATAAGTTCAGGACGATGCGAACCGATGTTGACCCGTTCGGGGCAAGTCCGAAATCAGCTAACGACCCGCGCCTGACAAAGTTGGGGAAGTTCCTGCGTGAGTATTCGCTTGATGAATTGCCACAACTTTTCAATGTGCTAAAAGGAGATATGTCGCTGGTGGGCCCTCGGCCTTTATATATGGAGCAAATGAAAGAATGGGATGAACGGCAGAAAAAACGGCTGCTTGTCAAACCCGGAATAACAGGCTTGGCTCAGATTTCCGGACGCGGTGCATTGACTCGTGAGGAGAAACTCGAACTCGATGTACAGTATGTAGAGAACGCGAGATTCTGGCTCGACCTTAAAATTATTCTCGTTACCATCTGGCAGGTATTTTGCAGAAAGAGTATTTACGAAAAGCGCTATTCACTGACAGAAGAGACTCGGGGAGAAAACAACGATGGATCGAAAGTGTAAAAGGATATGATGTATGAAAGATAATTAGTAGTGTTATGAAGAATGTAAGAATGAAGTATTATACTGACATTAAGAAAATAGAGCAACTAAGCGAAACCGAAAAAGAACAGCTTGCTCCGGTAACGAAAAGATATATTTTTCGTGCGAACGATTATTATTTGTCGTTGATTGACTGGAGCGATCCGGATGATCCCATTAGAAAAATAGTGATTCCCCATATTCAGGAACTGCAGGAATGGGGCAGGCTCGATCCTTCGGACGAACAATCTTTTACCGTGTTGCCGGGTGTGGAGCACAAATATAATTCAACAGTGCTGCTTTTGGTTAGCAATGTCTGCGAAGGTATCTGTCGATACTGCTTCCGCAAACGTGTCTTTATAAACAGGCAAACCGGACACCTGCAGGATTTACCTGCCGCTCTGAATTACATAAAAGAGCATGAAGAAGTAACTAATGTGCTTATGACCGGCGGTGATCCGTTTTCATTAAAAACATCCAGGCTTGAAGAGATTATCAGCCGGCTCCGGCGTATTGAGCATGTGCAAATAATTCGTATCGGAACAAGGATGCCGGCCTTTAATCCGTATCGAATCATCGACGATACCGATTTGCCGAAGATGATTGAGACCTACAGCTCTAAGCAAAAACGAATATATATTATGACCCATTTCGTTCATCCCAGAGAAATAACGGAACAGGCAGTTGAAGGTGTTGATATTCTCATAAGAGCCGGCGCCATCCTGGCAAATCAAACGCCGCTAATTAGAGGCGTCAATGATGAGCCTGAAACTCTGGCAAGACTTTTCGCGGAACTGTCTTTTATCGGGGTACCTCCTTACTATGTTTTTCAGTGCCGCCCGGCTTCAGGAAATAAGGCTTATACTGTACCAATCGAGCAGGGGTATGAAATATTTGAAAAAGCCAAGGCAATGGTCTCGGGCCTTGCCAAAAGGGCGCGTTTTGTTATGAGTCATTCTTCCGGCAAGATTGAGATAGTCGGCAGAACCGCCGATAAAATCTACTTCAAATATCACCGGGCCGCACAGGATGAGGACAGCGGACTGTTTCTGGCATGTAAAAGCAATCCTGACGCTTATTGGCTTGATGATTACGAAGAGTTTATTGCTGAATGTCCTGTTGAAATGCCTTACCGCTCATACGGACCGGAATAAGCAAAGCGGATTTTAGGCTTTTTTATACCGCCCCGGAATTTCGACCGGTTTTAACAGTTAACATCTCATAGCAAAAGCTCGTCAAAACAACGATTCCTACAGCTACAACTGAAGTTATAGTGGAAATACCATTTAAACTATGTCCAGCAAAAATACAGAATAATTCAAGTGCTAACAACAAAACCAACGGTAAAGCCAAAGCTCCGAACCACCATTTACCTTGCGGGGGTCTAACCGGCAGGAAGTTGTGAATGTATCTGAGCCAAATCATTGTAAAGACGCTGTATGCACAGAAGAAGAATATTGGGCTGCTAATGAATAAAATGTAACCCCCTTTAATTCTGTAAAAGTTTGTGAATATAAGTATACCCATAGCGCCGAGAACAAGCGAAGCCGGCCAGAAGTGAAAAAATGATAAAATGACAAGAGCGGTAACAGCACCAGCTAAATCTGCAAAAAAGTCTCGCACATCGGCGTGGCGTCCGACATATATCTGAAGCCATTCATCAACAATCCCATACCAGACCACTACAAATAATATCAACCACACCGAAGGTTTGCGCCAATTTACCTTTCTGTTCGGGCTTATGGCCTGCCAAAGCAAAAAACAGAGGAAAAAATATGCAAAAAAGTGCAGGGTCTTATCTGAAAGCGGAATTTGCCCTACCCATTGAGGAATTGTCGGTATATGGGTAGCAATGAACATTACCGGCCAGTATAATACCAAGGCCACTATTACTACTTTATGTCTTCTTGTTAAGGACACTTATAAAACCTTATATAGACTGTAATTTTCTTAGTTTATTATTTCGAGTATCAACGGGAAAGGCTTTAATAGTATATCAATTTTAGTTATTATGGTAGAAAATACTTTTAGATAAATTCTAATCATTATATTTTTAGGAGGCTGTAAAATGAAACGCATAATCATATTAGTAGGCATTGTTAGTATGGTTCTATCGTTCAGTTTTGCGCAGCGTCGTAACGATAAAACTCAAAAAGTAATTCAATTGCCAAAACCGGATACAAGAGGTTCTATCAATGTTGAGCAAGCCCTTGCTCAAAGGAGAAGCATTCGTGAGTTTCTCAATAAAGACCTGACTTATACTCAGCTTGGCCAGCTTGCCTGGGCGGGGCAGGGTATAACTGAACGTCAGTCGGGCAAAAGAACAGCGCCATCTGCAGGGGCGATATATCCAATGACTTTATACTTTGCTACGAAAGAAGGACTTTTTACTTATAATCCTCAGAACCATGCACTGGAGCAGTTAGAAAGTGGCGATTTACGCTTGCAGCTTTCAGAGGCGGCTATGGGCCAGTCTTCTGTCGCCCAGGTGGCTTGTGATATTATTATCGCAGGTTCTGTTAACCAGGTCGGCAAAAAATACGGCAGAAAGGCGCGTGATTTTACGTTGCTTGAGGCCGGTCATATTGCCCAAAATATACACCTTCAGGCTGTTGCCCTGAAACTTGGCTCGGTTCCTGTAGGGGCGTTTCAGGAGAATAATGTCAGGAGAACTTGCAGGATGAGCAGGGAGCTGGAGGTTTTCTATATTATTCCGATTGGCTATCCGGCAGAGGCACAGGCCACAAAAATACAGGTGCAGGATGATGAAAAAATAGTAAGCTCCGACGTCCTCAAAAAAGCTTTGTTAATTATTGCAAGTGACAGGTTCAGGGATGAAGAGCTTTTTGAGACACAGAAGGTCTTGAGTGGCTCCGGAATAGAAACGACAATAGCAAGTTCAAAACTCGGTACTATAACGGGAATGCTCGGCGGGACGACTAAAGCTGAATATTTACTTTCACAAATAAATGTGGATGACTATGATGCTGTGATTTTTGTCGGCGGAATTGGTGCACGTGAATATAGTGAAAATGAAACAGCACTTAGTATTGCTCAACAGGCTGTACAAAAGGACAAGATACTTGCGGCTATTTGTATAGCACCTTCGATTCTTGCTAAGGCTGGTTTACTCGAAGGTAAAAGGGTAACAAGCTATCCATCGGAGAAAACGAGATTATTAAGGGCTAAAGCTCAATATACCGGTGCCGATGTCGAGCAGGACGGTAATATTATCACAGCTTCCGGCCCGCGTGCAGCAGAGAAATTTGGTAAAACGATTGTCAGTGCTTTAGAATCAAGATAAAACGCACCTGTGCCGATATTAAAATTATGATGTCAACACAGATAACTTCCGTAAAAGAAAAGCTTTATCCGCTGCCTTTGGGCAGACTTATGGCGGGATTTCTGGATTATCTGCTTATCGAGGCCGGCCTTGCGGAAAATACCATACTTGCTTACGGCAGAGACCTGAAGGCGTTTCTTGAATTTGCCGACAAACAGGGCGTTAAAAAAATCCAGCAAGTTTCCCCTGCCGTGATTCAAAAATATATCATTAAGCTAAGCAAGTCGGGCAGTGTAGAGACTTCAATTAAACGTTCTTTGGTTGCGATACGTATGCTGCTTAGGTACGCCAGATTAGAAAATATGATTGATGATGATTTCAGCGGATTACTCGAAGCTCCAAAGCTCTGGCAGAGGCTGCCGGTTATCTGCAGCAAGGAAAAAGTGCTCGATTTACTTAATGCCCCCGACCCCAAAGAGCAGTTCTATCTGCGTGACAAAGCTATGCTCGAGTTGCTTTATGCGACCGGAATGAGAGCCGGTGAGATGGCATCGCTGAAAGTTCAGGATTTGAATTTTAAAATCGGTTATCTTCGGTGTATCGGCAAAGGCAAAAAAGAGCGAATCATACCTGTCGGCAGGACGGCGCTTGAAGCTGCGCAGGAATATCTTAAAGAGCTTCGCCCGGCCTTGGTTAAGCCGTTTAGTGATGACTACCTGATGTTATCACGCACCGGCAGAGGGCTAAGCAGGATTGAAATCTGGCGGCTGATAAAAAAATATGCAAACCGGGCCGGTATGCCAAAGAACCTTACCGTCCATACCCTGCGTCACTGTTTTGCGACACATCTGTTAAGCGGCGGGGCTGACCTGCGAAGCGTTCAGGAGATGCTCGGCCACGTCGATATTTCCACCACTCAAATCTATACACACGTGGACCAGGAAAGACTTCGAAAAGTCCACAGGCAGTTTCACCCAAGACCCTGACGCAATCATCTCTTTACAATGCAAAACCCGTCGTTTATCATTCTCCCAGGATGAAAATTATAGCTGATACCAATATACCGTTTGTAAAGGAGTGCTTCTCATCGCTGGGAGATATTGAGCTTGTCGGCGGCAGGGAAATATCTCCGAAGACAGCAAAAGACGCAGATGTCCTGCTTGTCAGAAGTATTACAAAAATAAATGAGCAGCTTCTCGCAGGCAGCAGGGTAAAATTTGTCGGTACTGCGACAATCGGTTTTGAGCATATCGATATGGATTATCTAAACTCCAATAGTATAGGCTTCGCTTCGGCTCCCGGTTCGAATGCTAATTCCGTAGCTGAGTATGTAATAGCTGCATTGCTGGAAGTAGCAGAGAAACACAATGTCGAGTTAGAGGGAAAAACAATTGGTATTGTTGGCGTCGGCAACGTGGGAAGCAAGGTCGAACAAAAGTGTTGTGCCCTTGGTATGGTATCTATTCTCAATGACCCGCCGCTGCAAAGACAAACCGGCGATGAAAAATACCGGCCTATAGAGGAATTATACGGTTGTGATTTTATTACTATGCATACTCCACTGACTTATGAAGGCCAGGACAAGACATTTCATTTAGCTGATGAAAAATTCTTCCAGCCGCTTAAAAGTGGCGTTGTTTTCCTGAATACCTCTCGCGGCGGGGTGGTTGATACAGCGGCCCTGAAAAAGGCGATAAAAAACGAAAAAATCAAGGCAGCCGTCCTTGATGTATGGGAAAATGAGCCTGATATTGATACCGAGCTGCTGGAAATGGTTGATATCGGCACGCCGCACATAGCAGGCTATTCCTTCGACGGCAAGGTTGCCGGTATGATTATGATTTATAAAGCCCTTTGCGGGCATTTTAATTTACAGCCTGAGCATAGTGCCGAAGACTTCCTGTCTGGACACAAAACCCCGGATGCTCTTTCCAAAACTTCAATCACTTTCCCACAAGCCCCGACCGGAAGGGAGGGGATAAAAGCCGTTGTCAATGAGATTTATAACATTAAAGAAGATGATAAGAGATTAAGGGCGATTCTAAATATGCCGCTTGGCAAAAGATGTGCGACTTTTGATAAATTAAGAAGAGAATATCCTGTCCGCAGAGAATTCCAAAACACTAATATACTATTAGCCACAGAGAAATTTAATAAAGCCACAGAGGACACAGAGAGCACAGAGATTTTAAGAAAAAAATTGGAGGGAATCGGATTTAAAATAAAAAGATAAAGTCTTCCGACCCTTTTTTAAAAGCCCCGAGCGCAAGCGAGGGGATATAAAATCAATAACGAATATCGAGTGTAGAATTTAGAATGATGAAACAGGACATGTTACAGTGGCGGGGGGGTAAGCTGGATTTTTCAGACGGCTGTCTGGTAATGGGCATACTCAATGTTACACCGGATTCGTTCAGCGATGGCGGACAATTTTTAGATATTGGAACAGCGGTCAAACACGGGATTGAAATGGCCGAAGCCGGCGCGGCAATAATTGATGTCGGCGCCGAATCTACTCGTCCCGGCTCGGAGTCTGTTAGTGCCGCCGAACAGATAGACAGGGTGATACCGGTAATTGAAAAACTCTCGAAACAGATTGATATTCCAATCAGTATAGATACCTACAGTGTCGAGGTGGCAAAAGCCGCATTGATAGCAGGGGCTTCTATGATTAATGATATTACCGCCTTGGCTGATAATGAGATGGCTCGATTAGTTGCTGAGGAAGATGTGCCTGTGATATTGATGCACATGCAGGGCACGCCGAAAACTATGCAGAAAGAACCAAAATACACGGATGTAGTCGGCGAGGTCTTGCAGTTTCTATTAGAGCGGGCACGCAAGGCAGAAGAATTTGGTATTACCAAAGAAAAAATATTCATTGACCCGGGTATCGGTTTTGGCAAGACATTGGGACATAACCTCGAATTATTACGTAATATCGACAAATTTGTAGCGAGCGGATACAGGGTATTGGTTGGCACCAGCAGAAAAAGTTTCATCGGCGCGATTACCGGCAGGGAAATACCGGCAGAGCGGATATTTGGCACGGCAGCGACTGTGGCTCATTGTGTATCGACAGGCGTATCAATTGTCCGTGTTCACGATGTTGCACAAATGTCAGATGTTATAAGGGTCGCCGAAGTGATGAAAAGTAAATGATTGTCTCAATTAAAATTTATTGTTAAGATGTTTATTGTAATGTCGTAAAATTTATGGGTAGTGGCATTAAATGGAAAGTTTAACCAAACAAGCTATTTTTGATTTGATTCAAAGTTCAAAGCCAAAGTTGCAATCTTTTGGAATAAATTCGATAGGTCTTTTCGGTTCATTTGCGACAGGCCGGGCTTCTGAAGATAGTGATATTGACATCTTTGTTGAGTTTAGGTCTGATGAAAAAACTTATGATAATTTTATTGATACCTGTTTTTTCCTTGAGGAGCTTTTTGGCCGTAAAGTTGAGCTTGTTACAAAAGATTCTCTAAGCCCGTATTTGGGTCCGCATATATTAGAGGAAGTTCAGTATGTCAACCTCACCAATTGAATACTTACGGCATATCCTCGATGAAATTGATTATATTGCTTCGGTTGTTGCCGAAGTTAACCGGGATGAATTTCTTTCAAACCCTACTCTAAAACGTTCTTTCGTTCGCAGCATCGAAATAATTGGTGAAGCCTCTAAGAAACTTCCCTCCGAATTTAGGGAGAAATATCCTGATATTGACTGGAGAAGGATTACCGGAATGCGGGATAAACTTGTCCACGACTATTTAGGAGTTGATTATTATGTAGTGTGGGATGTTGCGAAAAATAAGCTTCCAGAGCTCAGGGAGAGTATTAAACATATAATTTTTGAATATGATAATAACCAGAGTGAGAATTATTGATTATGTCTATGGCATTGCTTGTAATTATTGGAACTGTTGCGGTTTTTGCCGTCATAATAATCGCGGCTATCGAGGTAAAACGAGTGGACAAGAATAAACCATCATTGCTGTCCGGTGCGGATAAGATTGAGGATAACAGTCAGGACAAATAGCCTTTAAGGGCTGTTTTTATAGCCTCATTTGTGTTTTTGACGAATACGAATTTCAGGCCTTTCTTAGCTTCTGTGGGGACTTCGGGTATATCTTTTTGATTCCTTTTTGGCAGTATTACCGTTTTAATCCCAGCCTGTTTTGCGGCTAAAATCTTTTCCTTTAATCCACCAATCGGTAAGACCAATCCACGCAAGGTAATTTCTCCGGTCATTGCTATATCTGGTTTGGTCGGCTTTTTCAGCAGCAGCGAGACCAGCGATGTAAACATTGCGACTCCTGCGCTTGGGCCGTCTTTGGGGATGGCACCGGCGGGGACGTGGATATGAAAATCATGTTTGCCGAAAAGTTCGGTGTCGATTTTTAAACTTTTGGCGTTTGCCTTTACTAACGAAAAAGCCGCTTCTGCCGATTCCTTCATCACATCGCCAATCTGGCCTGTCAGGTGCAGCTTGCCTTCGCCGGGCATCTGTGCCGATTCGATAAATAGTATCTCACCGCCTACCGGTGTATAAGCCAAAGCTGTCGCCACTCCGGGTATGCCGGTTCTTAGAGCTAATTCCGACTCGAATCTGGGCGGGCCGAGGATTTTCACGACCTGTAATTTGCCTATAGTCGCTCGCCTTTTACTGCCTTTTGCTGTTTCGGTAGCTACCGCTCGGCATATTGCCGCGATATCCCTTTCAAGATTACGAACACCGGCTTCACGGGTATAGCTGCGTAGAATTTCTTCTAATGCATCATCGGTGATAGTAAGCTTATTTTTGCTGAGCCCGTTTTCTTTAAGCTGCCTTGGGACAAGATAGCGTTTGGCGATTTGCAGTTTTTCATTATCCGTATATCCCGGCAGCTCGATTATTTCCATCCTGTCGTGCAGGGCGGGAGGTATGGGTTCCGCGTAGTTGGCGGTGCCGATGAACATTACCTTTGAAAGGTCAAACGGCTGGTCGATGTAGTGGTCGTTAAAGCTGTTGTTCTGCTCCGGGTCGAGCACTTCCAGAAGAGCGCTTGAAGGGTCACCCCTGAAATCGGCGCCGATTTTGTCCATCTCGTCGAGCATAAAGACCGGGTTATTGCTTTTTGCTTTTCTTATCTCCTGAATTATCCTGCCGGGCAAGGCCCCGATATATGTCCTTCTGTGGCCTCGAATATCGGCTTCGTCGCGTATCCCGCCGAGTGAAATCCTGACGAAGTTTCTGTCCATTGCCCGGGCAATTGATTTGCCTAACGAAGTTTTTCCGACACCGGGCGGCCCGATGAAGCAGAGTATCGGGCTTTTACCTGAAGGATTGAGTTTGCGGACGGCGAGGAATTCGAGTATTCGTTTTTTAACTTTTTTCAGGTCATAGTGGTCGCGGTTCAGTATCCTTTGGGCCTTGTTAATATCAAGCCGGTCTTCAGTCGCTACAGACCACGGCAGCTCGCAAATCCAGTCGAGATATGTTCTCAGGACGCTGTATTCAGGCGAGGCGGGCGGAATTTTACCGAGCCGGTCGAGCTCGCGCATCGCTTCGGCTTCGACATTTTTGGGCATTTGGGCTTTTTTGATGTTTTTCTCTATCTGCTTAAGCTCTTCAGTTTGCCGGTCTTCCCTGCCAAGCTCAGTTTGAATAGCCTTTAGCTGTTCCTGAAGAAAGTATTCACGCTGATTTTTATCAACTGAGTCCCGGACCTTGCCCTGAATTTTGTGACTTAATTCGAGGACTTCAAGCTGGCTTGCCAGTGCAAACGAAATTTCCTCAAGACGTTTGGCTACGTCAAGCTCTTCGAGCAGCTCCTGCTTTTTGGCGATTCCTATATTGAGATTGGCGGCAAGAAAATCAGCCAGCGCTGAGGGATTTTCTATATTATCAAGCAGCAGCGAGGCCTCTTCGGGTACATTTGGACTAAGGACTATTACCCTGTTAGCGGCGGCTCTTACGTTAACTATAAGAGCTTTGAGTTTTTTAGTAATTCTGACCTTTGAGCCGAGCGGCTCGACCTGGGCTTTAAGATACGGCTTAGTTGCTGTCGGTTTGACTATGCGAAACCTGCCTATCGCATGGACGACGATATGAATTGAGCCATGGGGCAGTTTTATGACTTTAAGTATTGTCGCTGCAGTGCCTATTCTATACAAATCCGAAAATTCAGGTTTATCCGCCTTTGAGTCTTTTTGCGCGACAAGGCCAATTACCGTCTCGTTTGGTTTGGTATCTTTCAGAAGGGCTTTGCTTCTGTCTCTGCCTATTGCCAAAGGTGTTACCGTACCGGGATACACTACCGCGTTACGCAAAGGCAGGATCGGCATTTGAGAGGGGAAATTTAACTCTTGACCTTGACCAGGCATAAGCTGACGCTCATTCTCGAGGTAAATATCTAAATCAGTGGATTCATCCTCATCGGACTGGATTGCCCGGATAGTATTTGGCAGACCCTGTACCAGACGCGGTACAGGGTAGAGCGTATTTTTCAGTTTATTTACCATACATTCTCGTTGCTGTTTTAATTTTGAGTTGATAATAAACAATATGAGGGATACTTGCAAATATGAAATGATGTGGCATGGGCTTTCAGCCTGTGCTGCCTTAATGTGCAGAGTACCTATGTGGTGGCAGTCGGTCCGACAGCGGCCGCCACCACGTGTTCTTGGTTTTAGTACCACGGGCAGGATGCCCGTGTCACATTGAGCTGTTTCTAATAAGCTTCCGGTTCCGGCTCGTTGGCGTCGCCTGTCAGAAATGCCCAGTTCACCTCTGGCGCCGGCTCGTTGGTGTCGAGAAGTGTCCAGTTGTTTAACGGGCACATTTCAGGTTCCGGCTCACCATCCGGTTCTTCGGCTGTGCACAAGCAGGGCAGTATCAGCATTAGGCTTATCGCTGCCATCAATACCGAAATCAACAACTTGTTTAAATACGTTTTCATTTTATGCCTCCCGAAAGTGTTTTATTTTGTTCTCAGTCATCCGTCATCAAACTCCTTCGCTATATGTGTTCGTCAGTGGTTTAATCACAATTGGGCTTGATATGCCGCTGGGCAGCATATTATCAGGGTCGGGCGTAATCTCGATTGTGCCCACGTCGCCAGGCTCGGTGGTTTCCGAGCCGCCGTCGCCGAGTGTCGCGCCGATATTGGTAACATAGCCGCTGCTCCAGCCGGTAGTGTCACACATCGAGATAATCGTACCGTATATCTCGGCATTGCCTCTGACATCGACAATCCCGCCGACAATCGCCCCGGTAAGAACATTATTTTCCCCCGCGTCGGGGTTGGTATTGCCGAGATTGACGTTAAAATGCGGGGCGAGAATGGTCGCTTCCTGGTAGCCGGAATTGTTATTAAAAGTAGCCGCTCCCGTAAAGTAAAGACAGTTATGCTGCCATTTGAAAACCTGAGGCACATCGGTTACGATAGTACCATTAAATGTACAGTCCTCGAAGCGCACATTGTTGTAATAGTTGCTGCCGCTCTTATAACAGTCTATGTACAAAACACCCTCGAATGTGCAGTTTCTAAACAAAGCGTTACGATTATCCGGCAGACGTACATTGTTAAAAGTCGTGTTTTCATAAACGTGCCGGTCAAGTTCTCTGTTCCAGGTGTCACCTGGCGTCCCGTCTCTCGGCCAGGAATATCCTCCCTCGTCGGATGGGGCATGAGGGAAATATTCCACCTCGATTGTGCTTGATAGATCGATGTTAGTGCCAGGATTATAATCGTCCGTATCGTAGTCAGCTATATCCATACCTGGAATATCATCCTGGTCAGGCTGGGAATAATTTATACCTTCATGATAGGCCTGAATCTCATCGTTGGGGCCGTAGTAACGGTCTTCATAATTTGTACCAAGCGGATTACCCTCTGTATCCATAGGATTCCCGTCGGCATCGAGGGTTTCAAGCTGAAATGCCCCTGCGCTTTCGATAGCATCATAATCCAGTATGGTATTAATGGTGCCTTCCACCCTGGAGTCTGAGGTCATATTGAAAGGTGATATATCCGTCCTGTCCCATGAGCTGTAAACATCGCCGTGTATCGTCGAATCTCCGGTAAGCCACATTCGTCCCCGGCTGGCGACAGCGTATTGCAGGACTGAAGCATCTTTTTGGATTTTCATATCCAGGCCGATTTTTCTTATAACCTGCCCGCTGGCCCCTATTGCCTGGGCTTTTATTGTAAAGGGGTCGGAGTTGGGTCCGGATGTGTATCTATAAAATCTCAGGCGGAAAGACGTGTCGGCGCTTCCGAAATTAATGGCTCCGGTTATAATCTCTTCGCCGCTGCCGTACGCGTCCGTGAAACTTGTCGCATCCGGGACTGACTGGCCGTCAAGATATTCTGTTTGAAGATGAAAACAGAAATCATCCCAGGCACGGTCGGCCTCGGCTTGGGTAACGGTATTAAACATTGTGCTGTCGAGGGCAACAGTTGACACTATTTTTTTCGCGCAATCCAAACCCGATTGTGCGGCATAGAGAGCTGAATTGACCTTGTGCTGGTTGCTCGCAATCTGGGCGTTTGTGCCCGTTAAAGATACCAGAGAGACGGCAAGACTCGCGAACAACAATACAAACACCATCGCAATAATTAAAGCGGCACCTTTATGCCGCTTCGAGTTTTTTAATATCCTGCATTTCATTTTACACCTTTACCTTACTTTGTTTTTTAATATCCCCCTAAAAGAATTAACCATCAATCACTTCTTCATACGATTCTGGAATGTAGTGTATGATAATCTCAGGCCCGAAACCTGCTGGCACCTCGGTAAGGCCTGTACGATTGAATTGTAAGTCGCTGTTGCCGCTTAGAGTCATAGGCGTATCTGAGTAATTGACTACCGAACCATTGATGATTCCTCCGGCATTGCCGAAAAATTCTATTCCGTTGGCGGCAATTGCTCCGTTGAGTGTCTCGAAGTTCCCCCCGAAACTCGCTGCGAATCCTGGTGCCATTAAAAATGTTCCGGTCTCATTTCTTAGTTCTGAAAATTGGGATGTATCCGGTAAATTTGTTACCGGGTAACTGTCCACAGTACCAAGGAAGTTCAACTGATTAGTCCCGCTGTTATCCAGAACATCTCCGTTGCCTACAATAATCCCAGTTATAGTAACATGACCGGAAAATTCAACTACGTTGGGTACTTCGACAAAAAGTACGCCCATAAACTCCGTACCTGCAGAAAAACTGGGATTGGTATTTGGCGGTATTCGTACGTTTACATGGACAGAGTTGTTTGGGTCGTAATCTCCCTCTACATATTGAAAGAAATAATTTGGAAGCGGCAAAGGGAATTCAGTAGGGGCTACACCCACATCAACATGATTATCGATGGCATCTTGGCCTGTTTCACCCCCGATGCCGGCCTGGCCGCCCTGGAGGGTAACATAAGCATCGGGATTTACGATTTTCACGTCACCGGCAATTTGTGAGTTGCCAATAATTGAAAGTGCTTCGTCATAGTCAAGACTTTCGATATAAACATCTGATTCTACTGAAATATTATAACCTTCAAGTTGAATATTTCCTGACAGATTCAGCGGACCTCTTGTAGCGACGCCGTAATCAAAAACTGAATGTGCGCGGGTGCCGAATTTATACTGAACGCGAATCTTCTTTTGAAAGCTCTCACCTTTGCCGGTTACATCTAACTGCATAATATCAACATTGGCGGTGGGCTGCAAATAGGCGCTAAAGCTTTGACCGCTTGCTGTGTCTATAGTAGTTAGTGGGAAGCTTACGCCGATTACATCTACCCCATTATAGTCAAGAGTAACATTTGCTCCGCTTAAACCATCAAGGTAGTCTGCGGTTTTTTTGAATCGGTCTGCGGGCATAGTATAGCCGGGCATATATACCTGGCTGAGCAGGTATCGGCCGACCTCGAGGCCGGAATGGGCACTTGACCTTGCCAGACCGATTTTATGCTGGTTGCTTGCAATCTGGGCGTTTGTCCCTGTTAAAGACACAAGAGAGACAGCAAGACTCGCGAACAACAATACAAACACCATCGCAATAATTAGAGCGGCACCTTTATGCCGCTTCGAGCTTGTTCTTTTACGTTTCATTTTGATACCTCTTTAATGCCTTTACTACAAAACACTTTAAGGCACCTTCTAAGCAACCCGCTCTACTGAAAATATAAGAAATAAAAGCCTCTGTTCCTAAAGCCAATATAGAGTTTTACCAAAATGGTTTGTCCTATAATGTGCGTGTTTTCTTCTGAAGAAAGCTATTTTGCTGATTCAAGCTCGGCGAAGTAACTGCTGCGGGCAAAAGGCTCGGATATTACCCATTCGAAACCTGAATCGAGCGCCTTTTGTTTCCAGAAGTTGAATTTATCGGGGTGGATATATTCGGCTACATCGAGCGAATCTTTGGAAGGCTTAAGATATTGGCCGATAGTTATTCTTTCACAACCAACATTTAATAAGTCCGTTAATACCTGTATTACTTCTTCGTCTTTTTCTCCGAGACCGAGCATAATCGAGGATTTTGTAGGAGTATTCTTATACGCCTGTTTTGCCATTTTAAGAAGATTTAGTGAAAGGCTGAAATCTCCGCCGTTCCGGGCGACAGGATATAAACGCGGGACTGTTTCAACGTTGTGGGCGAACACAAACGGCAGGGCGTCAGTCAGAATTTCTATTGCTTTTGTCTGACAATTTCGAAAATCCGGTACCAGTATTTCAAATTTCATATCCGGGCACTCTTTGCGGACTGTGTTTATACAATCCCTGAAGTGTCCCGCTCCGCCGTCTTCCAAGTCATCACGGTCAACGCTTGTTATTACGAGATATTTTAGTTTCATCAAGCTGGCCATGTTGGCTAACCGTTGCGGTTCGGTTGGGTCGGGCGGCTTGGGCTTGCCGCTTGCCACCGAGCAGAATTTACAATTGCGTGTGCAGATATTTCCCAGTATCAAAACCGTAGCTGTTCCCCTGCCCCAGCATTGTCCGCAGTTGGGACAATTTGCGTTTGTACAGATTGTCTGTAAGCCGAGATTTTCGAGTATTTCCTTTGTATGGCTGTATTTGTCGCTTGCGGGGAAAGGCCTTT
>JAFGGH010000084.1 GCA_016930645.1 Sedimentisphaerales bacterium
ATTAGCCTCCTTTCGGAGGCCATTATAATTACCAGGTGTTACCCATGTCCTTAGCATATTCTGTTACCTATGTTATCAGTTTGTACCGTTGCGTAACCCCCTCGCGAGCGAGGGGGCTAAATTTTTAATCGGGGAGACAAGATTTGAACTTGCGACCTCTGCGTCCCGAACGCAGCGCTCTAGCCAAGCTGAGCTACTCCCCGAAAATTAAGCAATAAGTTTACTGAATTTGTTACAGGAATGCAACATTATTAATGTCTTTAACTGATATTGGGATTAAAGGCCAATGCTTAAAAGTTAAACCGGAACTACACCAATCCAGCCAGTTTCTTTTTCTCCTGAGATCCCTTTGTACTTTTAAGGTATCTTTCCCTCTTAGTTGCCGAGATTCTATCAGGATGAGATTCCTTATAAAGGAGTTTCCACGGTCCATTTTGTCGAGTGTATTTTCCGCCCTGACCGGAATTGTGTTCATCAAACCTGCGTTTGAAGTTGCCAGTATGACCAATATAAAGTTTTTTATTTTTTGCGCTTTGGAGAATATAAACGAAATACATAAACTCTTTTCTTTAATTTTGAAATATCAACTTGTTGTGCAAATAAAGTTTTGTATATGCTGATTCTGTCAGGACAAAAATAACAAGCGACCTTCCCTAAGGGACGCTCTAGCCAAGCTGAGCTACTCCCCGGTATAGCAGTAATCCAGTTTAATCTAAATCGAGGCTTATTGCAAGCTAAAGAAACATTGTGATAAACGGTCTAAAGTTCGTCGGCATCGGTGATTTCTGTTTTTTGCTCTTCTGTATCTTCGAGGATGTCGTTAAGCGGTTTGGTCAAATCGTCGGCTTTCCATGAGGGGATTTCATAGACCCAGCCTTTGCAGGTATTGTTAAATTCCTGCACAGCTTGCCGGCCGAGCAGAATCTTTTCCTTCTTCTTTAATTCTTCATCGGATTCTTTTTTAGAGGGGTCGAGCGTTACCTGCTGGGTGTTTGTAAATGAGGCTGTGCATTGAGCGTAGGTTTTGTCTTCGACTTGGGCGATTTTCAGGATATAAACGGTGGAATCTTTAAGCTTACAAATATATGTACTGTCTAAGATGAGATTATCCGATGCGGATTTTTCACTCATAACATCATCAAATCTCAAGCCGGTTAAGGCAGAGAATACCTGTTGATGTTCTGAGCCGAGCTTTTTGCCCTGTGGCAATCCGCCTGCCAGAGTTATTTCACTACTGCCGGGTGCGGATTCGAGTGTGTAGCTGACGCCGTTGGTATCAGTGACGGTGACGCTGATAATATCTTCTTTATTAACCTGGGCCAACTGCTGTTTTATATAGTCGATTGCTGATGAGCGTATAAAAGGGATATTCCTGCAAAGGTAAACTTCCTTTCCGTTGATGAGGCGGACATAGGAGCCGCCGTCTTCGGTTCTTTTGCCGAATATCAGGCCTGTTATGAGATTGCCGTCTTTGTCAAGAAATTCCACTATGTTTTCGGCATCGGCTTCGGTAACTCCAAGCTCGGAATAGTTTTGCTCATCGGCGGTTTGCAGGTCAACGGATTGTATGTCGAGTGTGCCGGTTACAAGTTCATTGATTCGTTCGGCATTTGCCGGATAGTTGTCTTTATCGGTTACAACAAAGTGTTCTTCGCGGCGCTGCAGTGTTACCTTTTGGTCATTGGCTTTGACGATGATTTGGTGAATTTTCGCCGGCTCAAGTCCCTGAATGAGGTACACGGAACCTGCGGGAGCCTGTTTAGGCTTATTTGTGATTTGGTGTACCGCTACGGCACTTATGATACTGATTATTGCAATTACAGCTAAAATGAAAAGCTTATAGTTGCTCATTATAAGAATCTCCGTTTTATAAATTAGGCATCACTTGAGTGGCTTACATAATGCCGTTTTTTTGTTGCCCTGTAAATTCCGAGTATAATAGCAATCAGCAGGATTAAAGTTGGTCCAGGCAGAGTATTGAAATTGCGGAGCTTGCTTTCGAGGCTCTCGATGCCCTGTCTGGCCTGTCGTTTTACTTCGAAAAGCTCCTTTTGCTTTTCGATGATTTTACTTTCAAGCTCTCTTTTCTTTTCGAGAATCGAGCTGCTGATTATTTCTTCCTGTCCCTCTTTGGCTGTTGCTAAGATTTGGTTCAGCTCCTGCCTGAAACGGGTAATGTCTGCGTTTATCTGCTGTTCCTTCTGGGCTGTTGACCTTGCGGCCTGGGCTTCAATTTCATCAACAACCTCGAAACTTCGTGAGTAGTTTCCGCGCGACCTGATGGATATCAGGTCGGCGGAGCCGGTAAGCTGCTCGACAGTATTAATTAACAGCGCGGCGTTGTCATTAACCGTTATAATTCCGAAAAAAGTTTCATCATAGGCGAAAGAATCGGTAATGAAATCCACGTCACTGAGGACGGCTACGGCGCATTCCTGCTGGGCCTGAGCCAGTCCGGTCAGCTTAGTCGGTTCAGAATTCGGGTCGGACTCATCTTTGATTTCTATGCCGTCCGGATAAGCCGATTCAAATTTACCGGTAACAAGATAACCCATTCGGACCGGTTTTGTTCCTTCGAAAAATTTATTCATAAGCTCTGCGGGGTTGAGCATCATTAATTCAAAAGGATTATCGACAGTAATAGTGTTACCGCGGTCGGTAGTGCAAATCAAAGGATCGCGCTGGAGAGTAATATCATTATTCTTTGGTACATCGATAGTTTCCAGAGCACCTGCAAAGAGAACAGTAACTATGTTTAGTTCCGAAGTAATAACATTATCTTTATTAAAACAGTCTTTTTTATTCAAATCCATAAAACCAATTACTTTTTGCGTCATACGCGCATCGCGGGCCAAATTACGGTCGCCTGCGATTGTAAGAGCCAGCATCTTCAAGCCCCATTTTTTCATTAAAGGTTCGAGATTGGAGCTGCTTTTATAGCCTGTCTGCATCATTTGCATCTGGTTTTGCGGCTGGTCACTGTAACAGTATGGGTCAACGCAAACTATTGTACTTCCGCCGTTGACAACAAACTGGTCGATGGCGAATAATGTTTTTTCAGGCAGGTCTTTAGGATGAATTACTAAAAGAATATCAATACCTTCGATTTTGGCGGTATCGGTTTCGATTTTTTTAACTTCGTATTTTTCGCGGAGCTGCTGAACGATAATCCAGGGTCCTTGCGGCTGGCGGTTCTGCATCTGCATCATGCGGGCCATATAGGGGCTTAAACTATCGCCCATTACCGGCAATGAGCTGATAACTCCGATGTTCTTCTTTTGTCTGCGAGTGGCGGTGTCTATCAAAGAGCTGATGTCGTACTCTACAAAATTCTGCCGTTCCAGATTAAAGAAGGGGATGTTCTTTGTGGTCCCGAACTGCGTTTTTACAACAAGACCGAAAATAAAACTTTCCTGCTCACTAATAGGAATACGAGTCAAACCATATCGAATGGCGTCGATTTCATCATCGGAGAAAGGCCTCGGGTCTATAATCTCAAGCTTAACCATTCCGTTTGATTGCGTCTGGTATTCTTTGAGGAGGGATTTAATATATTCATAATAATTGTTTAAGACCCTAATCTGGTCGGGCGCCTTCATCGCGGCAGTTTTTGTGTAATAAAGCTTAATCTCTATTGGTTGGTTAAGCCTGTTTAATATCTCTTTGCTGCCTTCTGAAAGCGAATAAAGCTTCTTGTTTGTAACATCCAGTTTCAAGTTGCCGAGAAGGTCCTGTGATATACTGATGGCGCAAAAGCATATAATAGCTATCAGGATGACCGCAATAACAGCTTTGATTGTTCTGTTCATTAGCCCGCCTTCCTTTCATCAAGAATTATTACCGATGCTAAACCTGCGCCGATTATCAGCAAAGAGAAAAATATAATATCATTAAGGCGTATCAGCCCTTTCTGGATAGATTCGTAATGATTCAGCAAACTCATTGGCTCGATTGCTGAGACCATCGCAGCCGGCAGGAATCCGGACAAGTAATTCAACGTTGTCGGCATTGACGCATATACCAGCACCGCCAGGGCTGCGACCGAGAGTATGAAACTTATAACCTGGTTTTTCGTCAGGGCTGAAAAGAAACAGCCGATTGCCAAAAAAGCTCCTGCCATAAGAGCTGCACCGAGGTAGCCTGTTATAATCAGGCCGATGTCAGGGACGCCGAGGTAAATGACGGTAATTGGCATTGTTATAGTCAATGCAAGGGCGATTAGCAGAAATACCCATGCGGCGAAGAATTTGCCGAGTACGGCCTGCGGGACTGTGACGGGAAGAGAGAATAAAAGCTCGATTGAGCCGCTCTTTCGTTCTTCGGCCCAGAGCCGCATCGCTACGCAGGGGACCATAAACACAAACAACAAAGGCAAATTCCTGAAAAATAAAACTAAATCAGCCTGCCTGTACTGGAAGAATCCCTGCCTGAAGGGCAAGTATCCGGCGAAGAATAAAAATATCACCAGAAAAACATAAGCTACCGGCGTTATGAAGTAGCCTTTCAATTCTCTTTTGAAAACCGCTTTAAATGAGTTCATATCCTAAAAGCCCTAACAAAAGTTTAGCCACCTGCAAACACAGAGATAAAAAACTCGTAAATCGGTTGCGGTTTCGCAACTCGTATCGGTTACGTGAGCCGGTAAACGGCACCCAAAACGTAACCGTTAGACGACTGACGAAACGAGCAGCGCAACCGTTCAACGCAAAACACGATAAGTTTACAGACTTTTTTCTTTTTCATAATATCTGACGCTTCGTCTTTTCAATAACGACCTCAGGCACTTTTCTTTCGTGTAATTTTTCTGAATACCTCATCGAGGCCGCAGTTGTATTGTTCCTTTAGCTGCTGTGGGGTCGAATCGACAAGTATCTGCCCTCTTGAAATGATAATGGCTCTATCGCAGACGGCTTCGACCTCTTCGAGAATATGAGTTGAAATGATAATACACTTATCTTTGGCCATATTGTTAATCAATTGCCGCACCTGGTATTTCTGATTTGGGTCCAGGCCGTCGGTCGGCTCATCGAGAATTAAGACAGGCGGGTCGTGAATCAGGGCCTGTGCAAGGCCGACTCTTCTGCAATAGCCTTTGGATAATGTCTCAATACTCTGGTGATAGACCGATTCAATCGAGCAGGTAGATACTATTTTGTCGAGGGCTTTTTTGCGGTTCTTGCCTGTTATTTGCCTGACATCGCATATAAAATTCAAAAATGAGCCGACCGTCATCTCGCTGTAAGCGGGGGCGTTTTCAGCGAGGTAGCCGATGTTCTTTCGTACCTCGACAGGTTCTTTGAGAATATCGTGTTCACAGATGCTCGCTGAGCCGCTGTCTGGCCTGAGAAAACAGGCTAACATTCTCATAGCTGTGCTCTTGCCGGCGCCGTTTGGGCCGAGGAATCCGAGAACCTGTCCCTTTTTGGCATCAAAACTTATCGAATCTACCGCGATGATAGGCCCGAAAGTCCGCCGCAATTGTTTGACAGTAATCATATTTGCCTCCTGTTAAACGACGCTCCCATTTTTAAATGAGCCTATTGACCGGCATCCCGATGTAGACGGAATAACCGCTGTCATTAAAACGTGAAATTATAATAAAGATTTGAGGCAGGTCAAGGATTTTAGTGTGATAGCTGCGAGGTTTTGCCGGAAAGGGTGCTTTGTTTGGCGGGATACCATATTGCGCAAATAAAAATCTCCGATTTTTGGTCGGAGATTTTTTCGAGTTGAATCTTAAACGTGTCTATAAAAAAATTTGGAGCCTAAATTACTATCTGTAAGCAATTAAATTTACAACGTCAAATTAGTATGCTGGTGTTCCTGTTGCAGCATTTTTAGGGCTTCGGCCTGGTCGTCAACGAATTCGAATATGCCGTCGAAGCATGTTACCGTAAATATGTCTTTAGTCAGGGCTGCGGCATTTGTGAAGATTAACCGTTTTCCAGCTTCCATTACTATTTCTCGGACTTTGAGAAATCCTGACAGACTCATAGATGTCATGATGTCAACATCGCTAAAATCGATAATAACATCATTATCTGCGCCGGCAGCTAAAACCTCCATAAGGGTATCGAGTTCCGCCCTTATGTTGGGTTCAGAAGGCAGCTGCACAATTATTATGCCGTCTGAATCATTTTTAATAGTCATATCGCGTCTCCTGATTAAACCCCCGAAAACATTAATATATCGTCTGAGGCAAAGACAAAGTTGAGCAAAAAAGGCCTTGATTAACCCAAAATCAACAAAAAATAAGGACACTGCGGATAGATATATCGTAATTTGGCGTTTTTTTTGCTTTAATCTTAGAATATCCCCGTATAGACGAGCTTTTTCAGCTATGTGGACTTACCACGGTCAATATAAAGAATAATATGGATTTACAGTTGAGCCAAATATAATGTTGAAAAGTTTCTTGTTTTTCGCTCTTTTTAATTGTATCGGAGCGGTTAATTTTGACATAAATACAGGTATTCGGCAGATTTACGAAGATTGACACTTCCATATTTTAATGATACAATATTTTTAGTTTTAACTCGGCGGCGATAATTTAGATAAGGAGGTTTTTTGTGTTGATTCCCTACGCAGTCGATGTTCCCTACGAGCGCAGGCCGTTTGTAAATTGGTTGATATTATTTGTTATATTCGCAATTTTCGGCTTGCAGTAACAGGATAAATATTACTGTCCCTGAAGTAGGCCGGAGCGGTAAAATAGAAAAGAACCGCAAAAATGAAGAAAATTTTATTCGTTTTAGCTGCAAATGTGGTAAAAGAATGAAAGTGTCTCAAAGGTATTCCGGAAAAGTTGTCAAATGTCCGGTATGTCAAAATAAAATTAAAATACCGTAGTACCTCGTAACATTTGCTTTTAGCAGTTGCATTGGGATTGCCGATAAAAATTTCAGGATGTTTATTCTGAAAGGAATC
>JAFGGH010000085.1 GCA_016930645.1 Sedimentisphaerales bacterium
AACTACATCCGATGTGGTTCATCTGTGGCTGGAACGTGAAATAGGCAGGTGGAAACTTAACAATAATCTGAACGATTCATCAGGTCTGGGTTATAACGCAGCATGGGATGATGCAGGTGACCCGTGCGTAGCTCATCAGACATTCAGTACAGACCGCATCGAAGGTACGCACTCAGTCGATTTACAGGACGACCCGAACGCCTTTGTTTCAGTCCCTAACAGTGAAGACTACTTCAACAGCTATATGGTCGGCCTGACGGCAAGCTGCTGGGTCAAGACAGATGTTAATGTAACCGGCGGTTATAAACCCATTATCGCCAAACACTCGCGTTCGACAATGGAACCCGACCAGGGCTGGGTGTTGGAATCCAACAATGGAACCCCGATCTTCCAGGTCCGCAACGCCGGTGTTAGTGCACAGGGCCCGGAAATTGATAACGGCGCATGGCACATGGTTACGGCGGTATATGACGTCGGTAACGGAAGAGCAAGAGTATATGTTGACGGCTTGCTTTCCGGTGATGACACCGACATAAATCCCGCCGGTGCCGCTAAGTCGCTTGACAGGTTTGCAATAGGCTGTGAAGACGCCAATGACGGTTCTTACGTCGGTGGTTCATTCGATGGTAAGATTGATGATGTGCGCATCTTTACCTATCCGAGGACTTCGACAGAGATAGCCGCTATGTATGTCGAGCACGTAACAGATGCGAAGATTTGTATTGACAGCATTGATCCGGAAAATGACCTTAGCGGAAACTGCAAGGTTGGTTTGGAAGACTTTGCAATACTTGCAGAAGGTTGGCTCGACTGTAACCTGTATCCGGCATCAAGTTGTGATTAATATGAATAAATTATTTAAAATCGTGAAAAGGTTACTTGATACCTTTAAGGGTAAGGTAACCGTTGAAAACTGAATATTAAGATTATTGTCTAACTGAAACTCTGCATGAGTGAAATATATACATATTATGTGTTATTGTTGGAGGTTCTTGAAATGAAGAAAAAAATTAAAAGCCTTAGTATATTTTTAATTGTGTGTCTTATTGGTCTGGTGGTTAATGCTAATGCCGTGGTCATATACCAGGACAATTTCGACGGTCCAACAGGAACAGACCTGGACGGTCTGGCTCCCGATATTCGCCCCGGCAGTGAAGTATGGGATGCCGGTGTAACTATCGACGCAGACGGAGAGATTACCTATGATGATGTAGTTTTTGGAGACAGCGCTTATCTGCCCTTTACTCCAGAAAGCGGACATCTCTATAAATTGTCAGTAACAATGGACGCGTATGAAGGCGGCGACTGGCTGGGAGTTGGTTTTACACAAAGCAGCAATCCTGCTGACCGATTTCTGGAACAGGGTGTGTACTGGTGGGCTTTGTCTCGCAGTGCAGGTCACGCGGAATACGACCAGTCTTTTATTGGCGTAAGGACCAACGGCTATGCATCCGCTACGACCAAAAGTGCCGATGATATAGAAATTGTACTGGATACAAGAAATACGCCGTGGACAGTGCAATGGACTTTCGATAACGGTGATACGGGGTTTGAGGGGCCGTCTGTGCGTAAGGTAGATGTTACAAACCCGGGGGGAATCAATTGGGTTTCATTTACCAATGCCAGATGCAGCGGAAACATCAGCAGTTTTCTTCTTATTGACGACTATACCATTTTAGGAACTGCCTGGGACCCGGATCCGGAACCCGGTACCACTAAGGTAGGTGTGAAAAGCGGCAGCTATGTCGATGTGACTTTGAATTGGAAGTCGGGTCTGGATCCCCTCGACCCGAATGTCTTTGACCCTAACATTAATAACCACTTAGTTTACATGGATACATGCAGCGCAGAACTGCATTATAATGGATCAAGCGTGTGGGACGATAATATCCCAGAAAGTGGACCCGACTTTAATGCTTCAGTAACATTCACAGGCCTGGCTTTTAGCACAACTTATTTCTGGCGTGTCAATGAGTCGGTAAATAACTCGGGTCCGAATGAGACTGACCCTGACCTTCGCGTAGGCGATATCTGGTCATTTACGACAATAGGCGAGGAACCGGTGATTACAGTTCAGCCTTCTGATTTACTCATAGAAGACGGTGATACCGCTGTCTTTACGGTGGGAGTTTCAAGCGCTACAACACCCCATTATCAGTGGTATAGATCCACCGATGCACAGGTTGGTGGCGACACGACAACGGGCACGGACTCCAATACTCTGACTATACCGAACGCTGATATGGACACTAATGACCTGTGGTACTACGTCATAGTATCCAATAGCAGCTCCTTTACAGATACTTCTGAAGTGGTGCATCTGTGGTTCGAGCGTGAAATAGGCAGATGGAAACTGAACAATGATTTGACCGATTCCTCCGGCATGGGCTGGACCGCCGTATGGGATGCTTCAGGTGATCCGTGCGTAGCTCATCAGACATTTGACCCGTGCCATATCGAAGGTACACATTCAGCCAAGTTTTATGATGACATCAATGCTTATATCACCGTTCCCGACAGTAACGACTACTTTAACAACTATGTAGTCGGCCTTACGGCAAGCGCCTGGGTCAAGGTTGATTCAGATGTAACCGGCTATGACGCAATTGTTTGCAAGCACTCGCTAACATCAAGTGGTGTTGATGAATTGAACTATTGGGAAGGCTGGACACTTCAACTTAACGCTGGAGCCCCGCTTTTCGAGGTCCGCCACGCAGATGTCAGTATCCAGGGGACATCAATTGCCGACTCCAAGTGGCATATGGTTACGGCTGTGTATGACGTCGAGAATAGCAGAGCAAGGCTATATGTTGACGGTTTGCTTGCGGGTACTGACGACAGCATTTCACCTCAAAATGCCGTCAAGACGCCGCTTGACCGGTTTGCAATAGGCACTATAGACGCCAATGACGGTAGTAATCATGTCAATCCATTCGAAGGTCTGATTGACGATGTACGCATCTTTACCTACCCGATGACATCGTATGAGGTAGCAGACTTGTATCTCGAGCACGTAATCGATGCTGTGATTTGTATTGACAGCACTAACCCGGAAGTTGACCTTACAGATGACTGCAAGGTTGGCCTTGAGGATGTTGATGCACTGGCGGCAAGCTGGCTTGATTGTAATTTATATCCGCCGGCTCGTTGTAACGAATAGACGGATGAATTATTTGAGATTTTGATTTTGGACATAAGTAAAAAAATTAATAGAATTAACTGTTTTTTGTTCCTTAGCTGTTCAGAAGGAATAAAAGGCCAATCATAGTTGAGAATAAGGGGAGACGTTTTTCCAGCGTCTCCCCTTATAAATAAAGTCATAATTTTATCGGCTAAAGTATAATTGTGTATATTTAAGATTAAAGAAGCGTTTTTTATTGTTAGAGGTTTTTAAAATGAAGAAAATTATTGTATTATTGATTGTGTGCTTGTTTTGCACGACAGCTCAGGCTGCTCTTATCGATGACTTTGCTGACACCGGCCTGACTGAATACACCAAGAGTGTTGTGAATGATGGAGACACAAACCGGACGGTTTCGTTTGCGTCTCCTTCAGACGTCCTTGAGGTATCCAAGTCGGCGGACACATCTTACGAGCAGGTTGTATTCCTCCGCGCAGAAGACCTGACTATCGGCGACGCCCTGCGTATCGATACGGCAGCTCCTGATACAACAGATTATGTGGACTTCGGCATCGTGGTATGCAATACTGTGGATCCGCCTGATGTACCAGATGGAGCGACCGGCGATGTGCGTGCTGGTATCCTGGCGATTTATATGAAGCCGTTGTACGATTCTATCGGGTGGCTCGGCAGAGACGGCAATGGTTCAGATGTTGGCAGCAGTTCGGGTGTCGGGATTACATGGGCTGACCTCATCGGCCTTTACATTCAGAGGAACTCGGACACCGAGTTCGAGGGTGGCTATACTACCGCCAGCGGCGATACATCACTGGTCACCTGGACGGTAACAGACACCGACATCGGCGATGCGGTCGGAATTTGGGGCGACGTGCGAGCCGTAACAACCTATGGCGACCTGGACAACCTGAGAACTGGAATCAGCTCTATAGGTAATGCCTGGGATCCTGACCCTGAAAATGAAATCGATAATGTAGGCGAGCCAAACGCTACCCAGGGCCCGTTACAGATAACCCTGAAGTGGAAAACAGGTCTGGACCCAATCGACCCGAACAACTTTGACCCGAACATAAATAACCACCTGGTTTATATGGATATAAACAGTGCAAAACTGCATTATGGCGGTGGAAGCGTGTGGGACGATAATATTCCAGAAAGTGGGCCTGACTTCAATGCTTCAGTAACATTTGCAGGCCTGGCCTACGATACGACTTACTACTGGCGTGTCAATGAGTCGGTAAATAACTCAGGTCCGAATGAGACCGACCCTGACCTTCGCATAGGCAATATCTGGTCATTTACAACAATAGGCCAGTCACCGGAGTTTACGGACCAGCCGGATGACGCGCTGGCAGCTATCAATGATACTGTTGTCTTTACAGTAGGAGTATCAAGTCCCACAACAGTGGAATATCAGTGGTATAAATCTGCCGATGCACAGATAGGCGGTGATTCAGCAATAGGCACAGACCAAAATTCATTGACTGTTGTTGCCAGTGTAGCTAACGACGCTTATTATTATGTTGTCGTAACTAATGATGCCAACTCAGTTCCATCCGATATAGTCCATTTGTGGCTGGAGCGTGAAATAGGCAGATGGAAACTGAACAATAATCTGAACGATTCATCAGGCCTGGGTTATAACGCAGCATGGGACGCAGTAGGTGACCCCTGTACAACCAACCAGAAATTTAGTACAGACCATATCGAAGGTACGTACTCAGTCGATTTACAGGACGACCCGAATGCGTTTGTTTCAGTTCCTAACAGTGAGGACTACTTCAACAGCTATGTAGTGGGTCTTACGGCAAGCTGCTGGGTTAAGACTGACTATTCAGGCTCCTATAAGCCAATTATTGCCAAACAGTCGCGTTCGACAATGGATCCCGACCAGGGCTGGGTACTGGAAATCAATAACGGGACGCCGTTCTTCTCCGTCCGCAATGCTGCTACTGACTTATCGACAGGTACAGCAATTGCTGATGCCAACTGGCACATGGTTACGGCGGTATTTGATGTCGAGAACACCGACGCGAGATTATATGTTGACGGCTTGCGGGTTGTCAACAACACCGCAACCCAACCCGGTGGCGCCGTCAAGTCAATTGACCGGTTTGCAATAGGCAGTGAAGATGCCAATGACGGCTCTTATGCCGGCGGCTCATTCGATGGTTTGATTGATGATGTCCGTATCTTTACCTATCCGAAAACATCGGTAGAGGTAGCCGCTATGTATGTCGAGCACGTAACAGATGCTGAGATTTGTATTGACAGCACGAATCCGGAATTTGACCTTAATACTGACTGCAAGGTTGACCTTGCCGACCTTGCCTTGCTGTCAGGAAATTGGCTTGACTGTAATCTTTATCCGCTATCTGCCTGCAGCGAGTAAACGGACGTCAAGTCAGATTAAGCTGTAAAAAGTATAAGCTTCTATAATAATCAAGGGTCTCAGGAAATCCTGAGGCCCTTTTTATTTTATAAGGAAATTTATATTACCGCATTTGCAGGATTCTTCAGTTATCGTACAGATATTAGAGCAATTTAAGTTTTAGTGTTCGCTTTATGCCTGTTGCGGCTTCGGCTGTCGGCATCAGATTTGCTCGCCTCGTCCTCACAACGGCCTAAACCTGAACATAAAATCTTAAAGTGCTCTAAAAATGATTAAAAGGCAGTTACACAGGGGGGCTTTTTAGGTCATCAATATGGTTGTAAGAAAATGAAATATTTGATATATTCCTCACAGACCACAAGAAAATAACAAGACAAGAAGTGAAAAATGAGCAAGTCAAAAAAAACGATACATAAAAATCTAAGTAAATTAAGCGACGGACAGATATTGCAATTACGCATTAAAGATATAGGTTTGCACATACAGGGTACCAAACTTGAACCTCTTATTCAGCGATTATATAACGAGCTTGAAGACAAAGGGATACATTTTCGGCCTCGGTGCTACCTCACCGATGAATGGCTTACCCCCGATAAGATACCGATAATAGGCATACCATTTTATCTGGCCCATCCAAAGCTAAGTGCGCTGGAAAAAAAGATGATGCTCGAAGCAGAGGGGGGCAGTGAAAAATCATTTATGCGGTTAATAAGGCACGAGTGCGGGCACACAATAAATTTTGCCTATAAATTATACACAAAGACCCGCTGGCGGGAGCTTTTCGGGCATTTTTCTCGAATCTATTCAAATTCTTACCTGTTCCAGCCGTACTCGAAGCGATTTGTAATTCATCTAAGTAATCACTACGCACAATCTCACCCGGATGAGGACTTTGCCGAAACCTTTGCGGTGTGGCTTAATAATTCTATCGAATGGAATGAAAAATACAAAGGATGGCCTGCTATTCGCAAACTCCGATATGTGGACAGCCTGATGAAAAGGATAGGCCCGAATGAGCCTTTAGTAACGGTCCATGAAAAACCACCCTTTTCAATTGACAGGATGCGGAGCACTCTTGAAGATTACTACGAACGCAAAAGGCGTTCGCTGGGGCCCGATTTTCAGGGGTATTATGATGACAGTCTGAAGCAGATTTTTTCAGAAAGGAATCCCGACGGTTCACTTCAAAAGGCGTCATATTTATTAAAAAGACATAAAAGGCAAATAGTCAATACAGTCTCAGAATGGACAAGACTGAGAAAATACGATGTCTGTCAATTACTGGATAAATTTATCTCACGATGTAACAGACTTGATTTATATGCTCACAACGACCAGACCGGTGATATAATATCGGCAACGTCCTTATTGACAGCTATCGCCAGCAATACATTCAGGCTGAGAGCGAAAGGACGACGATAATGAGCCGAAAATTAAATATAGCCGCATTCGTGGACGATTCGACAATCAATACAGATGACCCGGAATTTATGAATCCTCCGGAGAAGGCTGATACTGAATACCACGTGATAGAAGCCCTGCGGGAGTTTGGCTATAATGTATCTGTAACGCCAGTTTCGTCTGAGCTGCATAAATCTATTGAAATTCTCAGCCAATTGCAGCCTGACCTTGTTTTTAATCTTACCGAAGAATACAACGGCGACAGGATGAACGACAAGAACCTGGCCGCCCTGCTTGAGCTTTTAGGTATGCCTTATACCGGCAGCGGCCCAGGCGCTTTGATGCTCTGCCGCGATAAAAGATTATGCAAAGAACTTCTAAGTCACCATAAAATAAAAGTGCCGGGATTTGTTTCGATACCAGTCGGCAAAAAAGTAAAGGTACCTAAAAACATAAGTTGGCCTTTGGTAGTCAAGCCGGCTCTCGAAGACAGCTCGGAAGGAATATCAAACGCTTCTGTTGTTTATGACGAGCAGTCTTTGCAGGAACGGGCGGATTTTATTCACCAAAAATGGACTCAGCCCGTAATAGCCGAAGAATACGTCGAAGGCAGAGAGTTTTACGTGGCCGTTCTGGGCAATAAGCGACTTGATGTATTGCCGATTCGAGAATGTAAATTCGGTAACAAAAATGACAAAGGGCCACTAATGGCAACCTACAAAGTAAAATGGGACGTTAAATTCAGAGAGAAATGGGACATCAGCTTTGGATTCGCCGAGCTTGAAGATTCAATTTTTGAACAAATAAAACGGGTGTGCAAAAAGGTTTTTCATATTTTAGAGCTGAGAGATTACGGCAGAATTGACCTTCGTCTTACACCGGATAACAAGATAATAATTCTTGAGGTAAATCCCAATCCCGACCTTGCCTACGGAGAGGAAGTGGCTGAAGCCGCTGAAAAAGCGGGCATAGCATATCGTGAGCTGATTGACAAACTTGTCAAATCGGCGCTGAGGAGAAATTCCTGAACCCAATATACCGGTTTTGCTTAGGTATATATACGAATGAATTCTTTTTAAAATCACACCTCTTTCTGGTATCATATAAATAATGATTTCGCATAAGGACTTAAAAGGTGTTGTTTTTGATATAAAAAGATACGCCATTCACGATGGCCCCGGCATAAGAACAACGGTTTTTTTGAAGGGCTGTCCGCTTAGCTGTCAATGGTGCCACAATCCCGAGAGCATCTTACCACAGCCGGAACCTGCTATCAGATTTTCCAGATGCACCCTTTGCGGCAGATGTATCGAGGTATGTCCTGAAAATGCAATAAGTAAAAATGAAGATCACGTCAGGACGGATTTCGATAAATGCATCCGCTGCGGCAAATGTGTCGAAGTCTGCCCGGCCTCGGCAAGGGAAATCATCGGCAAAGAAATGAGCGCCGAAGAAGTAATGGCTGAGGTGCGAAGGGACATCCTGTTTTACGATGAGTCAGGCGGCGGGGTAACTTTTTCCGGCGGTGAGCCACTGATGCAGTCGGAATTTTTAACGGCAATCTTGGAAAAGTGCCGCAATGACAATATCCATACCGCAGTCGATACCACCTGCTATGCGGATGAATCCTTAGTATTGGAAATTGCTGAAAAAGCCGATTTATTCCTCTGCGATATTAAACATATTGACCCGAAAAAACACCTGCAATTCACAGGTGTTGATAATAAGCTGATATTGAGCAATATAAAAAAATTGTCAGAAACTGCGGAAGTTATAATCCGTATTCCAGTTATACCCGGTTTTAACGATGATATAGACAACCTTAAGGCGACAGCAGAGTGGATTTGCGGCTTGGAAAAGCCCTGTCCGGTAAATTTCTTGCCGTATAACAGCGGCGGGACGGAAAAAGTCAAACGGTTAGCCCATAAAATGCGTATAATAGTATCTAAGCGGCCTGATGATGGGCAGTTGAGAAAAAGCGTGGAACTTTATGAAAACCAGTTCGGCCTGAAGGCCATAATTGACGGGTGAAAATTATGACTCCGAGAGTTCAAAAACTTCGGCAGCAGAGTATAGAGATTAAACCCTTTATCTCATCAGAACGCGCGGAGATGGTAACCGAATTTTACAAAAGCGGTATACCGTTGAAAGTATCGGTACCTGTCTGTCGTGCACTTGCATTTAAGCACATAATGGAAAATAAAACCATCTGCATAAACGATGGTGAGCTGATAGTAGCTGAAAAAGGGCCATCACCAAAGGCAACACCGACATATCCGGAGCTTTGCTGCCACGATACCGAAGACCTGAGAATACTCAAAACCAGAAATAAGACCCGTTTTGAGGTTAGCGACGAAGTGATGAAGGTGTATGAAGAAGAAATCATACCGTTCTGGTCGGGGAAAACACTTCGTGAAAAGGTTTTCGCTTCAATGGACAAGAAATGGAACCAGGCTTTTGATGCCGGTGTCTTTACAGAGTTTATGGAACAACGCGCACCTGGTCATGCTATTCAGGATGACAAAATTTATCATAAAGGCCTTTTAGATTTAAAAGCCGAAGTAGCAAAACGGCTGAGCGAGCTGGACTTCTTTGAAGACCCACGTGCCTATGAGAAAGAGCAGGAATACCAGGCGATGGAAATTGTCGCTGACGCCGCTATAACCTTCGCCAGGCGCCATGCGGAATTAGCTCTTGAGACGGCTAAAAACGAAAGCGACCCTCAACGCAAAAAGGAACTTGAGCTGATAGCCGATGTATGTAATCACGTTCCCGCTAACGCACCTCGAAATTTCCACGAGGCCCTGCAGATGTACTGGTTTATACATTTGTCGGTAACAACAGAGCTTAATACATGGGACTCATTTAATCCCGGAAGACTGGACCAGCATTTATATCCCTTCTATAAAAAAGAAATCGGGCGAGGCACGCTGACAGAAGAACAGGCCAGAGAGCTTTTGGAATGTTTCTGGATTAAATTCAATAATCAGCCCGCCCCGCCGAAAGTCGGTATCACCGAAGAGCAAAGCGGAACTTATACCGACTTTGCGCTGATTAATACAGGCGGTGTCAACCCCGACGACGGCAGCGACGCAGTTAATGAATTATCTTACCTGATACTTGATGTAGTTAGTGAAATGCGTCTGACACAGCCCAGCGCCTGTGTTCAGGTAAGTGCGAAAAATCCCAAGCGATTCTTAAATAAGGCATGTCACGTTATTCGTGAAGGTTTCGGTCAGCCGAGTGTTTTCAATACCGATGTAATTATCCAGGAAATGCTTCAAGACGGAAAAAGCATAGAAGATTCCCGTGCAGGCGGGCCGAGCGGCTGCGTTACCGTAAGTGCTTTTGGCAAAGAGAGTTGCACGCTGACAGGATATATGAATTGGGGAAAAATTTTTGAATTGGTCTGCAACAATGGTATTGATCCAAACAGTGGAATACAAGTTGGCCCGCAAACCGGCGACCCGAGGCAGTTTAAAAATTTTGAGCAATTTGTCAGGGCTTATGAAGAACAGCTTAGGTATTTCATCGACCTTAAAATCAGACACAATAATATTATCGAACGGCTCTTTGCCAACTTTATGCCCGCGCCGTTTATGTCGTTAGTTATGAGCGATTGTATCAAGAAGGGGCTGGATTATCACAATGGTGGTGCAAGATATAACCCGACATATATTCAGGGCGTTGCTATGGGTTCTGTTGCCGATGCGATGACGGCAGTAAAATACCATATCTTCGACAATAAAACATTCGGTATGGACGAGCTTCTTTCGGCGATGCAGACCGATTTTGAAGGCTTCGATGATATGCGTAATAAGCTGCTTAATCATACCCCCAAATACGGCAACGATGATGACTATGCCGATTCGATGGCTGAGCTGCTTTTTGAGTTATATTATAAAAATCTAAATGGCAGACCCAATACCAAAGGCGGTAAATACCGCGTTAATCTTTTGCCTACCACCGTGCATATCTATTTCGGTTCGGTAGTCGGCGCCCTGCCGAGCGGACGCAAGGCCGGCATGCCGCTGTCAGATGGCATATCACCGGAAAAAGGTTCTGATGTTAAAGGCCCGACGGCGGTTTTCAAATCCGCCGCCAGAATCGACCACAGCAGGACAGGCGGAACACTTTTGAATATGAAATTCAACCCGCAGGTTTTGAAAAGCGAAATTGATATCGAAAAGCTATGTGATATGATTGGCACTTATTTCAGAATGGGCGGCCATCACGTTCAGTTCAATGTCATTAAAGCGGAAACTTTACGCCGTGCCCAGGCTGAACCGCAGCAATACCGTGACCTGATTGTCCGCATCGCCGGTTTTAGCGATTACTTTGTCGATGTCGGCAAAGACCTGCAGGATGAAATCATAGCACGAACCGAACAAAATTTAGCATAATACTTAAAAAAGTATTCAGTTCAAAGGCACAACAGCTTTTTGCAAGTCAACTCCTTTAAAACTTGACATATTAACAAATCTTATGTATTCTCATATTTTAATCGCTTACAGAAAATTGTAATGAAACAGCTATTACAAGGAGAAAGTTATGAAATTCACATCGGTCTTTTTATCTATCATCGTAATAATGATTACATTAGCTTCCTGTTCATCCGGAACAAGTACGCTATCGACAGCCCCTAATGGATTTATTCATCCTTTCACCGGAGGCGAACCTCGTGAGAAAGTCGCTTTGGTCGAGTGGGATTTCTGCCAGGATAAAACCGGAAAAGGCTCACCGTCTCTTCCTCCCGCTGATACACAGTGGACCGAGCTGACAATACCACATGTATTTAGGCAATCGGGTTTAGACGATTATTCGGCAGGCTGGTATCGCCAAATTATCAAAGCCCGTAAATCCGACAGGGAAAAACGATTCTATCTATTCCTCGAAGGCGCCGCCAGTGTCAAGGACGTCTATGTAAACGGTCAGCACATCGGTCAGCATAAAGGAGCTTTTACGGCTGCGGCATTTGACCTTACACCTGCAATGAAGTTCGGCCAGGACAACGAAGTGATTTTACGTGTAAGTCACCTCCGCGATGAGGCCGCCAACTGCCTTTCCAAATCAAACCTGTATTACACTAACGGCGGACTTTATCGCCGGGCCTGGCTGATTAAAACCGGCGCGGTTCATATTTATCCGGACATGGGTTCTACGGGAGTTTATCTTACCGGCAAAGATATCACCGCCGAGAAAGCCGCTCTCGAAGCTAAAACATATGTACGTAATCCGCTCGATAAGGATGTTGAAGTCAGCATTCGTTATATAGTTAAAGATGTATATGGTAAGGAATGCAATCGTTTTAATGCCGATGCCAAAATCCCCGCTGGTTCCATTCAGCCTGTAACGGCCTCGGCAATAGTGAAAAATCCGAAGATGTGGGATGTCGCAAAGCCCAACCTTTACACTGTTTCAACTGAGCTTCTTGTAAATGGTGTGCGAACTGATGCGATAATCGAACGTACCGGTTTCCGCACTATCGAAATGAAAGATAAAAGTTTCATTTTTAACGGAAAGGATCTCATCGTCCGCGGCGTCTGCAAGCACCACCAGAACGAGCACCAGTGGAACGCGATGACCGACGAGCAGCTTCATGAGGAATGGGACTGGATGAGTGACTTAGGTGTTAACATGGCCCGGCTGGCGCACTATCCTCACACTCGTTTGGAGTACAGCATCGCCGACGAAAGAGGCATAGTCGTATGGGCTGAAAACGGTCTTGCCGGGCAGCGCTGGGACAGAAAGCCCGTCACGGAAGAAATCGAGCCAACACCGGACGGCGAACGCATCACGCGTGAAATGGTCCGACAGAACTGGAACCACCCCAGTATCATTTTCTGGAGCAGCGGCAACGAGACTTTCCAGGAAGTGGCTTCACGTTATGTTGAAGTAATTCGCGAAGAAGATAATACCCGGCTTATTACCTATGCCTCCGCAGGCGAGAAGCCGGATGCCGATTTTGTCGCGGGTAACACTTATCAAGGCTGGTATTACGCACATTATATGGATTTTCAGCAGGGTAACGAATTCTGCTCGGAAACCGGTTCCGGGTGCTGGCCAAGCCATCATATTCCTTACGGTACTATTAAATGGAGAGTCGACCACTTTGAGCCGGAGGAGTACACCGAGATGTTCGCAGAGTTCCGTCTCCAGACTGTATTCCGCAATAATATCAAAGGCCATCCGATGTTTTTATGGTGGAATATGCGGGAGTTCTACAATAAAAAATTTAAGGGAAACCGCAACACAAAGGGTATCGTTACCCTAAACGGTATGCCCAAAGATTACTATTATCTATTCCAGTCCTTCCTTCGTCCGGACTATCCCGTCCTGCATCTTTGCGGCAGGCACCATTTCTATCGCCGATTCGAACCGGACAACGGCATCAAGGCCTATTCCAACGCTGCTGAAGTGGAGCTGTTCGTCAACGGTGTTTCACAGGGCAAAAAGAAAAACGGTGACTATGTACAGCCGGATTCTGTAAAGAAGGTTGACAATAAGGATGTCACTGTTACCGGAGTTAAGATTGACAACGTATTTTTCTGGAAGGCGACGCTTAAGCCCGGACGCAATCTTGTTGAAGTCCGCGATAACCGGGGGCTTTCCAAACCTATGATAATTTACCAGAAGGCCTCAGAAGGCAAACTGCCCGTTCCAAAGGACAGCCTTGTCGTGAACCTTACCAGCTCCAATGATAACAACCCGGCTATCTTTATAGACCGGCCGGTTGAGGCCCAGGGGCCATTTTACAGCGAAGTTGACGGCTCATCAGACAATACATTCGATGTCTTGCCGGAACCCGTCAAAGGCTCTTGCTGGATTACCACAAAACGATTGAGCGAATCGCAAAACAAAACCGACCTGTCCTTTAAGGTTACAAAACTGGCTATGGTCTATGTTATGCATTCGACCGGTACGTCCCCTGCTATTAATCTCCAAAAGCCAAAAAAGTCTATTATTGATGTGGCCAAGGCCTTTGACGAAGGCCTGACCAAAGCCGGTTTCGAAGACACCGGAATTAAGGGCATCTGGCGCGGACACGACTGCTGGTTTGCCGATTACGCCCTATGGAGCCAGAAAGCCAAGGCAGGTGATGTTATAAACGTCCCAGGCCAAACGCTCGATTATGTGATTCTCATAAAACCCTTATAAGGGAATATGTGTCGTCAACCGGTACATAGGTAACAGTTTATACCGTAATTAGCCCCCGGTTATACCGGGGTTTTTTTTATCATATTCCACTTTAAACCCCAAAAACAGCGTTTTGACCTGAGTTTAACATTGATTTTGTTTCAGATTAAGTGTATAATATCCGATATAAACCGGACTACTGGCTTAACTGTAACACGTAGAGTTTAGTGGTCCGGGCAGGCCAATGAATTCTTGTATAGGATTTGAATTAACAAAGGAGGAGTGACCAAAGCACAGGGACTTTTTAACAGCACTTGGTACAAAAATTGGGGTAAATTTAGGAACCGGAAAAATGAAAAAGAATCTCCAAACTGAATCATCCTTACGTAATTTACTTTTATCTTCAGTTATTATCTTATTTTCAGCGGCTAACTTGTTTGCCGACAGTCCCAAAGTCAGGCCCGCGTCGGAGATGACAGGGCCTTACATCGACTGGATGAAAAAGGTAGCCGACTGGCAATTGTCGCAAAGCTCATGGGACGATGACAGAGATTGGAAATACGGGGCCTTGTTCGCTGGAATGATGGCCGCTTACGAAGCTACTAAGGACGAAGAATATCTGAACAAAAGCCGTCAATGGGCAAATTATTATAACTATGAAATGAGTTCGGATTCATGGCATGCCGATAATCACGCCTGTGCTCAGACCTATCTGGAATTATATCTCTTGGATGAGCAGGACACCGCTCGTTACACTCATTCAAAATATGTCAACGACCAAATGGTTGCCGACCCGTCACATTTTAACTGTGATGTTGCCGGCGGCAGTGAAGTCTGGTGGTGGTGTGATGCGCTGTTTATGCATCCGCCTGTCCATCTTCGCCTGTCACGCATTTTGGGGGATTCGGGTTATACCAACCTAATGCACATGATGTGGGCCGAAACGCAGGACTGCTTATATGATACCGACGACCATCTTTTCTATCGGGATATTACTTATTTTGGCGACGAAATCGGCGGAGAAAAGGTCTTCTGGTCACGCGGTAACGGATGGGTTGTAGGCGGGATCGTTCGAATTTTGCAGTATATGCCGCTTGATGATCCAAATCGGCCGGTCTATGAAACATTACTGCAGGAAATGGCCGGCAAGCTAAAAGACATTCAACAGCCTGATGGCTACTGGTATTCCAACCTGCTCTATCCTGAGCATTATGATATGCCGGAAACCAGCGGCACGGGATTTTTCACTTACGGTATAGCCTGGGGAATCAACAACGGTTATCTTAGCGAGGCGACTTATGAGCCTGTAATAGCAGATGCATGGGCCGCACTCAAAGCCGCCGTTCATCCCGATGGCAAGCTCGGCCACGTTCAGCCGGTCGGGGCAGGACCTAACTCATCCCCTTACGATAGCACGGCTGTTTACGGCGTAGGGGCTTATCTTTTGGCAGGCAGCGAAGTGCAGAAGTATTACCTGTCCCAAGATCCGTCTTTTATCGACTATTTTGAAACATACGATGACGACAGTGAACTAAATGTCGCCTGGAAGGACGGCAACACTAACGGAACCGATTCCGAAATTAGTCTCGGAAATTACGGCGACCGTTTTATGATACTCGAATACGACAACAGCAGCTCACCATACGATTCCCGCGTTGACAGAACATTCACAACGGCTCAGAACTGGGAAGTCAACGAATTTGTCTCTCTGTCAATCCTGAT
>JAFGGH010000086.1 GCA_016930645.1 Sedimentisphaerales bacterium
ACACGGAGTTGAAGGCCTTAAAAGATGCTATGAGGAAAACTTGCGGCGTGCATTAGATGCGGTGCGGTTTTTAGTTGAACATCTTTCAGGCCGAGTAGTAGTAACGTCCGACCACGGTGAATTGCTGGGGGAGAGAGGCCTGTACGGACACGGTGCCGGTTCTGATGAGCCGATCTTGCGTGAAGTTCCCTGGCTGGTACTTGACAAAGGGCCTCGAAAACAACAATATGCCAAAGGTGATACCGAAGCCACAGAAAAAAGCAGTGAAGAAGTTACGGAAGAAGAAGTCAAAAGAAAACTGTCAATGCTGGGCTATATGTGATAAATTCCTTATTCTTGCTTTTAAGGTGACATATTGCCGCTATGTTTAAATTTATAAAAAGACACGTCCGCGAAGGGAAAAATCTTGTCGCTTTCACCGGTGTAAGGACATTCGGTGAGATTTTGGTTCCCCTGTTAATCGCGAAACTGTTTACCAGTGATTTGTACGGCAAATTTTCGCTGGCAAAATTGATTGTTTTCTTCTATCTGACGGTTTTTATAAGTTCAACCAGAAACGCTTATATCGTATTTTCAAATCAGGAAAAGACCATCAGCGGAAAAATTAATAAAACCTTCAGTGTTCAGTGCGTTTTTATATTGTTGGGTGTTACAGTTTTTTTAGCGTCGATATTTCCTCTATCCGGCTGCTTTGTCAATTTTGCCGGTATGGACTATAGTTTTCTTCCATATATGATTATAGCTTTTCTGGGGCTTAGCCTGAGGTCATTTTTTTGTACCACATTTTTGGCTTTGGGGCAGCGGATAAAATACTCATTAAGCGAACTGGTATTCGGTTTAGGCAATCTTGCTTGTATTGGCTTTTTTTATTTCTTTAGTGAAATTAATCTCAAGCTGATTTTTCTCAGTTATGCATTGTCGGCGGCTATACTTTTTTCCGTATTTGTCTGGTTCGTCGACTGGAAAGCGGCTTTGCCTTTCCATCTCGAAAGAAAACAATTTTTAGATATGTTACATTTTATCAAGTGGGTCTTCGTTGGCGTAACAGCTATTTATTTTCTTAACTGGGGCGATAACCTGATACTTTTACATTATAAGGTTGGATGGGGAAATATAGGCATATATAATTTCGCATATACTCTCTTTAAAGGAATCCTGGTGGTTATCGCCGCGATGAATACTTATTTTCTCCCCTTTGTCAGCGAACATCTTGATAATAAGGAGAAGATCAGAGAATATCTTTTTAAGAAAAGGGCAAAGCTTTTACTTATAGGCCTGGCAGGGCTGTGTTTGGCCTTTATAGCTTTACCGTATTTTACGGATTTCTTCGGCGAGACTTATAAGGGCAGCGCTACGGTAACAAGAATATTATTAATTGCCGCGAGCATGTCTTTCTACAGTGCTTTCTACCAGCCGTTAATCATGGCCAAAAGGAAATCCAGAGTCAATCAATCTATCAATATCATCCAGGTTTTTGTAAACATCAGCCTTGACCTGGTACTTGTTCCTCACTTCGGCATACTTGGGGCGGCAATCGCCACCTCGATAGGCTATACCCTCCAGGCCATATTGTTCGAGCTTTATTACAGATTGGTGCTCAAAAAGGCCTTGCATTTGAAAGCTTGATTCCGGTTCGGTTTATTTCAGTATTTGCTTAATAGAATCGAAGACATGCTCAGGTCGTAGTTGGTTCATACAAATCGGGTCTTTGCAGGTAAGGAGTAATCGGCCATATTGACAGGGAGCACAAGGCACGATATTTCTGACAGGAATAAACTCACCAGCGGGAGCATTTTTAATTTCGCAGGTCGGGCCATAAATAATAACGGCGGGCGTGTCCGTTGCTCCGGTTATATGCATCGGCCCGCAGTCATTGCCGATAGTAACTTTTGAATTTTTAATTACCCAGGCGGTTTGTGGCCAGCTAAGTCTGCCGCGAAGGTCAATCACACGACCACCTGAAAAATCGCCTTCGATATAATCATCCTTTGCTCCAAGGATTACTATCTGTATGTCAGAATGTTTATCCAGGAGGATTCGCACAAGCTTACCATAATAAGGCCAGCGCTTATGCCGCCATTTAAATTCAGCATTGCCGCCGGGGACAATACAAATGCGAAAAACAGAAGCCGGTATTTGTACTTTCGGTTTTTCTGAATGAACATAAGGTTTAGGCGTCGGCCCCTCATAACCAAGCCTTCTGAGTATATCAATATTGTACTGTCTTTCTGATTTCTCGGCTTTAGTATTTTGTCCATCCTGTGTAAAGTGAATCTGTCCTAATGGACAATATCCTTTGTTTTGAGAGATGCTTCCGGCCCAAGCCACAAATGTATGGTCAAAATGCATACCTTTGAGTTCCTGCGGCGAATAGGCAATTTTGTCGACATCAGACCAGTTGTCAAAAAGCCCGCAGGCGGGGGGCCGAATTGTTATTTTGGATTTCGGCCAGATATGTCTTATCGCCCGTACCAACGGTGTAGATTCAATAGCATTGCCAACGCCTGACCCAAGAATTACGAGAATATTTGCTCTTAAAGAGTCGTCCTTAGCCAAGCCGGAGTATTTTCCAATCTCCTTAAGATACTTTTCCCAGCGTAAAAGACACAGTTTTTTTTTCAGCGTATCTAACACTGGAAGATAGTGAGCGATTTTATCTAAAAAACGAACGAATTTCACATTCAACTCTGCCATGTAGCAAGATTACTCATCAATAACATCGGAATATATTGTAACTATTGCCTGTATGTGACTGTGGATGCCGAATTGCTGTGAAAACTCATATCCATTTTCTTTGAGTTTTTCTCGCAGTTTTTCGTCGCCGTCCAGCCGCTCTACGGCCCGCGTAATTTCCTCAGGTGTATTATTTGGGGTTACCAGGGCGGTAACTTCGTTTTCTGTTAATTCAGCTAAGCCGTATCTGCCAGAGCAAATCAAGGGGACTTTCATCTGCATAAATTCGATTGCGACCCTGCCGAATGATTCATTTCTTGACGGCATCACACCGATATCCATAGCTTTCATAACAGCGGGGACATCACTGCACATTCCAAGAAATTTCACTCTTTTTTCGATTCCGGATTCCTTTGCGGTTCTTTCTAAATTTCCTCTTTGAGGTCCGTCACCGGCAAGGACAAGATAATAGTTTTCATTCTTATAGGCTAAGTCAGCAAATGCGTGAAGCAAGATGTCCACACCTTTTACTTTATGCAAACGCCCTACGAAACCAATTACAATACTATTGCCCGGCAATTGCCAGCTTTGCCTTATTTTTTCCGCTTCATTGGAAGCGGTCTTCTTATCTTCGAAATCTATAGGATTATAAATTTGTATTATTTTTTCCGGATTAATCTTTATCTTCTCTTTCAGCATTTGAGCAGTGGCTTTTGAATTAGCGATATATATTGAAGCCCTTGATTTCAGCTTGCGCAGCAGAAATCTATAGAGACAAAAAGTAAATCCTCTGCGGAATAATCCGCCTCTGATATGGGCAACGACCCTGCTTTGGCAAAAATAGGTTGCAATGAGGCTACTGATTATAGATTTCTGCAGATGGGGATGCAATATATCTATCTGTCGCTCTTTACAAATCTTTACAATCTTAAATATTGTTCGTGGGTCCCACCGCCAGTAATTTAAGACTATCAGTTCAGTATCTATCTCAACTTCAATGCGGTCTCCTCTAAGAACGCACACAATTGGTTTATATACATCGTTATCTAAATTTTCTACCAGTAACTTAAGCGAATTTTGCCCGCCGCCGTGATGTAAATTGTCTATCAGGTGCAAGATTCTTATTTTGGATTTTTGTTCCATTTTTAGCTTATTCTGCGATCACAAGAAACGCCCAGGGGGACATAAAGCCACGAGTTTAAATTTACAATCTCACATTTTCCAAAACCTGCGTCTTTTATTCTGCTTATAACGGTTTTTTTGGTGTAATTATATTTTTCTATGCCTCGTAACATCTTAGCTGCTGTTATATAAACAAAGCCCATACCGTATTTTGATATAATCGTTGTTATCAGCCTTCCCCCATCGGAAAGGACATTCTTTGCCTCGATAATAAATTGCTTAAGTTGATTTTCATCCAGATATTCTGTCATCCACACAGAAAATACGATATCGAATTTTTCGTTACCGACAAGTTTACCAAGTTTTTCAGCGCCGCCTTTATGTACTTTTATCGGCAGCTTACAAAGATGCGGATTAACATCAACGCCGACAACTTTGTTATTGTCGGTTAATATACGTGTGTAATAACCTGTTCCCATGCCGACATCTAAAATCTTCTGATTTTTGATATCAGATAATAAAGGCATAATCTTCCTGTCGGAAGGTATTCTGCACAGATATGACATAAAAGTTCTTTTGTCATATTGCTCGGCAGTAGTGCCTTTATATCTTTCGTAGTTTTTCATCGTATATTTCTTTTAAGGTTCTGCTTTGAAATGCTTTGGATTTAAGATACTTCAATATCTTTTCGAGTCTTATAAGATAATAGTTCAGCCCAAATTTCGTTCTAACAAATGGTGTCTTTTTAGGTATCACTTCCATCGAGTGAAACATCATATTAAGGACAGGATTTTTGTATTCTTTGATAAATTTATTAACGAGCTGTTTCATCTCGAAGGCGGCCATGTGGCTGGGTCTTAGCCAGCGGTAGAAAAGCCATTTGTCCGATAAAAAAGGCAAGCGTTTGCCTAATACAGTGATTGGAACTTCCAGTATCTGCAAATTACCGGCCTTGTAATAATCGTCTGTTGAGATAAAGTAAGGCTGTTTTGGTCCTTTGGAATGGTCGGGACCGCCTTGATTTGACCAGTTAATTTCAGGTGTTATCGAGCTATCCACTTTATAATTCAGTTTTTCGAGGGACTTGATTGTATCGAGGTCGGCTCCATAACGGGCGGCACGATAAGAGACTGGTTTTACACCGATGTTTTCAAAAATCAGATTAGTTAAATTTTCAATTTTCGCTAATTCTGTCTCTGTGTCATAAGCAAAGCACGGATATTCCTTACTTGCAGTTCCGGCGAAATTGTCATACTTTTGGGCTGGCTCGATATATTCCGAATGCAGATGAGCGCCGATTTCCGCGCCGAGTTCAGCCTCTTTTTTCAAAACGTTGCAACAATCTTTATCCGAGGCGACTTCTGGAGAAATAAAATATACGGGTTTTACTTCGTACTTATTCCATATAGGGCGCAATATTTGGCTGATGCCGACCAGCACCGATTCAAATGTCAGAGGATTCGAGCGTTTCCAGTCAGTGCCGCAATCTGGTTCGGTGTCAATTGTTATACAATAAATTCCTGCCACGTTTATATTTTCCTGCCTAATACTTTTTCGTATAATCTTAAATAAGAATCAGCTACCTTTTTCCAGGTAAACTGCTCTGCTCTGTGTCTTGCTGATTGCGACATCGAAATATACATACTTTTATCATCGAGCAGTTTTTTTACAGCTTCTGCAATTGCTTCGGCACTGGCCATATTAACGATTGTACCATTATCAGCGACAAGTTCAGCCAGCCCTTCGCATTTTGTCGTTACAATCGGCAAGCCGCAGGCCATTGCTTCGAGCATCGCGTTGCTCATTCCTTCCTGCATCGTAGCACTGACGTATATGTCCGCCTGACGATATAACTGCGGCATCTGTTGGGTTTCAACCCTGCCGATAATTTCAACACAGTCGCCTAAACATTTATCCAGGACGGTTTGCTTTAATTGGTTTTTGAGTGCTCCACCTCCGATAACCTTAAGCTTAACATTAATCCCCCCGGCTTTTAATATACCAACCGTATCTATAAGCATATCAACTCTTTTAGTCGGGCTTAGTCTGCCTACGGTTATCAGTCTGAATGTATCATCTTTTGATTTGGCTTGGTTAGGCTTGAATTTTTCCGCGTCAACTCCGTTACATATTACCGATATGTCAGCCGACGGCAGGAAATTAAGAGCCCTTTTCCTGAGTCCTTCACTACAGGCTGCCAGAGCTGCCGCGTTTTTCCAGATGGACTTAAAAAGAGGTGCCAATAGTTTATATTCTCTCTGGAGGCGGACATTTTCTCCCGGCACATCGGAACCTCGAAGTGAAATGATATAAGGTACTTTGTCCGTTGTTTTGTAACATAAATAGCCGCTTGGAAATCCGAAAAACGCGTGCACTAAATCATAGCTTTTTTCACGCAAGAGTTTTCGGTAATGCTTTTTTGATTTTAGTAACCATTCAATCACTTCAATTTTTCGCCAGAAGTGCAGAATCTTTTTATGTAAACCGACTTTATATACAGTAACATTATCTGCAAGCTGCTCGGTGAAAAATCCGGGCTTTGCTGCTGAGGTCAATATATCAATTTTCAAATCGGGTACTTCGGCATATTCTTTAACAATGCGAAGGTGGGCGTTAGCGGCACCGCCGCCTATCGGTGGGAACTCGTAATTCAACATCAGCACATTCATACTACTGCTAAGTGTAGCATTTTCAAGGTTTTCTGTAAAGCGGCAGAGGGTTTTTCCTTTGGCCGTTAAACTGCTTAACTAATTCTTGCCTGTCTTTTGTGCAATTACATAAAGATTAGGCTGAAGACAAATCGGCAGTTTTTGGAAATTAATCTTTGAATATATTTTCGCCAAAAACCCAAGCTTTTGCATTTTTCTGATGGTGAAGTCCGTTACCGGATTTACCTTCACAAACTTGACAGAAAAACCTTGGCTTTTCAGGCGCCTTTTTAACTGGCCCGGCGTATGTAATGATGGATGCGACTTTCTCCATCTGAACGACATACTTGAAAGCGTGTCGAAAGTCGCGCTGAAATATTTATGCGGCGTCTGAAAAAGATAGTATCCCCTGTTTTTTAAAACCCGATATACCTGGCTGATATGCTTGTCTATCTCAGAGATATGTTCAAACAAATCAAAGCTTAATACGACATCGAAAGATTCGTCGTCGTAAGGCAACCGCTCCGCGGCATGGACTTTCAGGTTGATTTCGGGGAATTTTTTTCTGCCGTATTCTATCGCTTCGGTGGATATATCTGTTCCGGCAATATCATACCCTTTTTTTGTAAGTTCATTTACAACAAGACCGATTCCACAACCAATTTCAAGAATTCTATCGGTACTTTTAAGTAATTTTATTTTTTCAAGAAATTCAAGATTACTCTCCAAGTTGCCCCTCTGCTCTTTACCTTTTTCCAAACCTTTCCGCCAGCCCCTGTCATATCGCTGCTGTTGTTCTCGAAGTTTCGGGTCTTCCATTTTCCAGTTCGACTTTATTGTTGTGGAGCTTTCTTAAGCTCAAAAAGTACGTGTTCACCAAACATGCCGATGATTTTGTAATTGTTCATTATAAATTCTCTGAACGGCTTTAATATTTCGTAACGGATTGCCTCATCTTCGTCAAACTCTGTTCTGAGAAGCTGTACCCATTGCCTGTCATAAGCGGCAATAATCTCTTTATTCAGCGGCAGAAACGTTTTCTTATCAAAACCGAGAAATCCTTTCGGTACAATCGGCCAAAGCTCATAGGGAGGCCTGTTGGTCGGAATGTGACGTTTTCTCGAATCAACGATATATTTGGGTTTTTCTTGTTGGAATTCGGATAACAACAAATCAACCTCTTTTTGCAAAGCATTCGGTGCCCTGCGCGTTATTGAAAAGGCTTTGGTTGCCGAACTGAAACGCTGAGCCTGAACATATATACCCGGATACCAGCCCCAGACATAAATCTTATCGTCAGGCTCGGTATGTTCACGGATATAATCACCTACTTGTTGCCAAGGATATGTATAACCTGTTTTTTGAATATACGAAATTTCACGATAATTCTGTAAATATCCTTTTCTTTTTTCGGGGTACTTCGAACCGGTGTGAGGACTTTTTGATATACCAAAAAAGACGTGCCACGACATCATTATCATCACTAAAAGCCCGACTAATCCGCCTATTATCCAGTTACGTTTTTTTGCGGCCTTTTCCATACCACACCAGAATAATCCCACCAGATACCCGCCAAGCATCGCCCCGGAAGCGTTAAGAGGCAGATAATATTGCTCGTAAGACTGCGGGCTTATCCATACAAAGGCCATATCGAGAATCCACCAGAAAGAAAGTAAAAGAACGAATCTGTCACCGCAATCCGACTGGTTCTGTGATTTTCTTTTGATGAAAAATTTTATAATGCGGGCAATAACAGCTCCAAGCGAAAGGAAAATCGGCACAAGAAATAGGCTGTAATACCTCAATACTATCCGCCATTGTTCTGAGAAGCTGACAAGTTTTCTGCTGGTGCCTGTGTAGCCCCCGCCACCTTCACCGCCGGTACCGCCACTTGTAAGTTTCATGAAAAAGTGTGATATTATATTCCAGGCAAACTGATAAGGAAGATTCCTTTTAATATCGCCGTAGATAGTCCATATATACATCGGGGCCATTGATGCAGCCGCACCGCCAAATAGCAAAAGAATGTCTTTTATGGTCTGCTTAATAGTACTGTTTTTAAGAACCGGCTGAAGAATAACATATAAACCCAATGCGCCTATGGCGGTTGTACCTGTTACTTTAAATAATGGAGCCCAAACCAAGATTGCGCCTGAGAGTACCGCTAAAAACCATTTATCGTAACATTTATATAATATAAATAAGCTGATACCCGCAACCATACACGCAATCATATACTGTTCTTTTACATTGCCGAATTTGGCGATTAACGGTGAAGACAAAAAAATTGATGCCATTATAACTGCGACAGTCGCTGATAAAGTGCAAAAGCATTTCCGCATTGCTATAAACATTAACACCAAAGCGGCAGCCTGCATAAGAGTCTGAATTAGTTTCGGCCCGAATTCATTAAAACCGAAAAGCTTCACACCCAGAGTATTAACCAATAACGTGCCTTCGTCTGCGCTGGGTTTTTCTTCAATTCCTATTCTGGCGCCGGCAAGTATGTGTGCCGCTGAATAGACATTAGAACCGCTGTCAAAAGGCCCGGGAGAATTGAATTCGAAGTACTTTCCAATCGCAAAAAAAGTGCCTCCAAGAATAACCGCTAAAGTAATAAGAATTAAATCCATCTTACTGACAAAAAGTTTTGACTTAGTGGACTTGCACTTTTTTTGTGCGAGTTTTTCAGATATATTTTTACTCATTGGCGTTTTCGCTGGATTCAAGAATATCTCTAATTACGTACGTCGAACGGTTCTGCGATTCGTGATAAGTTCGCACCAGTATCTCGGCAAGAAGCCCCATCAGTATAAACTGTATTGTAGTTGTTATTAACATTGCCGTTAAAACAAGCAGCGGATTTCTGTTCATCGCAAGATGACTGTTGGAAAAGAATTTCTGGTAAAGAACCGCAAGGCCGGAAAGAAAAGCGCCTATTGCCGTTATAAGCCCTAGCCCGCCGAATACGTAAATCGGCTTTGTGGAAAATGAGCCGAGAAACTTAACAGTTATTAAATCGAGGATGACTTTCAATGTCCGCCCCAGGCCGTATTTTGCCCTGCCCGCCGTTCTGGGTCGATGATTAACAACCATCTCGCATATATGCGCGCCGCTCCAGCTTGCCAGAGCGGGTATGAACCTGTGCATTTCCCCGTAAAGCTTGGTTTCGTCGAGAACCTCACGCCGATATACCTTAAGAGTACATCCGAAATCGTGAAGCTTGACACCGGTAATCTCAGCAATCAGCCAGTTAGCCGTTTTTGAAGGCAGCCGTCGGGTCAATGCTTTATCGTGTCTTTTCTTACGCCAGCCGCTGACTATATCATAACCTTGGCGTAGTTTATCTATCATCGCTGGTATATCGGCGGGGTCGTTTTGCCGGTCAGCGTCCAGAGGTATTATAATTCTGCCGCGGGAATGGTCAAAGCCGGCGCTCATCGCCGCAGTCTGGCCGAAATTCTTCCTGAATCGAATAACCCGGATATGATTGTCGGCACGGTAAAGCCTGGAAAGTATTTCGTAGCTGCCGTCGGTACTGCCATCATCGATAAATATAATCTCATAGCTGTATTTACCTTCTATGACATCCTTGATTTCATTATAAAGCGGTTCTATATTTTTCTGCTCATCGAAAAGAGGCACTACAATTGAAACTTCGCAGCTTTGAGCTTCCATAAGTTTCTCCAAAAAACTACTTTAAGACGCCCTTAATATACTAATAGCTCAGGCGGCCTATGTAAAGCCTTAGAATTTGGAGAAAGATGTAAAATTATGTAATGCCTTCATGGCCGTGAAGGCTTTTGCGGTGTGTGGGAAGTGAAGTGAAAAGGTTGATAGCAGAAAAAGTCCAAAATTACCCGCGAACTTCGGGGCAGGTTTTACAGATGTAATGGGTTAGTTATGGGTGGGGAATAGCAGTGTCGCGGCCATCTTGGCCGCGTTTTCGCGGGCTGGAAGCCCGCGACACCCCTGTAACTGACCCA
>JAFGGH010000087.1 GCA_016930645.1 Sedimentisphaerales bacterium
ATCCGGTAAGGGCCGTGCCGATGCCATCGCGCTGGAATTGCGGTTCAACGGCAATCCAGTAAATGTCGAAAGTTCCGAGTGTGCAGGGCGTCGGTCCATAACAAATCCAGCCTATAGTCTTTGTTCCGTTTTTGGCAACGATTGAATAATAACCGTTTTTACGGGGATTTAAGAGGGATTGTACGAAGACCTCTTGGGCTGTTTTAAGCTCACAATCTCGGAAAAACCCTGTTCTTTTGAGAATTGACATCACAGGCTGTCTGTCCCGAGAGCCGGCTTTTTGGATTTTCAACTTTGTGTTTTTTTCGGAATGATTCTTTACTTTGCGGATGGACATATTTCCTCGCGTGACAATCTTTTCCAAGCGTTAGTCAGAACGGTTTCAATAAACTGCTGATAAGTCAGTCCCTCAGCCGCAACTGCCGCTGCGAATCCCTCATCCGGGCATATATCAGGATTCGGGTTTACCTCGATAACAAAAGGCCTTTCGGCGATGTCCATTCTGAAATCCACCCTCGTATAATCATCACAGCCCAAAGCCCGCCAGGCGCGCAGAGCAAGGTCTCTGATTTTTGCCTCGATTGATATTGACAGTTTTGCCGGAATGACCCGTGGCGTGTTATTATAAACGAAGGAATCCTTGTGCCATTTCGCCGCGTAGTCCACTATTCGAGTCTGTTTCTTCCCGAACGCTTTGAAGTCGATTTCAGCAATCGGCAGAACACGCACCTTGCCGTTACGTGCAAAAACAGAGACATTAAACTCCCTGTTTTCAATAAATTGCTCGACTATAGCCGGTTGTCGAAATTGATTGTGTACCTTGTTTACTAATTGTTTCAGAGATTGAGAAGGAATTTCAATTACGGAATCAGGCCCGATACCTTCACTCGCATCGGCAAGAGCCGGCTTGATTATATATCTGTCAGGTTCAAGTCCCGCGTCTGAAATTTCTTCACCCGGCGCAAAAATTCTGCCCGCGGGGCAAGGCACGTTTGCGGCCTGCAGTATAAGCTTTGCGTGATACTTATTAAGGGCAAGCAGCAAACTTGCCGTATTGTTGCCGGTACAGGCACGGCCAAAGGCCCTGCAAAAAGCCGGTATATAACAGGCGTCAAAAATGTTTTCAAGCTGCTCTACAAGATTGAAAACAATGCTGTGATTATTTCGTGCGAATATTTCGGGTAATCCGCCGAGGCTGCTGATACTTTCTATATTGTATTCTATACCAAGTAGTTTCAGCGTTCTGGCAACCGCGTTAGCTTCGTCAACAGTTTCCGCGTTGCTTTCCAGACAGGCTGTGTCACTATTAACGCTATAAAGAATCAATACACTGTCTTGCATTGTCATTGTCCTTACAGCCTGTTCTTTCGGCTGCGCAGTTAATTATATTTCCTATTAAATCCTCATAACTCATACCTTCCTGAGTTGCGATCATAGGCAAATCGGAATGAGTGGGATGAAGACCGGGCAGTGGGTTTATCTCCAGAAAATTCGGTACGCCTTTTGCGTCAAAACGAAAATCGACCCTGGCGGCGTCCCTGCATTCGAGCACGAGACAGCACTGCAGTGCCAGCCGCTCAACATCGGCATAGAAAGGCTCTGTTTTGTCCATAGGAAGATATTTGACCCTGTGCTCGCATTGTTCTTTGATGATATAAGAATAGACGGCGTCTTTGGGGCTTTCAGGTATTACGATTTCCAGCCCGCCGAGTACCCAGGCATTATCACCATTACCTAAGATGCCGACCGTAAATTCCCTGCCTGGCAGAAATTCTTCGACGATAACAGGCTGCCTGAAATTCTTCAAAAGATTGTCGCACAGGTTTTCAAGCTCTTTTAGGTTATTGACCATAGAGTGATTGTCTATACCCTTGCCCGTTCCTTCGGCGATAGGTTTGACGAACAACGGGTAGTTGAGATTGATTTTGTCCAGGTTGTTCATCTTCTCGATTACCGCAAAAGCCGGTGTCGGCAGTTTCGCAGCCTGTATGAGTTTCTTGGATAAAGCTTTGTCGAGTGTGATAGCGCATACAAGCGGGTCGGACAGCGTGTATGGAATATCGTACAGCTCCAGAATGGCCGGCACCTGTGATTCTCTGGATCGCCCGTAAAGACCTTCGGCGATGTTGAAAACCAGGTCCCATCTGTCGCCTGTGACGAGTCTTGAACACAGAGATTTGGCGTTGCCTATGCGGTCGGTTCGATGGCCGAGTTTACGGATAGTATTTTCGATGGCGTCGATTGTATGGTCGGAATCGAATTCGGCGACGTCATCGACCGAGTACCCCTGTGCAAGATATTCGCTCCGCAGGTCATAAGTAAGTCCAATCAGCATCCTGCGGCTCCTTTTGTTCTGCAATGCAAGAGACCGTTTTCATCCGTAAGCAAGACGGACTTTTTGTCTGTGCTAATTGAAGGGGTAATCTTTTTAACTGTTGACTTTCGCCTTCGTTTGATACGCGCGATACTATCGTGAGCTAAAAGCGACGCCTTGCCTGTTGCCAGCTCCCATACTCCCGCTGTCCTGTCGTCTTTATCAGAGCAAGGCTCGTATGCGGCGCCAGGTTCTGGATAATTAACGAGCAGGCCTTCGTAGTTTCTGAGTACCGTGTGGGTCGGGCTCATCGAAATAATATAGTTTGGTGTTACCGGTATCTTGCCCGCCCCGTGGGGAGCATCGACGACAAAATTCGGAATCGCAATGCCGCTGAGTCTTCCACGAAGGTATTCCATAATCTCGATTCCCTTGCTGAGGGGCGTCCTGAAATGTTCGACACCTCTTACGAGGTCGCACTGATAGAGATAGTAGGGACGTACCCGAATGGAAATCAACCTGCGACATAGCTGCTCGATGATAAAAGGTTTGTCGTTGACATTGCGTAGAAGAACACTCTGGTTGCCCATCGGTATTCCGGTGTCGGCGAGTTTTGTGCAGGCCGAGATTGATTCGTCGGTAATTTCATTCGGATGGTTGAAATGTGTGTTAATCCAGACGGGATGATACTTTTTGAGCATATTTACAAGCTCATCGGTAATTCTCATCGGCAGCACCACCGGCACGCGGGTGCCTATGCGGATTACCGAGATGCTCTTAATCGAGCGCAAGGTTTCCAGGATTTTTTCAAGAGCCGCGGTAGCCATAGTCAAAGGGTCGCCGCCTGATACAATTACATCTGAAATCTCCGGATGGTTCGAGAGGTATTCCGCAACCTGACGCAGCCTTGTCGCTGAAATAGTGGATTCGCGCATTCCGGCGATTCGTTTTCTTGTGCAGTGTCTGCAATAAGAGCCGCAGGTTGTTGTCGCTATGAGCAAGGCCCTGTCGCAGTACCTGTGAATAAGGCCTGGTACGGGCATGTCCTGATGCTCTTCGAGAGGGTCATCATCGAGAAATGCCGGGCTGAAAAGCTCCTGACACTGTGGCACAGCCATCTGGAATATCGGGTCGGACAAGTCCGGTCTCCGTATAAGATTGGCGTAATATGGTGTAATCGCAAGCGGGTATCTTTCGGCGACTGCCGATAGGTTTGATACCTCGCCTGACAGATTAAGATATTTCGCTAATTGTTCAACGCTTCTTATTCGGTTCCTTAATTGCCACTTCCAGTCGTTCCAGCCTTGTGTAGTTTCCGCATTAGCCTGCGGTATGTTTGAGTTTTCAATTAAACTTTCTTGTTGTGCCGAAACAATTGCCCCGGCACGCTGGTGTTCCTCATCAGCACTTGCTGAAGAACTCGATGTACGGTTCACTTAATACCCCTTCCAAAAAAAACTTAAATATGTTTGTGTTAGTTTAACGTTCCAAAAAGCCACTCAGGCTTTGTACGAATACACGCCTAAGCGATTCCATACTCACTTCAATCTCGTTTGGTTCCATAGCAATAATCGCGAATGAGAAGAAACCAAAGACAAATCCCGCAACCGCACATGCCAGACGTCTGATTTTAACCGAATCGACGGGGCTTGAAGTATGCGGTGAAACAAGTTTTGCAATTTCTTCAAGATATTTCTGGTAAGGTTCTTCCATTTGCGCTGCGCTTTCGCGTTCCAGCTTCGCCATAACTCTGCCCTGGAAAAGAAGAATAAATCCTTCACGATTATTTAAATAAAACCTGTAATGAGCATCAAGAAGATACTCCAGCGTCTGGCAAAGATTTTTGGGTGTTTTATCATAAGATGATAGCTGTGATATAAGCTGTTCGGTTATATCATCCACCAATTTGGTAGCTATCTCATATTTATCCTTAAAATATCTGTAAAAAGTACCTTTGCCCAAATCCGCTCTTGTTGTAATATCGTCAACAGTAGCGGCGTCAACACCTATTTCCGAGAAGACATCCAAGGCCGCTTTTTCAAGTTGCAGCCGTGTTTTCGTGGACCGCTTTTGTGACCTGGTTTTAGTATTTTGGGTTGACTCATTCGTCATAATTGACTATTTCGTCATACATGAGCGAAAAGTCAATTTTTTTTTGCCGTTTTTTTAAGTAATTTTGAGGTCAGGCCTTATTTTTCGTTCAAAAAGGCCTTAGCTTAAAAAGTAAAAATTTCCGGAATCTGTTTTTTTTAACATTTTTGCTGTGATTTTTTTGAGATTATCAAGATTTTTCACGCATAGAATTGATTTAGAAAGCTGGTTTATCTTCCGCCTCGGTGACGTCTGCCGAAGCCTCTGCCTGGCTGGAATTGCGGCATCGGGCGGGGCCTATCGGCTATTTCAAAACAGCCTCCTTCAATGGAAATGGCCTTGCCGGTGACGAGGGCGTCTGCGATTTTTTTGTGGGCTGATTCGAGAATTCTGCCGAGGGTTTGGCGAGATATGTTCATCTTTTTGGCTGCCTCGACATGGTACATTCCTTCAAAGTCAACCAGTCGGATAGCTTCGATTTCATCGACTGTGAGGTTGACCTGTTCGAGAGTGCGCAAGGGTATTCCCTGCGGCTTGTAATATGTATAAGCCGGCATCATCCCGATACGTCTTGGATTAAATGGCCTCGGCATAGTTTTTTCCTAACGACTAATCAGTGGTCGCATATATTTTGGCCAAGCTCAAGTGTCTTATCCATGTACTGGCTGACAAGCTCTTTCGGTTCGGTGTCCGGTGCTCCACAGAGAACCTGAATCTGGTTTTGAGTGAAGAGCTGCTGTGCCCTTTGTCCCATTCCACCAGCGATGATAATCTGAACATTCATTTCGCCAAGCCATTTAGGCAAAACGCCTGGTTCGTGTGCCGGCGGGGTCAGCATTTCCTGAGCAGTGATTTGCTTTGTCTGGTCATCGACATCGATAATCGCGAACTGCTCGCAATGTCCGAAATGAGCTGAGAGTTTTCCGTTTGTAATCGGTATTGCTATTCTCATATTGTTCTCCTGAATATTATTCTTTTTGTTCGAGGATTTTTAATGTTTTTTGCCACAGGTTTCTGACATGTTCGGCTGAGCCGTTTGTCGTGTATTCGCAGATTGATTCGGCCTGAATCTGAGCGGCGGTGAAGTCGTTACTATAGGCGATTTTTTCAGTCAGGGTAATTTGGTTGGCATTGGCGTATTCTTCAATTTTCTTTGTGTTGGATTTGTTAATATCGTACTTATTAACGCACACAGCAGCAGGGACATTCATTTGCACTGCGAGGCTTGCGACTCTTTTTAAGTCGTGCAGACCTGACATTGTCGGCTCGGTGACAATGAGTGCTAAATCGGCACCGGTAATCGAAGCTATGACCGGACAGCCGATACCCGGTGAGCCGTCAACTATGATTAAATCTTTGTCTTGCTGTTGAGCGATTTCTTTGGCCTTTTTACGCAGCAGGGTAACTAATTTTCCGCTGTTTTCCTCGCCCGGTCCGAGTTTCGCGTGTGCCAAAGTACCGAATCGAGTTTCAGATATAAACCACTGACCGTTGACAGCGTTGGCAAATGCAATTGCATCAACAGGACAGAAATATCTGCAGACGCCACATCCTTCACAGCCCGTTTTTTTAACTGTATATTTTTGTGTTGCACTATCGAGTGCAATAGCGTCAAACTTGCAGACTTCGGCGCATTTTCCACATCCTTTACACTTATCAGCTATTATCCTTGCCTGTTTGCCGCCGCTGAAATCGTGCGTTTCTTTAATATCAGGCTTCAAAATCAAATGTAAATCCGCGGCGTCAACATCACAGTCCGCCAATACCGCGTTTTGCGCAAGTGCGGCGAAACATCCGACAATAGATGTCTTACCTGTTCCGCCTTTGCCGCTTATAACAACTATTTCTTTCATCTTATTTTCTATTCAAATTTTTTACTGAGTAACTTCACCGCCGGAAAAATAAAAATAAGAAAAAAACCAATAAGTATCAGAGCATATGGAAGAATCGTCTTGTTTGAGCTATCTGAAAATGAAAATTTTAGACCATCGACCGTGTAAGTAAGAGGCAATACATAAGAAAGATAGCGTAGCACAAGAGGCATCTTTGAGACCGGATAGACAACACCGCTTAGAAATATCATTAAAAAGCGGGGTAAATTGAGCAGGGTCTGTGCCTCAAATACCTCCTTCACCAAAACACATAAAAGAGCACCGAGGGATGAAAAAACCAAGAGCGAAGGAATTATGATTAAAATAAGATAAATAAAATTAGGATGGAGTCCGAGAACAATTATTGAACCTATTGTTACTACTGTCGTCATCGCAAAACCGAAAATAACACCGCCCAGCACCTTTCCGAGAAGCACCGCTGATAAACTAATAGGCGCTAAAAGCAATCTTTCCAAAGAGCCAAGTCTTAGTTCAAAATTTATAACCACCGCTTCTGCAGCAGTGGTACTAAAAAGAATCGTCATCGCAATCAGTCCGGGCACTAATTCTTCAAAACTTCCGGGGTTTCTTAAGTAAAAGGCTAAAATCCAGGTAATCGGAAAGACAATGCCCCAACTGACTGCCGGCGGCTTAAAATAATATGTCTTTATATCTTTTAAGGCGATATAGAAAATACCTCGTAAGTTATCACGCCACATTTTACTTTCCTTTTTCAATTGCCAAAACCTCCGGCTCTAAACCGGTAATCTTCATAAATACCTCTTCCAGTGATTTTTTATTTGTTTCAGCCTTTAAGGCGTTAGGCGTATCAATTGTCAAAACTTTCCCCTTTACAAGAATAGCCACACGGTCACATAAAAGGTCCGCTTCTTCTAAGTAATGGGTGGTAAGAAAAATGGTCGTACCCTGTCGGCGAAAATTGGATATCAAATTACGTAAAGAACGTGCTGCTACTACATCCAAGCCGACTGTAGGCTCATCGAGGAAAAGAATTTTAGGTTTGTGGATTAAAGCTGCCGCAATTGTTAGAGCACGCTTCATACCCCGGGAAAAGGTACGAAAGAGGCTGTCTTTGCGTTCGTAGAGCCGGAAGGTTTTCAGTAATTCCTCCGCGTTTTTTCTCCTTTGAGTGCGAGGAACACCATATAGCTGCGCCATAAATAATAAATTGTCAAAAGCACTCAGTTCATCATAGAGATTTGAAATTTCCGGAACAACTCCGATAAGCTTTTTTACTTTTATAATCTCTGATTGGATATCAAAACCTAAAATAGATGCACTTCCACCTGAAGGCTTAGAAAGCCCGGTAAGCATCCTTATAGTTGTAGTTTTCCCTGCACCATTTGGACCGAGAAATCCAAAAACCTCTCCGCTTTTTACTTCGAAGCTAATTTCATCAACAGCAGTAAAACTTCCGAATCGTTTTGTCAATTTTTTAACATCGATTATATTTTCCATAGACTGCAAATCACCTTTAAAAAGTAGCAACCATGCTAATCAGCTTAAGTTTGTATCTCCATTATATAGAATATTTCTTTTTCCCTTTTATGACGTAAAGACTTGCCAAGTCGGGATTCTCGCTTTGGAATATTTCCGTTTTTTTGATTCCTAAAAAGTATTCGTTTTCGACGGAAAAATATTTTGTAACCGCTTTTTCAATCTCTTTTAGATTTACGTGCTTAATCCTGTTAATATAAGAGTCCGGATTATTAGTTTTTTCCCTGAAAAACTCAGATTTCGGATTAAGAAGCATGGCCAGAAATTTTCCACCCGCCCTAAGGACACGAGCAGTTTCCTTAACGGCCTGTTTATATCTTCCAATAAACTGAAGAGAGGCCACATAAATAACCGCATCAAAACTGCAATCTGCAAAAACCATTTTTTCTGCTGAGCCTGCCACAGCTCTTATGCTGTCCGGAGTCTGGTTCAAAGCCTCTTTGGAAATATCGAGGCCGGTAATATTAAAACCATGTTCCGCCAGTCCTGCTTCTATAATCGCCGGGCCGCAGCCGACACTTAGAATGTCTTTAGCCCCTTTTAGTTGGCGCAAAATATAGTTTGCCTCGGCTTTGAAAACCTTTTTCCAAAATTCCGACTTGCAGGATTGCAGATATTTTTCCATATCATCAAATCCCACATTCATTCAAAAAACTTCTCTCGCCACCATAGAAAATGCCCCCAAGGGTTGTCAAGATTATATTTGTCATCTTTCGGAGCACCCGGCCAGGAGTTGATTTCCCCTAACAAGGCCGGACAAGGTTTATCTTCAGCTAAAAGCTCATAAGCACATTTGATCAACGTAAATTTTTTGTTTGCGTCAGGGTCGTTTAGGTTTTTATCAGGGTGAAACTTCATTGCAGCTTTACGATAAGCTCTTTTTAGGTGCTCCTTGTCTGCTGTTTCATCTACAGCAAGAATTTTACATGCCATTTGCCGAGCCTCAATATCGAGGCTTATCCTTTCCATAAATTGCGAGTCATCTCTTTTCATTTCTCAGCTTCCTGTAGAATATTTTCATACAGGCCGGTAAAGTCTTTCCTGTACTCAGGCAAAGCATCAACAACCATTTTGCCTACCGAGTAAGCCTCTGCGATTCTGCGGTCGTCCGGCAGCTTCATCAGGATACTGATATTCTCCTGTTGGCAGTATTTTTCGCACTTGTCATCACCGATACCGTCTCGATTAATTACGACCGCAAACGTGATTTCCATTTTGCGCACCAAATCGACCGCAAGTTTAAGGTCATTGAGGCCGAAGGGCGTCGGTTCAGTAACAAGAATTACAAAATCAACATTTTTTAACGATTCCACTACCGGACAGGATGTGCCGGGCGGGACATCGAGTATTACTAAATCCCTGGCTTTAATACTTTGCTTTAACTGGTTTATTAGTGACACGCTTCTGATGTTGCCGATTCTGAGTTTACCGTGAGCAAAATGAATGTCGCCGGAATTGCCGGATTCGATTATTCCGATTTCCATCTTCTTTTGAGTGATGGCGCCTGCCGGGCATAACATCCAGCATCCGGCACAACTGTGGCAGAGATTGTCGAAAGTTAATACTTTTTTATTGCCCAAATGTACAATCGCGCCGTACTGACAAACTTCACCGCATTTGCCGCAGTCGGTACATTTATTTTCATCGACCTGCGGTACGGGGACGGTGACAGTTCGGCTTTGCTCTATTTGGGGTTTGAGGAATATGTGGCCGTTCGGCTCTTCCACATCACAGTCGGCGTAGTAAACACCCTTGCCGTCTTCTGCTATTACCTTAGCCAGATTTGTGGCGATAGTGGTTTTGCCTGTGCCGCCTTTACCGCTTGCGATTGCTATTGTTAGTTGTTTCGCCATTTTCAGCCGTTCGTTCCAAAATGAGACTCGACCGTTGGGCCTTGCGTTTCGTTGAGTTTTCCAGCTTTGAATGCCTCAATTGCTTCTTTAACTGTTCCGCTAACTCCAGCGTAGATTTTAATGCCCGCCGCCTGGAGTGTCCGAGCAGCGTTCGGGCCGCAATTACCCGTTAGTACGGCCTGTGCTCCGGTGTCGGTTATTGTTTTAGCAGCGGTTACTCCGGCACCGGCTGCCGCTGAGACAGCTTCATTTGGAATCGAGTTACACTGGTCGTTTTCGGTGTCGACTATCGCAAAGTACGCCGCTCTGCCGAACCGCGGGTCGACCGGAGAGTCTATGCCTTCAGCGCTTGCCGTTATCGCAATAATCATAATAAAATTTCCTTAACAGCTTTTTGTTTTACTTTTTGTCTTTTTCAGCTTCCAGCTCGGTGATACGCTGATTAATTTCATCGAGTGAGGACCGCATAAATTCAGCCTGCTGTTTCAAAGCGGTAACTTCCTGCTCAGGATTTGGCTGGCCGTAAGCTATGGGCGGGTAACCCTGCATCTGTCCCGAGGCAGGGTATCCGTATTGTTCTCTTGCCCAGCCGGGCAGACCTGTCGCGTAGAACCAGTTACGTCGACCTCGCCCGCCGCCACGGCCCATTCCTCGGCCTCTGCCGAAGAATGGATTGGCATAACCGGGTACACTGTAGCCTGCACAATAACCTGCCGCTCTTCCTGTCATTGGGCCCATACCGCCCGGACCTGTTCCATCTCCACCTGGCATCGTAAATCTCCTTTCAAAAAATGTTATCTTATCAACTCACAAACGTCCACTTGATTATTCTCTTGTCATTTGCGTCCCGCATTTGGGACATTGCTTTGCGTTACACGGCTGGCTTAGAATATGCGGTTCTTTGTACCCGCAGGCCGTGCATACACAGTTTCCGCCGGGACCTGCGGCGAACGGACCGCCGCCTAAGCCTCTGCCTCCGGCCTGTCTGCGACCTCGACCCATACCCCTGCCTGTGCCGGGTCCCTGGCCGC
>JAFGGH010000007.1 GCA_016930645.1 Sedimentisphaerales bacterium
GAACGCCTGAGAGAACTGGGCATAAATGTCAACAAATTGAAGAGTTGTGTGCCGTATGAATAAAAATATATCGCGCTGTCGTATTAAACAACAACGTAAAACGGTTGCGGTTGCGAGACTCGTTACGTGAAACAACCACCGTTAGACGATACGAGCAGCGCAAACGAAAACGCTTTGATACATAGTATACTATCGAGGATACCCCTATGCCCATAAAAATAGGCGAGGTGGTGGTTGCCGGCTGGGGGGGAAACCGGTGTGCCACACTGCCTCGCCGAGGTTCACAAGCTACAAATAAAGTAGCGTATCTAACCACAAAATTTACATAATAACTTAAACCTACTCCAAAAAGCTGTCAAATAAAAAAATAATTTTTGAGCGGAAAAAATCCCCAATTCTAAAAACCATTGTTAATATACCATTTTTAGACAATCAAATCAAGAAGAAAATCCTCCTCAAATAGCTGTTTTTGCAAATCTTAACGTCCGTAACGCGGGCATCCTGCCCGTGTTACCACGGCCAAGATGGCCGTGGTACGATTAATCTGGCCTGTTTGCTTTGCAAATTTATCGGCTAATTGGTATCATATACAGCAATATTATTGATAAGACTCGTTGCCGATGTGGCTCAACGGTAGAGCACAGCTTTCGTAAAGCTGGGGTTGTGGGTTCGATTCCCACCATCGGCTGTACCGAATAAAGAAAGGGAGCTAAATGCAATTACCAAAGCAAATTACATTTTCTCTTGTTATTTCGTTTGTATTGTTGTTTGTCTTCGGCTGCGAAGAATATGAATATCTGATTGAAATGACACCCGTAGAAAACGGCCTTCAGCGAAAAATAAACTGTATGGGCGATTTTCAGCCGGAACAGCTTAAAAGAATATCAGAGCTTTATAACAATAAAAAAATTGCCGGCAATCATTTCATCGGAGTATTTGAAGGCAAATTACCTGACGATGTGGGAGGCGCCGGATTTTACTCTCGTATATCAACGGAAATGGGCACGGCCCACACGTATTCGGAACGCTTTGGCGGCAAAGATGACCTGAAAAAAACTATAGGTGAAATTAGTGACAGTGTTAATAAAATTGTTAATTTCTTCTGCGGCTGGCTCGACTACGAATTCGGCCACGACCCTGACCTCAATAAATTGCGGGATTTTTGCCAAAATCGACTCAGGTACGATGCTGAGAATTTCGCCCTGAACTTATGGCTTTGCAAATGGCAGGCAGAGATAGTTGAAAATGAATCATCTGATTTCACCATGCAGTTGATACATCATCTTATCGAACATGATTACATCGAATTGAGTGATATTTATAACTTTAATGATTCGAACAATAATGAACAGTCCAAAAAATTAATCTGCAAAATCCTCGCTAAGAAATCCGGTTTAACAGAAGAAATTGTTCATAAAAAATTTAATAGATTTTTTGATGAGAAAATTTTCGAAAAATCTTTAAACAGCTACTATAAAACAACTTCGATATATAAACAACTGTGGGAAAAGAAAAAACTTGAAGAATCTGACCCTAATACAGAGCCGCCGGATTTTGATGATTTCATAGAAGATGAAATTAAAATCCATTTTAATATCTGGTCTCCTGTTCATAAAATTCAGGTCGTTATAAAATGCACGGAAGAACCTTTCGAGACCAACGGCGACTGGGACGCGAATGACTTAAAACTCACCTGGTCTGGAACCGTAAATGATAATATTATTATTCCGTTACATGTTTATTGTTTCTGGAGCAATCCCGACAAAGCCTTTCAGCAGGAACACTTCGGCAAGATTATTCTTTCAAATCAGGCCCTTACAGAATATTGCGCCTGGCAGGCAAACCTCGATGAAGGAAAAGCTAAGCAGTGGTCACAATTCCTTAAAACCCTAAAACCGGATGATTCCCTTAAAAGCAATATCGAGAAGTTTTACTTCTCTGACGAGAAACCCACCAAAGCCGGCCGGCAACCAAAAGATTCCGCTAAAAAAGTACGTGAGCTGCTCCTCGGCGGTCTATAATAACAGCCTCGTAAAAAAATCACACTTGAGCCGCCTGATAATTCCCGAATTTACTTTTCTTGATTATTCCCCCTTTTTTTGCCATAATTAATGAGTTGGAGAATCTTGCACAGCCGGGTCATCGAATATCTTTAGGTTGCGTATGAAATAACGTTTCACGTTTAACGCAAACGATATCCCGACTTATCGGGACGAAACCGCAACCGATTTTACGATTTTTTTCTGTGAACTCTGTGGCCTCTGTGGCTATAATAATATAAAACTCTGTGGCCGATGAAAATATGCTAAAAGTTTTCTTAAACGACAAACTGGTAGATGGCGATAAAGCCGTCGTCTCGGCAAGTGACGCGGGCTTACTCTACGGTATGGGCCTGTTCGAGACTATGCGGGCCTGTAATGGTGTCGTCTTTGAGCTGGACGAGCATCTTGACAGGTTATTCACTTCCGCCAAAGAGCTTTCAATCAATAATACCTATAAAAAGAAATTCATCAAAGAGGCAATCAAAGAACTACTAAAAGCCAACAACCTCAAAGAAGCGCGGCTACGGCTGACCATTACCAATGGTTCTGTTTCATCGGAACAGGGCCAGCCGCAAACAACTCTCGTAATAACCGCGACCGAATTCGCCCCATATCCTGATGGGTATTATCAAAATGGTGTTATGGTCGTGCTTTGCCCCTTCAGGCAGAACACCGCAGACCCTGTTTACGGCCATAAGACTACGAGCTATATGTCGCGGATGCTGGGCCTGAAATTCGCCCATCAGAAAAAAGCCGCCGAAGCCCTGTGGTTTACCCATGATAACCGTCTTGCCGAAGGCTGTATAAGCAATATATTTCTTGTAAAGGACTCGGTTGTTTATACTCCTCAGTTAAGCACACCTGTCTTAGCAGGTATCGCCCGCAAGACGGTTCTCAAGCTCACAAAGGAATATTCCATAAGGGCAGAAGAAAAGAACCTCGACATAAACGAACTTCTCGATGCCGATGAGGTCTTTCTGACTAACATCGTGATGCAGGTTCTGCCTGTAACAAAAATTGAAAAACAGGAAATAGCAGGCGGCAAAGTCGGGCCTGTCACAATGGAACTGCAAAAATGTTTCAGTAGCTACATTAAGAAATATTGCGGCATAGAAAATGAAAATAAATGACATACAAAAAACCGTTGAGCGAATGTTCCCGCCCGACCTTGCCCAAGGCTGGGACAATACCGGCCTGCTCATAGGAAACGCAAACCAGCAGGTAAAAAATATATTGCTCACAATTGATATTACTAGCGAGGTGCTCAACGAGGCAAAAAGGTTAAAAACGGATTTGATTATAAGTTATCATCCAATTATATGGGATGGTTTGAAAAAGATCGTTGCAGAGCCTGCGGTAAAACCGCAGGCTAAATATTTAGCCCCGCGTTCCACGCGGGGTATTGTTTACGAACTGATACGCTCAGGCATCAGCGTTTATTCGCTCCACACCAGCCTCGATGTGGTACAGGGCGGAGTAAATGACGGCCTGGCCGAGATGGTCGGAATAAAAGACGCCAAACCAATCGGCGACTATGTCCAAAATCCGGCGGCAGACAGTTACAAGCTGGTTGTTTTTATACCGGTCAGGGCGGTTAATAAAGTAACAAAAGCGATTTTCGATGCCGGTGCAGGCCGGCTCGGAAACTACAGCAATTGCGGTTTTCAAACCTCAGGTATAGGCAGCTTTTTACCCCGCGATGGTGCAAATCCCGCTATCGGTAAAAAAGGCAAACTCGAAACAGTCGAGGAAATGAGATTCGAATGTATCGTCCCGGCATCCAGACTAAACGCTGTGCTGGCGGCTTTGATTAAGATGCATCCTTATGAAGAGCCTGCGTTTGACGTCTTTAAGCTTCACAATCCGCAAACGCCGGTCGGCCTTGGCAGAATCGGTAATCTCGCAAAACCAAAACCTCTCAAAGAAATTATCGCGAATATAAAAAGGCAAACCGGCGCCAAAGTAATGGGCATAGTCCCGACTTGTCGGGAAAACCGTAAAGTCAAAAAAGCCGCTGTCTGTGCCGGCTCGTGCGGAAAAATTATAAATCTGGTCATCGCCCAGAAGTGCGATTTGTATCTCACCGGCGAGCTAAAACATCACCAGGCCCTGGCGGCCCAGGAAGCCGGCCTAACCTGTATCTGCCTTAGCCACAGCGTTTCGGAGCGTTTTATTCTGAAAAAATTGGCCAGACAGTTGCAAAAAAGCCTAAAACAGGTAAAAATTACAATCAGCAAAAAAGACAAGGACCCGTTTACGTGGAAACAAATATGACAGAAGAACAGCAGGAAAACATCGAAGCGACACTTGAGGATAACGAGCAGGGTGCCGAGCCAATCGAAGAACAGCCAGCCGATGATGTATCCGAAGAAGCAATAGAACAGGAACCTGAGCAGGCAGACAAGCAGCCGGCTTTTGCCGAGCCTGATGAGCCGATAGAAACTACAATCGAATCGGTCGTAGAAGCTGTCCTCTTCGCAAGTGATGAACCGTTGTCGCCGACTCGTCTGGCCGCAATAGTCGAGACAACTACAAAAGAAATTAAAGATTCCATCAAAAATCTCAATGAAAGATACAAAGCGGGAAATCACGCGTTCAGAATCGAGCAAATCGCAGGCGGTTTTCAAATGCTGACTTTGTCTCCTTATAATACCTGGCTGCAAAAGCTTCTTCGGGCAAGAAGTGACAGCAAGCTAAGCGCGGCAGCGTTAGAGACCCTTGCCATTATCTCATACAAACAGCCGATTATCCGCGCTGATATCGAGGCCATCCGAGGCGTGGCGGCAGGGGAGATGATTCGTTCTTTGATGTACAAAGGATTAGTCAAGATAGTCGGCAGGGCCGAGATTCTGGGCAGGCCGATGCTCTACGGCACGACAAAGAAATTTCTGGAAGTGTTCGGCCTGAACACCCTGAAAGACCTACCGAAAATCGAGGAGCTAAAAAAGCCCGAACAATAATCCGCCCGGGCTTGGGTGATTATTTCTCCGTCCTTGCGCCCTTTTTTAATCAGTATCCCGACACCAGCCATAGGCTGGTAAAAGTCGGGATTCAATAGTTTTGCATTTTACTTTTTGAATTTTAAATTTCTTAAAACGCTCCCCAGGACTGTTTGCCGGGGATATAAGCGCTCGGGCAAATCCACTTGAACATATTTACAAATCTCCGGACTCTGGCAAGCTCGGCCTGGTCCTGCTCTTCCAGGTCGGCAAGCTGTTTGCCAATCGTCTGCCGAACGTATTCTTCGGTGGCCTGCTCACGTTCCTCTTCGCTGGCAAACAGCTCTCTAATCTGCTCCAGCTCACCGGCGTCAAGCCAGATGCCCCCGCAGCCGGGACACTCATCTATAGTTACCTGCTGCTTGAAGCTGAACGGATGTCTCATCATCACAATATCATCGCACTTCGGGCAGCTATACCTTTTATTGCCGTTAACATTAACATCGGGATTTGTTTCAATCTCTAACAATTCATCGCCCGCCGACTCACTTGGCTCATCGAATTTCCTCAGCTCGAAATTGTCGAACCAAATCCCGCCGCAGCCGTTCTCACAAATATCCAAAGTTACGTCGGCAATCGTTCTTGCGGTCAATTCGTTATCACATGCCGGACATTTCATAATCTATTCTCCTACTGGGATTATCTTTTTAGCTTAATTTGCTTTAGGGAATTATCGGCAATATCGGCAGCCGATTTAAGCAGCTTATTAGATATGTTTTTAGCTTGTTCCGAAAAAAAGCTACTGTTTTGTCCATATACGCGTATTGAGGTTCAAATCTTCAACAATTCCGACGGCTAACTGTAAATCTTCGAAATATTCCTGCATCGGCTCGAAATCCAGAAGCGTCCTGAACAGTCTCGGCTCGAACAGCCTTTTCGTAAAACTCACTGCGACATTGACCTGCGAAGCTACGAACGACAGGTTCACCTTTTTACCCGTTTTGTTCTTAAAATCGACGATTCGCTTCATCAGGCTGGTGGAAAGAATATACCTCGCCTCGACCTGGTCGGTGCTGTAAACGACAAACTCACGCTCGAATTCGGGGTCTTCAAGTTTTACCAAGTCAGGCCGGGATATGTTCCACTCCTGAAAAGCCTGGCCGATTTTGCCTAAGAATTTCTCGGATGTGTCCGGCAGGACAAAGGTCTGGCCGGCAAAATGCTTATTGAAATCGCCGATGAAAAACAGACCCTTGAAAATCTGTTTTACGCTTTTGTTCTTCCCGGAGCCGCTTTCGTACTTGGCGTCCACCTCGGAAAATTTCACCTGCGTATCACCGACCTTGCCATAGACCAAATCATCACCTTTATAGACATTCGGCTTGGTATGAAAAATCTTCGATGCGTTAAATTCCGACTTTTTGATTTTCCCGCTTGCGTCGTAATTCAGGTCCTCATCCACAAATTTTACCAGCCGTTCGATTACCAGCATCTTAAAGTCGCTTCTGTAGCCCCTTGTGATTAGCCACCCCAGACCTGCTGTAATTACAGCAGCGATTATTAACGGAAAGAATATAAAGGGCACAGCTTCATGAACCTGACTTGCGAATATCAAAATAAAAATTACAGCAATACTGAAAGCCCCCGCCCCGATGAAGATGATTTGATTGAGAACGGTCTGTCGCTTTTTCTCCAATACCCGCAAATCAGGCTTAAGGACCTGATGATAAAATCTCTTTAGTTCATCGAGCGTCTTCATTCTTTAGTCCAAATCCAGTTATCTATACAATAGTGCCAAAATAAACACAAAGGCTCCTACGGCAAAAAATGCCCCACCCATGATTCGTGCTATCCTGATGGATTTTGCTACTCCCATCATCGCCATTGTTTCCGGTGCGCAAAATGGAAAAATAACGAGCACTAATCCCATAGATTCGAAGCTCATGATAAATAAATATCCGGACCAAACGTTATTGTAAAAGACAGATGGCATCACCACGCCAAAGATACCTATAATCATAAGGCTAACGAACAGGATAGCATAGCGTCTAACCCTGTCGTAGAATCTGCGCAACCTGTGCTCATGCTCGGGACATACCGAATATGAAATCTTTCGCCGATTTGAGGCTGGAAGACCCGTGCTCAGAACCGTGATTTCCTTGAGATCATCGCTTTGTTTGTTACACCACGCGCATTTGGGTATCATTGCAAGCCTTTCTAAGTTCTGCTAAACGACAGTAAAGTTAAACATTTATCTCCGCCACAGAGTTTTTCATTATAATAAGCCACAGAGGGCAGAGATATATTTTTATTTTCCATATTTATATATTTCTCATTGTCCCTGCAATACTTTTGGATTTATCAACAAATAAACGTCATCATCTGTATAATTCTCTCCATCAGGGCCGGGGTTGAATATCTTTTCCTGTTCAAAATCAATTGTATATTCGCCGCCAAATCCCTGTACTTTTTGTTTAAACGGCTTGCCGAGCCTTTTATTAATAACTATCTGCAAAAGATCGTTGTGCACAATATACTTTGATTTTATTACAAATACTTGTTCATATGCTGGTAATAAAATTGTTATTAAAAGAGAACCTATGGGATTGTATATGAAATAATATCGAGGCACCTTACCATCCGAATCTATCTCTACAGACAAATTAGGATATATCACAGGCCAGACATTAAAATTTTCGTTTGGATCTACTTTTTCACCTTCATCAATGGCAAGCCAGCGGTTGCAGCAATTTCTGTATAGTCTCAACGATGAGTTATATTTTAACATTGAACTGCTGAATCTTTTTTTAAGCATATTTGTAAAATGTCGATTATTTTTAAAAGGAACTTCTTCCTGACTGACTACTTCTTCAATTATCATCTTATAAGCATTTTTAGTCATAAGATATTCGAAAATTATCTGGTTACGCATAGAAGTATGTTCTTTTCCCAGTTCTTTGAAATCGTCCGCAATTATTTCTATGTGTTTTTGAGGTATATCAGGATTATTTATTATAAAATTCGCAGTTTTTATATTAATTACACCATACCCCATACAAACAAGTTTCATAACCAGGGACCGGGTATTGGAATTTAATTTCTTACTAAAGGTATGAAGTTTTATCAGCTCACTTAATGCTTCATCAAAATTACTATTAACACATTGGAGGTAGATATAAGCCCGGTATATATGAAGCAATTCACGCAAATTTTTAATGTATTTGATATCAAATTCAATATAAGGCTCCGTCAAATCGGCTATTTGGTCACAAGTCAACAATTGTTCAATTATGTCTCTTCCCTTTTGGGATTTGTTCCAAAGCATCAGAATATTTTCAGAATTTGAATCTATAACTTTACACAGGTTTTCGTATTTTTCTTCTTTGAGCAAATCACGTATGCTTTCAAGAATAACCAAATCATCTTCTGAAAGACCAATAGCCGGAGTGCTTGAAGAATTTTCATTGGGATCTGCCAGAGCCAACAGAAGTTCGTAAGTTTTATTAAATTCCGGCAGTGCACTTTTGATATCGGAAATTGTATAGTCATTTTGAATAGGTGGAGCGTCGATACGCCAATAAGCCTGTGTTACAAATAGGATTGCCTGGAAGACAATCGCTCCAATAGCAATCTTTTTAGTAAAGCCTTTTTTCCCGCTTTTATTAATTTCTTTTATGGCTTTAATCGCAGAAAAGATTCCCACACAGGAAATCAAAAAAACAAAATGCGGATCGGCAAATAAAATTAAAACTGCATTTACAAATATAAAGAACCATGATAGAAACAACCAAAGGGATATCTTTTTCCCGCCTTGTTCCTTGGAGTCAGGTTTAAATTCTTCAGATTCTTTGTGTGTATATTCAGAATTCATATTTTCTCTGTTTTCTCTCCCGATAAACGGCATCGGGACAGGTTATGGCCTCTGCGGCTAAAAATATCAAATATTTTAACAAAATAGCCATTTTTTACTTGACAAATGTTTGACAATGTGTTATAATATACAATAGTTCACTGAACAGTGAACGGGAATCAGCATTTTCACACTAAAAACGAACATTCATATTTGTTTAGCAGTTGTCGACACTTGTCCGCCGTTTTTTTGGTGGATTTATCCGCCGCAGGCGGACGACAACTTGTTTAGGGAATATCATAACTCAACAATTAACCACTTACCATTTAACTATTTAACCAATATTAACCTAACTCCTTATAAAATAAAATGTTATGAAAGCCATTTATTACATTTTTGTATTTTTTGCGCCTTTTGCGGCTAACCTCTTGTGTTCTCAGTGCTTACGTCTCTACATTTGTAGAGAGGTCTCTACAAATCAAACCTTTTTTTACAAAACGAACCCAATTTTCTCACGTTTTAGTCCAAAAACGAAGATTACGAAGAAAAACAAAGCCAATTCAAACCCAAACGAACCCAATTCAAAGCCAATTTTAGCTCAAAATTGGCTTCGTTTTCATGGTAAAGCCAATATTATTAGGAAATCAGCGGTCAAAAATGAATCTTGTATCCTTAATCAATAATCCTTTTCTATCTCTGTGTCCTCGGTTCCCTCTGTGGCTAATAGAATCCTTTTTTCTCTGTGGCTTATTTATTAAAAAGGGCTTCGGTGTCGATGTCCCGGCGCTGGTCTTCGGGAATCTCAAAGACCTTTTTGACGCGATAGCTCATCATGCCTGCGATGATATTCGTCGGGAACATCTCAACTGCGTTGTTGTAATCGGTTACCGATGCGTTATAAGCCCGGCGGGCCGCGGAAATCTGCTCTTCGATTTCGTTCATTGTACGCTGAAGGTGCATAAAGTTCTCGTTGGCTTTTAGCTGCGGGTAATTCTCCACAGCGACCATAATGCCGCCTAACAGTTTTGATACCTGATTGTCCAGAGCGACCTGCTGGTCGTCGGACAGGTTGCCGGAGACGGCCTTGGCGCGAAGCTCGGTAATTTTTTCCAGAAGGCCCCGCTCGTGTTTCATATACTCTTTTACGGTAGTGATGAGTTTCGGCAGAAGGTCGTATCGCTTCTTCAAAAGGGCGTCGATAGTGCCGAAGACATTGTTCACCTGGTTCTTCTTGCCGATAAGCGTGTTGAACATCAAAATGATAAAAACCGCTATTACTACGACAATACCGAGTGTAATCCATAAACCCATTTTATTTCTCCTTTCATTTTATGTTTCTTAACACTAAATCACAAAATCACCAAAACACTAAATTTAATTATTTATTCTTTTGTGTCTTCGAGTTTTAGTGCCTTCGTGTTAAATACTATTCAACTACGACGGCGGTGCCGTAAACGAGTATTTCCGATGCATGCTGCATCATTTCCGATGTGGCGAATTTGACTCCGACAATGGCGTTGGCGCCAAGCTCCTCGGCATGTTCAATCATTCTGTCGAGGGCCTGCTCGCGTGATTCAGCCATCATCTTGGTATAGTCTGAAATCTCGCCGCCAACGACATTTTTCAGGCCTGCCATTATATCACGGCCTAAATGTCTTGCCCGGATGGTGTTGCCCCTTACCAGGCCGAGATGCTTTATGATTTTTCTGCCCGGAATTTCAAAAGTTGTTGATAAAAGCATATTTTGTGTCTCCTTAAAGAACCTATCCCGTCGCTTCCGCTCCGGGCTTGTATTGTGCTCCGGGCTTTTGTCGTGTCGCTTGCGCTCCACGCTTGTTGTGCGCTCGGGGCTTGTAGAAAAATAGCTCCTGACCCCTTTTTTATCTTTTGACATCTTTGTATCTGTCTTTTTTCCAGTAGTACAGCCTTTCCCGCATGATGGATACGAACAGAATCGCAATTCCAGTGATAAAGGCAAGAATCGCGATTTTCAGAATCACTTCGACATTCGGGTCCTTAATGAGCGTCTCGACCGCTTTGAACAGGCCGTAAATAATAAGGGCGATGCCCGTTACCGACATCATTATCCAGCCGATGCCGCGCTCGAAGCGGTTATAGACGCCCGACCAGTATTTTTCCCAAATGATATCTTCGGGCTCGGCCAGTTTAACCGAATCGGTCAGGCTCTTTAGCTTTTTGAACTGTTCAAACTCCGCCTGGCATTGCGGGCACGATTCGATGTGCCGGTCGAATTCTTTTCGCTGGGCCTCGTCGAGCTCATCGTCGAGGTATCCCATCATAAGGTCTTTATATTGCCGGCAAGTCATTGGAGCCGACCTCCTTTCTGACGCTCTAAAATTTCTTTCAACTCTTTACGTGCGTAATACAGTCTGCTTGTTACCGTTCCTTTATTGCAGAACAGCGCTTTTGCGATTTGTTCGTATGACATATTTCTAAAGTGTCTCAGCACAATAACTTCGCGGTGTTTGTCGTCGAGATGATTAACAGCCTGCCAAACCTGCCTTTGCATCTCCATCTGTTCGGTTGGGGCATCGGGAGAAGGGCAATCACCGGCAAAGACTACAGCTTCGTCTTCGGTTAGCTGTTCCAGCGAATGACTCTGGCGGACTTTTCTTTTTCGCAGATGGCTGAAACATAAATTCCGTAAAATCTGGTAGAACCACGGAAAAAATCCCCATTTTGTGTTGAGACTTCGGATATTGTTATATGCCCTGAAAAAGGCCTCCTGCGACAAATCCAGTGCGTCTTCGTGGTTGCCGACAAGTCCAAGCGCGATGAAATATGCGTCCTTCATATACTTATCAACGATAGCGCCGAAGGCCTCCTTAGAGCCCTTCCGGCAGCGTTCAATCAACGCCGCTTCTCTGCTTCGCGAGGCTGCGTAGCGCTTCGCAGAGCAGGCCTGCCCACAACCGCCCTGCACCTTTTTAGTCTCCGGAATTTTTTTAGTATTCTGCATTTGGCCGTCCAAACGCTATTTAAAAAGACTCTTGTGCCCGTCGTTTTCTTCAAAAAAAGTACGCTAAACCGAAAATCGACAAATAAAGAACTGAAACGACCATATTCTCCTTTAATCTGGCTTTTTTTCAAGATAAATCCCATCGCTTCCGCTCCGGGCTTGTAGATGTGCGTTCCGGGCTTGTCCCGATTTATCGGGATTGAGAATTTTTAGAGGTTGCCTTAATATTTGCTTTTGGCTTTACATCGGCTGCGACTATTGTTACAATTTTCGGTGTTATGGCGGGACAAATTAGAATAGACAGCGAAAGGTGCAAAGGATGTGGCCTTTGCGTTGTAGTGTGCCCTAAAAAGAGCATACGGATATCCGAAAAATCCAACAGGAACGGCTACTTTCCCGCAGAGTTTTGCGGCAGCGAGTGCACAGGATGTGCTATGTGCGCTATAATATGCCCCGAAGCCGTAATCGAAGTCAGCAGCGATGACGAACCCGCCTCGGCAAGCCATAGGCCCGCGAAGCGAGGCGAGCAAGACGAGCCGCACCAGATAACAGAAGCCGGCAGTAAAAATAAAATTTTACCGAGGCAACAGGCCAATGAGTTAAATTCCAGACAGTTCTTCCCAGAGGGTAATGATACAAAAATCGGATAATAAACACGGAAGAGTTTTAATGTGCGGCAACGAGGCCATGGCCGAAGCTGCCATCCTGGCAGATTGTGACGCGTACTTCGGCTATCCCATAACCCCTCAGAACGAAGTGCCAGCGTATATGTCCCGCCGTATGCCCGAAGAAGGCAGAGTTTTCGTTCAGTGTGAAAGCGAGCTCGCGGCGATTAATATGGTCTTCGGAGCCTCGGCTACGGGTAAACGCGCTATGACAAGCTCATCCAGCCCGGGCATCAGCCTGATGCAGGAAGGAATCAGCTATTTGGCCGGCGCTGAACTGCCTGCGGTTATCGTAAACGTAATGCGAGGGGGACCCGGCCTCGGTAATATCGCTCCATCACAGGGCGACTACTTCCAGGCCACACGAGGCGGCGGACATGGTGATTATCGTACTATTACACTTGCCCCATCAGGTGTTCAGGAATGGGTTGATTTGATGCCGCTTGCTTTTGACTTAGCCGACATCTACCGCACGCCGGTTATGATACTGGCGGACGGGATTCTCGGCCAGATGATGGAGCCGGTTGTGCTCGATAAAAAACCGAAACGTGACCTGCCGGCGAAGGACTGGGCGCTAACCGGAGCAAAAGGCAGGTGCCAGAATATCGTCCGTTCGTTGTATCTAAAAGAAGGTGCTGTCGAACAGCACAATTATAAACTGCAGAAAAGATACAAAGAAATTGAAAAAAAGGAAGTCCTCTGCGAACAATACGAAATTGAAGATGCCGAGATTGTCGTTATTGCCTATGGTGTTGTCGCAAGGACGGTACGAGCGGCGGTGGATTTAGCCAAAAAAGAAGGAATCAAAGCAGGCTGGTTCAGGCCGATTACTCTCTGGCCTTTTCCTTCTGAACAGATAAGTGCGATTGCCGAACAACTTAAGGTATTTTTAACTGTCGAGATGAGTCTTGGCCAGATGGTTGAGGATGTGAAACTCGCTGTCGCCGGCAAATGCCCGGTCGTATTCTACGGCAGGCCGGGCGGCGGAGTGCCGACAGTCGAGCAGGTTCTCGAACACATCCGCCAGTTATGGACAAAACAAAAATAAACGAAAATCTTAAAACTAAAAATGCAAAACCAAAACGTAAATCATAAAACCGAATTGAAATACAGAGCTTATAAATATTCAATCAGAATAATAGAGTTCCTTGATAATCTGCCAAATAATAATTCAAGTCAAATTATTGCCAGCCAGTTGCTTCGCTCTGCAACCTCAATCGGGGCAAATATTGTAGAAGCACAGGCTTCAAGTTCAAAAAAAGACTTTACAAACTTTTTTAATCATTCACTGAAGTCTGCCAATGAGAGCCTTTATTGGCTTGGATTATTGAGAGACGCCAAAAAGATTAATAATCCTGAACTGGAATATTTATTGACCGAGACTAAAGAATTAGCGAACATTCTCGGTTCAAGCTTATTAACGTTAAGAGGCAAAAGATAAGTTTTAAATTTTATGCTATGGTTTTTCGCTTTTAGTTATTAGCTTTGCACTTTTATGAAGACTGTATTTAAGAGAACGCCGACTTATAAAGATGTGCCGACGCATTATTGTCCCGGCTGTGGTCATGGTATAGCTCACCGGTTGGTCGCCGAGGCAATCGATGAACTTGGTATCCGTGAAAGGACAATCGGCATAGCTCCGGTCGGCTGTGCTGTTTTGGCCTATGACTATCTCGATGTCGATATGATTGAGGTCGCTCACGGCAGGGCACCTGCGGTCGCGACAGGGATGAAACGTACAAATCCCGATATGATTATTTTTTCATATCAGGGTGACGGCGATCTTGCGGCTATCGGCACCGCGGAAATAATCCACGCAGCCCACCGAGGCGAAAAAATCACCGTCATATTCATAAACAACGCGATATTCGGGATGACAGGCGGGCAGATGGCGCCAACTACACTGCCTGGACAGATTACAGCTACCACTCCGCAAGGCAGAGAAGTCTCTTCGACTGGTTATCCACTGCAGGTATGCGAATTATTATCTGTTTTGCCCGGAGCGATTTATTTGGAGCGGTGCGCGCTGCATAAGCCGGGCCAGATTCACAAGGCTAAAAAAGCTATACGACACGCCTTTGAGTTACAGGTAAACAAAGCACCGGGTTTGTCACTGGTGGAGCTGCTATCGCCGTGTCCGACAGCGTGGCGGGTATCACCGCCTGACGCGCTTCGATGGATAGAAGATAATATGATAAAGCATTTTCCGTTAGGCTGCTTTAAAGATTATAAAGAACAGCAAAAATGAAAACAGCAACTGATATATACGAAGAAGTAATAATTGCCGGCTTCGGCGGCCAGGGGATAATTCTCGCAGGCAAGCTGCTCGCCCAGACCGCGATGCAGGGGGGCTTTGAGACAACTTATATGTCCAGCTACGGCGCGGAGATGCGAGGCGGTACGGCAAACAGTATGATTACCGTCTCGAATGCTCCAATCGCGTCACCTGTAGTAACATCTCCGACGGCACTTATCGTTATGAACAAGGCATCGGTGAACAAGTTTGCCCGGCGCGTTAAAAATAACGGCTTGATAATCTATAACAGCTCGCTGATAGATGAGATGCCTGATATTGAAGAGTCGATACAGACAGTAGCTATACCAGCCGATGATATCGCGGTGGAGCTTGGAAGCGTCAAAATCGCTAATATGGTTATCTTCGGCGCATATCTGCAAAAAAGAAATATTCTTTCAGTCACCCAGGCCGCCGAGGCACTGCCCAATGTCTTAGCTAAAAGATACCATAAGATGCTCGATATAAATATCCAGGCCTTGAGACGCGGAGCACAATCCGCGGAAAAAAGCGGATAGAGCTGCCAACTATGAGAATGGAATCTCGATACAATCCGAACGGAAGTCTTCTTTTTCACAAGCCAGCCGACTCCACTGTCAAAATGGCTCCGATGATAGATATGATTTTTCTGCTTTTGATTTTCTTTTTGGTTTGCGCCAAATGGCTGCCGCAGGAAAATTTGCTGCCTTTCAGCTTTCCCACCGCCGAGGCAAGCCAGACTCCGCTGGTCAGGCCTGAGCCGCTGACAATCTCAATAAAGCAAACAAACAACGAAGGCTGCATCGTACAGATTGGCCAAAAGAGGCAAGTGCAAATCAAAAGTGATAACATAGAAGAGGACCTTGTTACTCTGCTCGATGTGTTAAATGATGTTCTGAAATCCCAGAACAGATTCGCAACCGACCCGGTTGAACTGACCTGCGAGGCAAAAATCAAATGGGACTACTTCGCCAAGATATATAATGTCCTCTACGGTGCCGGCCTGACCGATATAACGATAATAATGGCAGAATCCGACGAATGATTTTTAAACATCAATACATTTTTGCTTTTCTAATCTTTTTATCGTTTTTATCATTCTGCTCAGGCGCTGATAAACTTCCGACCGCTGAGGATATTAATTCTGTTATTGAAGAAGCCGGTGAAATTATAAACGGGTTCTGGCAGGAAAGTTTCGATTTGCGCATGCGTTGCGAATTCGCCGGGAAATTCCTAACAGAAGGCGACCGCTTAAAACTGCTGGAACTTTCTAAAAACGCCGCTCAAAATTTACATGAAATAATTCAAAAACAGCAAAAATTTATTGATCTGGTCGAAAACTACGAAGGTGATGACTGGGAACAAAGGTACGGCCAAAACGGATTATGGCGAAAGCTTCGTTATGGCTATGATAGTTCTCGCTGTGGACAATGCCTGCTCGACAGTTACCGCGCCCTTACATCCGCCCCACAAAAGAGGAACGAAATAATTCGACAAACAGTTTCACAAATAGAAGAGCTTAATCAAGACCACCGGCCCGATATAGCTAAAGCCCGGGCACTTGTGCTTATAGCCCGATTAGAACCCGGATATAAAGACGCCGCCTTGAAGGAACTTGACCGCTTCAATCTTTTCTCAGATGTATATAGGCCAACCGCTGCCGAAATAGAGAAAATGAAACTGCTAAACGAAGCTGAACCTAAAAATATCCAGCTTCTAATAGAAAGAATTGAGCAAAATTCGCCGGACAGCTATAAAGAATTTCTCACACAACTTATTATTCTTCAAAGAAAATATGATTTCGATAGTTATATTAAAACAATTGACCGCCATCCTGAAATTAAAGCCTTTTTTTGTCAGCTAATATCTCACTCGATATTAAACTGTCCTGATTTTGTAATTGGTGCCTTCGAAACTCAAATGGCTGCAAATTATGCTTTACAGAATGGCCCGGATAAACATAAAGAATTGCTAATTAAATTAGAACAGAATAACGATTCGAACAGTCCTTTAATAGATTACGCGGCGGCAATGTTACTCTTAGATACAGACAAACGTAAAGCCGCTAAATTATTGGTAAAAGCAAGCCAATCACACAATAAGAATCCACATCCTCATCTGAAAATCGATGCGGCTGAAATAGCTAAATTTGCTGCAATTAAAGGCTATGAACTTTATTTAAAAGACCCCAATTACGCCGAGACAGCGGCATGGACTTTTTATAATTACAGGGAAATCGGTGGAGAAAAAATTGATGAAGATATCCAATGGTTATTTGCACATATGCATATAGATAATTTTGATGCTGTAACAGGATATGACATATTAGGGGGCATACAAAAAAGAGGCGGTAAATACAGTAAAAAAGCATCACTGTACTTAGCATCCCAGCAGATAAGCTCAGAAGCATATAAAGACTCAAAACAAAGGCTGATTCTTTTGCAGCAATTTGCTGATTTACTAAGCGACCATAATGATTGTTGTTTTTATAACGAAGCCTCCGGATTGGTTAATAATACTCTGCTGCAAATAGAAAATTTCAACAAAGATCCCAATACGATAAAGAATTGTCTGACCATAGCGGAGTTCCTTAATCAGTGTGATAATCAGCCCTTAACAAAACTGCTTTTAGCAGAGGCAATTTTGTTATGTCCCGAAAATAAACAAATTGAACAGGTGAAAAACTTAGTCAGTCAAGCTAAACAGGGATACAACACAGACAACTTGCAACTAATCCGCTGTCAGGCCAGGCTAAATCAAGAAACAGGCAGGTTTAGTGAAGCTGCTTTGCTTTGGGGAAAAATCGCTGCATCACTTGATAAGGCCAAAGAAAATGAAACAATCAACTGGTGCTGGTGGCGGGCCAAGTATTATCAGTTATATTGCGCCTACGAGGCAGGTGAAAATCCCGAAGATGTTTCACATGTGATTGATGTTCTAAGGGCTGATCGTGCCGAAATATCAGCTCCGTGGGAGGAAAAACTGGCCCAATTACAGCAAAATCTCACACTTGAATAGGCCGATATATAATTATATCTTGCCCGGAAAAACTATCTTGGCTACAATAGATTGAGCACGGCCAAGGATTTATCCGCCGCGGCGGGTAAATCCCCTCGCTTCCGTCTTCGCCCTGCGGGCTACGCCGGACAGGTGCGCTCGGGGCTTGTTTTTGGAATTTTTAGAGGTTGTCTTAAGGTTTACAAATGGTTAAAGAAAACAATACAAAAAGCAGGGCAATATGCAGTTTTTGCGGCAGAGCTTCCACGCAAAAAGACACCTTCATCGAAGGCCCGAACAAGGTCTTCATCTGCCCGGACTGCATTGACCTTTGCCATAACATTATCCTGCAGAACAAAAAATCTGTCAGCAGGCTGAGCATCACCACCGACAATATGCCCAAGCCGCGGCAGATAAAGGAATATCTGGACCAGTATGTAATCGGCCAGGAACACGCAAAGCGATACCTGTCTGTCGCGGTTCACAATCACTATAAGCGCTTAATGCACGCCGATAGCGAGGACCGTAACATTGAGCTGGATAAATCAAATGTTTTGTTAATCGGTCCGACCGGCTCCGGCAAAACTCTGCTTGCAAGAACACTGGCCAGCTTTCTGCAGGTGCCGTTTGCGATTTGCGACGCCACTACCGTCACCGAGGCGGGATATGTTGGTGAAGATGTTGAAAACTTTCTTCTGCGATTGCTGCAGGCGGCGGATTTCGATGTCGAAGCCGCTCAGCAAGGGATAGTCTATATCGACGAAATTGACAAGGTCGGAAAGACCAGTCAAAATGTCTCCATCACAAGAGATGTTTCCGGAGAGGGTGTCCAGCAGGCCTTGTTGAAAATGCTCGAAGGAACAATCGCCAATGTCCCGCCGCAAGGCGGCAGAAAACACCCGGAACAATCTTATATTCAGATAGACACTTCGCACATTCTCTTTATTTGCGGCGGCACTTTCGTCGGCCTGGATAACATAATCAAAAAACGGCTCGGCAGGAAAATGATTGGCTTCGATTCCGAGCTGTCCCAAATCAAGGACGAAAAACACGAATACAGCGATGTCATCAGCCAGGTTGTGCCGGAGGACATAATCGAATATGGAATGATACCTGAAATGGTGGGGCGTCTGCCGGTGATTACCACGCTGCAGGCCCTCGATGAAAAGGCATTGATTGATATTTTAACCAAACCCAAAAACGCCCTGATTAAACAGTATCAGAGATTCTTCGAAATGGAGGATGCTCAGCTTGAATTCACCGATGATGCCCTGCACGCCCTTGCAAAAAAAGCCCTCGAGCACGACACCGGCGCTCGAGCCCTGCGGTCAATAGCCGAAGAACTAATGATGGATATGATGTATCAACTGCCCGATGAGCCAAAAGGTAATAAATATGTCATAACAAAAGACGGCGTCGAAAAAAAGAGTGACCTTCACAGCGCAAAGCAAAAGAAAACAAAATCAGCCTAATTCGTTTCCTTCTCTGCCAGTGTGGCAATTTTGATTTTTGTCGCGGTACTCGCCGATGCCGCAGCAAGCGCGTATTGAGCCTTGCCGAAATTCAAATCCTTATCAATTCGCAAAATGATTACCCTGTCCTCGGGTGGAATATTTTCAAAGCAGCCATCAATCATTCCAGCCATTCGCTCTGCTAACTTATAGCTGTCGATTGTATTGGCCAAACTATTATTGACCGAGTATCTAAGTTCCCCATCACCCATTTGCGATACAACTACAGCAACGGTACCGGCAGGCATTTCGGCATCATTTTCGGCGTAGCCGCATTTATCAGGAAGCTCGATATTCTGGCTGTCACTGCCAAAGAATTGAAAATCCAGAACGAAAAAGACAATCAACAGAAAAATAATATCGATAACAGGTGTGATGTTAAACGATAACGATTTTCGTTGACCGGGATTTCTAAATAAAGACACTTCTCTATTTGCCTTTGGAGCCGATTTTTTTATCGGCCTTTTTCTCTAAGCTATCATTTGTATTGATAATAGGCACCTTAGCCCATTTGATTTTTTCTTCTTTTTCAGACGCTGCTTTCTTGTGTTTCAACTTCTGCTCAAGGACCGGCATCAGCCCCTCAAGCTCGCTGAACGCGTCACTTGTGATAACCTCTATCCTGTTGCGAAAAATCCCGTAAACCGCAAGCGCCGGTATCGCCGCAAACAATCCCCAGAATGTCGTAACCAGCGCAACTCCAATCCCGTCGGCTAACTGGGCAGGCTGCGGCTGACCGCCGGATGCCACAATTGCGTTGAAAAGTTTTATCATCCCGAAGACGGTGCCGAATAAACCAATCATAGGTGAAACGCTGCCTATCAGGTTAAGCCACTCTATTCTCCTTAAAAGCCTCCCAGCCTGTTCCTGCAGCGACTCAAAAGCCGCACTTCTCATATGATACCAGTCACTACTACCCTTATCGAATCCCTCTCTTACGGCTGTACTGATTAGGTCACTGCTGTCGGACAGAGACTCGTTTAATCGTATTTTATCAGTCTGCTTAAACTGCTCGATTAAATCTTCGCATTTGCCTTTCGGCACAAGATTTTTGCGGTTAATTATAAGTGCGTGCTCAATCGCCAAATAGACCGTCAAAAGAGAAATCGGGAAAAGCACAAACCAGACTATAGGCCCGCCCGATATAAAAAACTGCTCGAAAAAACTCTCCTTGGGAGTCCCTACGGACTGACCCTGCCGGTTGGTGACTCCGAAGTCTCCCTGCCGAAGAGCAATTATGACAAAAACAACACAGCCGAACAAAACACTCAACAAAAACGCTCTAATCATATTTCCTTTTTGCATAGTGATTACGATCTCTTGTCAAAGATTCTTTTCTGATATAACAACAAAGTCACCACCGGTCAAATCAGCAATACTCTTCAGCAGCCTGCGGTCTTCATCGCCCGGCCAGAATCCTATAGTATTAATTCTGACGCGTGGCAAATGGTTCTGGACAAGGTCCAAAGCCGCTAACTCAAACGCCCTGGAGTCTTTTCCCATAAGCTCAAATCCATCGGTGAGAAAAAATATCACATCAGGTCCATTCGAGCCGGCGCCTCGGATTTTCACGGCACTCTCAAAACCGGCAAGGGCGTTCGTTCTGCCGACCGGTCTAACCGATTCAATAAATGTCCCTGCTTTTTCCTTAGCCTTTGCCGAAGCGCGAACCAATTTGCCGTCGGCAAACTGTACTATACCATTGTCACCGAAAAAAACTATACTGAAATACTCATCGGCAGGTAAACTTTGAATTGAACGAATAAGCTCAGCTACAACCATCCCCCATAATCCCTGCATACTGCCCGAACAATCAACCAGAAAACAAATCCTTCTTTCACCGCTTCTGCTTGAAAAAAAGCTTACACCCTGATTTGTAAAGCTCTCTTGAAATCCTGGAAATGTCATATCGGTGGCAGCTTTTAACCGAGGTGCTTCTTCCTTAACAAATTTATCCTCGAGCAATTCGGATGCAGTTTCTAATTGCGGCAGCTTTGGCAAAGGCGTTTTACTCGAGTAATTTTGAAACTTTGGTTTGTTTATTAAATGCGGCTCTTCGATGAGATTCCTGACGAACTCTGCTCTGACCTGCTTTTGATTGTTAATATCCGCCGGCTTTTTGTCATATTCGAATCCAACCACGGCAAGGACAGACAGTGCCGAAAGATGCAGCAGAACCGATGCCGCACCTGCGAACAGCTTATATCTTCCGTGACTCAAATTCCAACCCTCCTGTGGTTGAAAATTTCGTAGCACGGGCATCTTGCCCGTGCACTTTTTTATCCACGGGCTAAAAGCCCGTGGCACCCTTACTTTATTCTACAATCTCAACCTTCGATACACCCGGCATTACCAAGTTATAAACCAGAATCGCGTTACCGTTATGCAGCCTGATACAGCCTCGCGATGTTGCCGCCCCTATCTCCTCGGGATTTTTGGTGCCGTGAATCGCAAAACCAGTCCTGCCCACCGCATCCCCTTCAAGGCCTTCAAGACTAATCCACCTCGAGCCCAAAGGATAATCCTGGTCACTCGGCTCATACACTCTGCCGGTATCAGGGTCTGTCCATCTCGGCTTAACCAGCTTGCCGCTGGGCCTGACCCGCCACAATCCGGTCGGCGTATCGTGCTCGGGCTTACCCAAGCCTACAGGAAAACTTCTTACGAATGTATCCTGCAGATACACATCCATCGTAAAAGTCGATTTATAAACCCGCGCGTGGAAAGGCCCTCTGATGACCTTTATACTTTGCCCGGCCTTTAGTGACTCGGGACTGTATAATTTGTTTATCTGCTGCAAAATCTCCCAGGGGACATTATTGTTTTTGCCTATGGTTGAGAGCAACTCCCCGCTTTGAACCTTATAAAAACCACAAAGTTCATCTCCCGGGTACAAATCCCCGCTGAAAAGCCATTTGTCGGCAAGGACCGAAAGCATCTGTTTGACAACTGTTTTTTGCTCTTTGGTTATCGGCATCGGCAGAACCTCATTGAGCATATCCCTCGCCTGGATAATTTTCATCGGTTCAGATGCAATAATTTTCTTTGCTTCGGCAATAATCGCAGCCGCGCCTGCCTGGCCGCTTATTTCCTCATCCGGCTCGGGCGCTATCTCAATCTCCTGGGGCATTGCCTCTGTTTCAGGCTCGGCTACAGGTTCAGTTTCCGTCTCAGCCGCCTGGTGCTCCTTTCCTGTCACTTCTTCAGGTTTTGTTTGTATCTCAAGGGGTATAGAAAAGCGTTCCTGCTCGACCGGAGCTTCCTTAGTGTCTTCGACCGGTTCGGCCTGTTCAACTCCTGTAGGGGCTTGTTCCGCTTTGGATTTTTCGCTCTTGTCGGAAAGACTGTATAATGTTGCGATTGATATAGCCACTATTACCAGGGCTGCAGCGCCGAAGTAAATTTTCCGCCAGTAGCGGGTACGAGGACTGATATACATCCTTGATGGATAACGTTCTTTCATGAAATCCCTTTCTGTTATCCCTTTTCGGAATTAAAATAATAAACCTGCTTCTCCGTCACAAGCATATTCACAGGCACATCAGATTCGTCCACCGGAACATCATCTATCAGCTGCTGCTCAAACGCGAGGCCGCATTTTACCGCTTTTAGATGTTTATGCTTGAAAAAATCATCATAATATGAACCTCCCTTGCCGAGACGGCTACCCGTCCTGTCGAACACAAGTCCGGGTGTGATGACCATATCTATTTCCTCTATCGGCATCGGGACTCCCTTGACCGGATTTCTCACACCGCCGGCATTCATCGAAAAACCAGTATCTAAGGTGTTGATTTCGACTGGCAGCATATGTCGTTGCTGCCAGGATATCTTCGGTGCCGCCACCTTCTTACTAAGCTGCCACGCACATAAAATCACGTCCGCTGTATCGACCTCGTGCGGCAACGATAAATAGGACATCACCGTTTGTGCCCTGGCAAACTGCTCCGTAGCAACGAGATTTTTACAAACAAGCCTGCTTTTGGCTGCTCTTTCTTCGGGGCTTATACCAAGCAGAACCTTACGATACTGCTGACGCAATTGTGTCTTATCCATTTACCCTTTCTTTTCCAAACCACCGCCTGATTCGTTATTTTGTATCAGCCTTTGGAGCTTTTGTAAATACTCACCTATGTTTTTTTCGTACCCAACGGCCTTCGGCCTGTAATAATTCTTCCTCGCATGAGCCGGAATATACTCCTGAGCTACAAATCCACCCTCATAATCGTGCGGATATTTGTAATCAATCCCGAATCCCTGCTTCTTAGCGGCTGTATAATGGCTGTCTTTCAGATGTTTCGGCACCTCAACTGTATGCTCATTTTTTACATCCGACACCGCTTCCCATACGGCAGAGGCCGAGGCATTCGATTTAGGTGCACAGGCCACATAAATCGCCGCCTGGGCCAGCGGAAGCTGGGCCTCCGGAAATCCCACAAACTCAGATACCTGCACCGCGGCGGCAGCCAGAATCGTCGCCATCGGGTCGGCGTTGCCTACATCCTCCGCTGCGCAAACAGCAATCCTGCGGGCTATAAATCTCGTGTCCTCACCGCCCGCGAGCATCCTCGCCAGCCAATATACGGTCGCGTCAGGGTCGCTGCCCCGCATACTCTTCTGGAACGCACTTGCCAAATCATAATGTGTATCACCCGTCCCGTCATACTGAATCGCTTTTTGCTGAATGGACTCCTTAGCCGTTTCAAGGTCAAATGAAACCTTTTTCTCGCCTTTGCACCGGGCCGCCTGAGATAAAACTCCAATCTCAAGCGCAGACAGCGCCCTTCGAGCGTCTCCGTCGCTCATAACCGCCAGAAACCGCAAGGTTTTTTCGTCAGCTTCGACTTTGTATTTGCCCAGCCCTCTTTCTGCATCTGAAATTGCACGTCTTAAGATAAGTAATATGTCTTCCTCACTCAAAGGCTCGAAACGAAATACCGTACTCCTGCTGAGCAGCGGAGAATTCACCGCAAAAAAGGGGTTCTCCGTAGTAGCACCTATCATTATCAATACACCGCTTTCGACATCATCCAGAAGTACGTCCTGCTGTGCTCTGCTGAAACGGTGTATCTCATCGATGAACAGAACAGTTCGTGCGTCACTGGTCGCAAGCCTGTCTTTGGCAACCGAGATAATTTCCCTGATGTCTTTTACCGTCGCCGCAGGCGCGCTTAGATAATGGAATTTGGCTTTGGTATGATTTGCGATTACCATAGCGAGAGTTGTCTTTCCGCAGCCTGCCGGCCCGTAAAAGAGCAGGCTGTTAAGCCTGTCCGCCTCCAGCATTCTCCGAAGCAGCCTGCCGGCGCCGAGAAAATGCTCCTGCCCGACAAACTCTTCAAGGTTCCGCGGCCTTATCCGTACCGCCAGAGGCGCGACTTTGCCTATCCTGGCCTGCTCCACGTCGGAAAATAACGATTTGTCGCCGCCTCGTTTCATGAAAAAACAATATAACGTATTATAGTAAAAATAGAAATGATTATTAGCAAATTCAGCGGTTAAACACTAAAACACGAATTCACTAAGGCACAAAGAATATTCTTTTTAATTTCGTGTTTTTGTGTGTTAGTGCCTTTGTGTTCATAAACCGATGAGCAGGTCTCCGGCTACGAGTGACAGAAATCCTTTTTAGGAGACGATTTGACAAATGACAGTCCTTGTTCTTGGGCGTGTGTCGAAATCAATCAATATTATCTGCTGCCAGGTGCCTAAGGTCAATCCGCCGTCAACAATCGGAACGCTAAGTGAAGGCCCAAGCAGGGATGCCCTGACGTGGGCGTGCCCGTTATCATCGTGCCATGTCTGCTCGTGTTCGTAACGGGCTTTTTCAGGCGCGAGTTTCTCAAATGCAGCTTCCAAATCATAATTGACTAATCCCGGCTCGAATTCCGTCGTAGTAATCCCCGCAGTCGAGCCGACATTAAAAACAGTAGCCACGCCGTCCTTAACACCAGACTTAGCAACCGCTGACGCCACCTTATCGGTAATATTGACTACATCATTATTACCTTTGGTCTTAATTTGAATCTTTTCTGTTCTTACCATTACCTTTTTAGCTTGATATTTCGCCTTTTTGGCTAATCATCGAGGCAATGATAACTGGAAAACCAAAGTATTGCAACAAGCACATCCTGACAGAACTCTGGCTTAACAGGGCGTTTTATGGTAGAATCTTACAGCGGTAATTTGATTAATTGATAACAGGATAATATATGGCTAAATCCGCAAAATCAAAATGGGACGGTTTCAGCCTGAAACCGCGAAAGGATATGCCCGAAGGCCTGTGGTTGAAGTGCCCCGGCTGTGAGCATATGATTTACAAAAGCTCCGCCGAAAATAATATGCACGTCTGCCCACAGTGCAATCACCATTTTCGTATCGGGGCCGACACCAGAATCCGGTACCTTGTCGATGAGGGAACATTCGAAGAACAACTGACCGACCTGACCAGCAACGACCCGCTGAATTTCGAGTTCAGAGGTACAACCTACAAAGAAAGGTTAAAGGACGAAGAACAAAAAAGCGGCGTTAAAGAAGCAATCCATATCGGCAAGGCGTTCGTCAAAGGCCGAGGTCTAATCCTGGCCGTAATGGACCCCAATTTCCTTATGGGTTCTATGGGCGCCGTAGTCGGTGAAAAATTCTGCGCCGCGATAGAAATGGCTATTGAACAAAAGCTGCCGCTGGTGGCGGTTATATGCTCCGGCGGAGCCCGTATGCACGAATCGGTCGTCGCCGTCCAGCAAATGGCAAAGACATCCGCAGCAGTCGCCAAACTAAACCAGGCCAAAGGCCTCTATATTGCCGTTCTCACCGATCCGACCACCGGAGGAGTTACGGCGAGCTTCGCGATGCTCGGTGATATTACCATAGCAGAGCCGGGCGCTCTAATCGGCTTTACCGGCAGACGCGTTATCGCTGAGACAATCAAGGTCGAACTGCCCGAAGGATTCCAGACCGCCGAGTTTATGCTCGAGCACGGATTTATCGATATGATTGTCGAAAGAAAAGAACTCCGCAGCGAAATCGCAAGACTTATCGACTACTGCAAAAAATAATATTATGATCGAACCGGTTGTGAACAAATTTGATATGAAGGATTTTAACGAGATCAAGCAGAATCTCGAATACTGGTTAAGCAGACCGCCGTCCGAAAGGGTCGCCGCGGTCGATTATCTAAGAAAGCAGTTATATGGAGATTCAATCAGACTTCAAAGAACTCTTAGAATTATTGAACGCTCATAAAGTCGCTTATATTATTGTCGGCGGTTATGCTCTTGCGTTTCATGGTTCACCTCGCTTCACAGGCGATATCGATGTATTTGTTAAAGCTGATGATGATAATGCCCAAAAAGTATTGGACGTTCTCAAAGAATTTGGATTAGGCTCAATAGATTTGGTAATTGATGATTTTAATCAGCCTAACAAAGTAATTCAACTTGGCGTTCCGCCTGTTCGTATCGATATAATGACCTCTTTGACAGGCGTTTCATGGGATCAGGCCGAAAGCTCGAAAGTACAGGGAGATTACGCCGGTGTTAAAGTTTATTATTTAGGCAAAAATGATCTGATAGCCAATAAGCAGAAACTCGGCAGAAAAAAAGACCAGGCTGATTTAGAAGCACTGGGAGAAAGCTAACTGCTGTTTTTCACAGTAGGAAACTAATTGCCCCGGTCAAGCATCGAGAAAATCACCTTGGCGATATCGGTGTTGTCGATGTATTTGCCTTTTACAGGGTCTGCGCTTTTCACCGCGTCTTTGAATAACTTGCAGCCTGTTCCCTTGGCATAAAACGGAATCAGTGAATTGGTGTGATCGCCGCTGTGCCACTGGATGCCAGGCTGATTTCCCTTGCCGTTGTTTATAAGTGGTTGCCAAACCGGCCCGTCTTCCTTTTGGCCGCTGCCCGGACCTGTCATATATCCGCACTCGTGGTCGGCGGTTACGATAACTAAAGTTTTTTTCCAGTCGCTGTTTTCATTGACCCAGTCAATAACCGCCTCGACAGCCTTGTTAAAATCAATTTCTTCCTCGATTACTCTGCCGGATTCGTTATCGTGGCTTGCCCAGTCAACAGCGCCGCCTTCAATCATCAAAAAGAATCCGTCCTCATCGTTATCAAGAACATTCAGGGCAGCCTTGGTTATTTCTTCCAGTGTCGGCACCGTTTCAATCAGCGGCACAGCAAAGGCTTCTGCCTTTTCATCACCGCTTCTTTTTTCCTGAAGCGTCTGATATATCTGAGGCACACCGCAAACGCGTTTCGGCGTCCGGCCTTTTGCCAACGCTCGAAATTCTGCGCGTGTTTGTATCAAAGTCCACGGGTCGTTTACACCATCACCGTCGGCATCGCCGCCTGCAACGCCGGATGTAAGTTCGCCCCAAGCTGACTTGCCGCCGACATATTTATATGTATCCGGTCTGGCCTTCAAATTACCGTCATTATCGTAAAGAGGATGGCCGCAGCCCATAATCACATCAACGGCACTGTCGTAAATCATATCTTTTGCAATCTCTTCGTAATTTTCGCGGCTTTCGTTGTGCGCTACAAAACCGGCAGGCGTCCCATGACTGAGCTGGACGCTCGTAACAACACCCGTTGCCATTGAAAGCTCCTCACATTTTTCGATGATATGTTTTAATGGTTTCTTATCAAGGTCAACGCCGATAAAACCTTTGGAAGTTTTAACGCCGCAGCTCATCGCCGTTGCCGCCGCCGCCGAATCTGTATAATCTTCCTTGGCATAATCAAAATTACCCCAGGCCTTTGTTGAATCATAAGCCCCGCCAGCCATATAAGTGGCCATAGCGCACCTGACGGGAAAATGTTCATAGGCCTGAACGCCGGTTTTACCATGCTCATAAAGACTCGCCGCGTCAACGTGGTAATAACCGCAGCCGTCACTAATCATAACAATAATGTTCTTCGGACGGCGTTTAAGAGCGGCCCTGTTACGTTTGGCAGAATCACCAGCGCAGCCACAGAATAACAATACCAGAGCAAACAGCAATATCCTGTATTTAGTGGTTTTCTTCATTCTGTTACCTTTCTACGCACATAATAACCTATGTTCGGGGGGTTTTACGAATCATTTTTTGCCTTTTGCCCGAATTCGGTTATAATCATGGGATTATCCGGGAGTATCTGATGAGTTATTTTCGCGACAATATAGAACAAATGGCAGGCTATGTGCCCGGTTTTCAGCCCAAGGCTGCTGATGTGGTAAAGCTCAATACCAACGAGAATCCATATCCGCCTTCGCCGAAGGTACTGCAGGCCGTACAGCAAATCAGCGGCGAAAACCTGCGCAGATACCCCGACCCATCGGGCACGTCCTTTAGAGAAGCCGCGGCAAAAATTAATGGTGTCCAGCCCGAAAATATTATCTGCTGCAACGGTGGCGATGATTTACTCAAAACCGCATTCTTAGCTTTTTGCGACAAAACCAGACCGGTCGCATATCCAACCCCGACTTATTCACTCTATCCGGTGCTGGCCAAAATGGTTGACTGTGCGGCAATCGAAATCCCATTCGACAATGAATTCAATTTGCCATCCCAGCTTACTTCGACAGGTGCGGCATTGACTATTATCTGCAATCCTAACGCCCCAAGCGGAAGTTTCATAAGCGTAGATGAAATCGCATCATTAGCCGATGAAATCGAAGGAGCTTTACTAATCGACGAAGCTTATGTCGATTTCGCAGATGACAACTGTACAAAGCTGATTAAGGATTTCGATAACCTGATTATCCTGCGGTCTATGAGCAAAGGTTATTCTCTTGCGGGCCTGCGTTTCGGGTACGGCATCGCACAGGCTCTTTTAATCGAAGGCCTGAACAAAGTCAACGACTCCTATCCGGTTGACGCAATAGCAATAGCCGCCGCGACCGCAGCTATACAGGACCAGGATTACTTCGAAGAAAATGTCGAAAAGGTCAAATCCGAAAGGGCAAGGTTGACCAATGAATTGTGCTCGCTCGGTTTTGATGTTCCGCCCAGCAGCTCGAACTTCCTTCTGGCAAGATGCAAAGACTACAAAGCCGAAGATATTTATGATAAACTCGTTGAGCAAAATATATATGTCCGTTACTTCAACGTACCCGGCCTTGATGACAAGCTGAGAATTACCGCCGGCACAAAAGAGCAGAACGATATATTGATAAGCAGATTAAAAGAAATAGTTCAATAAATAAGAATAAACTCGAAATTTTAATAGTACCGTAAAACTTTTGTCGTTTTCGCCGCTTACTTAGGAAACCAGGCTATCAGGACATCAGGGTGCAGGATAGCAGAAATCAGGGAATCAGGTGAACCTGACACCCTGATAACCAGGTCTCCTGGTAACCTAAATACGAGCCGCGAAACCGAAACCGTAATACGAAAATATTCAGGACAAAAAATATGGCAGACAGAACCGCAAAAATTGAAAGAAAAACAAACGAAACCGAAGTGCTTGTCGAAGTGAATCTCGACGGCGCGGGCAAATACGAAATAGATACCGGAATCGGCTTTCTCGACCACATGCTCACGCACCTGTCCAAGCACAGCAAAATCGACCTTGTGGTTAAAGCCAAAGGCGACCTGCACGTCGATGCACACCACACGGTCGAAGATATCGCTATATGCCTCGGCCAGGCCCTCGAAAAAGCCCTCGGCGACAAAAAAGGAATAGCCCGCTACGGTAATACCTCTGTCCCGATGGAAGAATCGCTTGCCAATGTCAGTGTTGATTTGTCCGGCAGAGCGAAATTCGTTTATAACGTCGAATATGGGACCGAGAAAATCGGCGATTTCGACGTCGAGTGCCTCGAGGAAATGCTCGCAAGCTTCGCAAACAACGGCAGGTTCAATCTGCACATAAATGTCCCGTACGGAACGAACAGCCACCATATAGCAGAGGCGATTTTCAAATCGCTCGGCCAGTCACTCGGCGCCTCTGTTAAAATAATAGGCGGTGACATCCCCAGTACGAAAGGCATCTTGTGATAGAAAGACCAAAACCACAATACAGAACCGGTATAGGTACGGACATCCACGAGCTTGTCGAGGGCAGAAAACTTATGCTCGGCGGAATACAGGTTCCTTACAATAGGGGACTGCTCGGTCATAGCGACGGCGATGTAGCCCTTCACGCGATTATCGATGCTCTGCTCGGTGCCGCCGGTATGGGTGATATCGGTGAATTGTTTCCCGATAACGACCCACAATATGAAGATGCGGACAGTAAAGGCCTTCTGCTTACTGTAAAGGAAAAGCTCGAAGAGAAAGATTGGGAAATAGCGAATGTCGATTTGATAATCCACGCAGAAATGCCGAAACTCTCTCAGTACAAAGGCCAGATGAAAAGGTGCATCGCTGAGCTGTTGGGAATCGACTTCAACAACGTAAACGTAAAAGCAAAAACTAACGAAGGCTTCGGCGACATCGGCGCCGGCGACGCTATAGCCGCTACCGCGATAACGCTACTGATGAAAAAATATAGAAGAACCTTATAACACGAAAACACAAAACCACTAAAGCACAAATGAGCTTAGAAAAAAATGAATTCGATAAAATATCCGATAAGGAAGAAGATGTCGCAGAAAAAATAGTTGATTCTGTCTATGCTGTTCACAGCACTTTAGGTCCGGGACTTTTGGAAAATGTTTACGAGGTGTGTTTCTGCCACGAACTAAATAAAAGAGGACTTTCATATAAACGCCAGGTTTTTGTTCCAATCGAATATAACGGCATCAAATTCCACGAGGCTTTCCGTCTCGATGTTCTGGTGGAAGATTTGGTTATATGTGAGCTGAAAGCCGCAGGAAAAAGCAATCCGGTCTGGAAAGCTCAGGTGCTCACATATCTGAAGTTGACTGGTAAAAGGCTTGCTTTTCTGATAAACTTTTCTCAGCCATTATCCAAACGAAGCATAAGAAGATATATATTATAATCTTCGTGCTTTCGTGCATTAGTGCTTTAGTGTTAAATGGCTGGCTTATGAAGGATTAGATAATGACTTTAGAGTTATATAACAGTTTAACAAGGCGGAAGGAAGAATTTCAGCCTTTGCATAAAGGCAAAGTCGGAATGTATGTCTGCGGTCCGACGGTTTACGGCCATGCGCATCTCGGCCACGCTAAAAGCTACATCAGCTTCGACATGCTCGCAAGATACCTTCGTTATCTCGGCTATAATGTTACTTATGTTCAGAACATTACTGATGTAGGCCATCTGACCGACAACGCCGACGAGGGTGAGGACAAAATAGCAAAGCAAGCTGAAATAGAAAAAAAGCACCCAATGGCAATAGCTGAGTACTACACTAAAAGCTACTTCGACGATATGGACAGGCTCAACTGTCTCCGCCCCGATATCAGCCCGCGAGCGTCAGGCCACATAATCGAACAAATCGAGCTTGTAAAAAAACTGCTCGAAAAAGGATACGCCTACGAAGTAAACGGCTCGGTCTATTTTGAGGTGGCAAAATTCGCCGAATACGGCAAGCTCTCAGGCAGGAACGTTGATGATATGCTCGCAGGCGCGCGGGTCGAGGTCTCACAAGAGAAAAAGAATCCCGCCGACTTCGCCCTCTGGAAAAAGGCCGAGGCTAACCACATTATGCAGTGGCCGAGCCCCTGGGGTATGGGTTATCCCGGCTGGCATCTCGAATGCTCGGTAATGGCCAATAAGTATCTCGGCGAAACAATCGACATCCACGGCGGCGGACTCGACAACAAGTTCCCGCATCACGAATGCGAAATCGCCCAGGCCGAAGCCGCAAACGAAAAGCAGTTCGTCCGATTCTGGCTGCACAACAATATGGTTACCGTTGACAGCCAGAAAATGAGTAAAAGTCTCGGCAACTTCATCACCTTAAAACAGGTCTTCAGCGGCGCCCACGAAAGATTGACACGCGCCTACGAACCGCTTGCCGTAAGGCAGCTTGTTCTCAACAGTCACTATCGCAGCCCGCTCGATTTCTCCGATGCGGTGCTGTTCGCCGCACAGAGCGGTTACGAAAAAATATCTCAATGCGTTCAAGCCGTCCGCAAACAATTAGCCGATGCCACGGAAGGTGAAATCGGAAAGGAGCTCGCTGAAGAACTGGAAAGTATAAAAACCAAGTTCGAAGAGGCTATGAATGACGACCTTAATACATCGGTGGCCTTAGCTTCAATGTTCGAGCTGGTCAGACTGACAAACAATCTCCTGGAAAATACAGATACCAACAGTGCGACGCTTACCGCGATAGATAATATGTTCACAAAACTCGGAGGTGATGTCCTTGGAATAGTAAAAGACGAATATCAATCAGCCGGTACTGATGACAATTTACTCGACGGCCTTGTCAAGATGCTCATAGAACAAAGAACTATAGCCCGTCAGGTAAAAGAATTCGCCGCCGCCGATGCGATTCGTGACCAGCTCGACGAGCTTGGCATTACTCTCGAAGACGGAAAAGACGATACAGCCTGGAGGCGAAAATAATTATTAGACACTGATTAACTTAATATATTAAAAATTATTAGACACTGATTTGCACAGATTAACACTGATTATAAATAGAATGAGTAGTGAATACAAATATAGCGAACTATCAGAGAAAATTATAGCAGCCGCATATAATGTTCACAAAGAACTCGGGCAGGGTTTTCTCGAAAAGGTTTACAAAAACGCCCTTGCCATAGAACTTGAAGAGAACGGTATTAAATGCAAAGTGGAAGTCCCCCTGACAGTAAATTATCATAACAGAGCAGTCGGTGAGTACTACGCTGATATAATTGTTGATGATAAAATCATTGTTGAAGTAAAACGAAGAGTGTTTGGATAAAATCGTTGCAAGCTGTGTTAATCTGTATAAATCTGTGTTAAAGATAGTCTAAAAAAAGAAAATCGATTGCTCTTGTTAAAAGCTGTCAGGCAAGGTATTGATTTTTTTAACTTTATAAAAAATCTGTGTAAATCAGTGTCAAGATTTTAAAGATATAATTGTTCAATGTTAACCAGTGTCTAATAAAAAAGGATAAAATGAGAATACTCGGTATCGACCCAGGCCTGGGAACATGCGGCTACGCGGTAATCGAAACAAAGACAGGTACCGAGCAGCTCATCGAAGCCGGCACTTTCCGTACCGATGACAAGCTGGCCCTGGAAAACCGTCTCGACCAAATCGCTCAGGATTTCGCTGATATTCTCGAAAAGCTCAAGCCTGACATCGTCGCCGTCGAAAAATTATACTCGCACTACGCTCATCCCAATACCGCGATACTAATGGGCCACGCAAGAGGAGTTATCCTGCAAAAATGCGCAGAAAATAACATTGAGGTAAAAAATTTCAGCGCTACAAAAATAAAAAAATCAATAACCGGTAACGGCCGGGCTTCGAAAGAGCAGATACAAAAGGCAATAAAGGTATTAATGAAACTGCCCGACCTGCCCCAGCCGCCCGACGTCGCCGACGCCCTGGCTGCGGCCCTGTGCTGCGCTAACTCGATGGTCTCTCTATAGGAACAATTTTATCAGAATGGCAAAGGTCCAAAAAGATAACTCAAAGCAATTCGCCCTGGCCGCCGCGAAAATAGCCGCAGACTGCCACAGTGAAAACACTATAGTGCTGGATTTGAAAGGCAAAAGCCCGGCCACCGATTATTTTATTATCACCACCGGAACAAGTAACCGGCAAATGCGCACCGTCGCCGATGAAATCAGCGAATTAGCCAGGGTAATGGAAATGACTCGCTTCGGCAGAGCCGGCTATGAGCAGGGCAGATGGATACTACTGGATTTTATCGATGTCGTTGTGCACATCTTCGATGCCGAGTACAGGGACTATTACGATTTGGAATTGCTCTGGGGCGACGCTAAAAAACTAAAATTCCAAACCACAGATTTTTCATAACTGCATAAAGCAGAAAAAACATAAAAGAAATGACTTAAATTGGGTTTCCCCCCACAGGCAGGTAAAGATTGGGTTCGTTTTGGCTTCGTTTGGGGCATTGGCCGGATGGATTATTTATTATGTGATTCGCTTCATGCTGGTGTTGTTTATGGCAAATTTGACCATTATCGCCTCGTTGACACGTTATGTATCCTTCCAAAAGAAGAAAAAGGGACATTGTACTTTTTAAGTAACGTTATAAATTGCAGACTAAATAATACGTGGTAAAAAAAGAATATGCGTAAACTATGCCGGTATAAAGAAAATGGATTTCAGTTTTCCATCTTTGCTACACTACGCCGAGACAGGTCGCAGGAATGACAAATGCACCGCCCACAGGTGACGGTGCTAATCGTGTGCAAACTGACAACATAGGTAACAGAATATGCTAAGGACATGGGTAACATCTGTTAATTATGTTTGTGTTCGTAGGCGCGGTATAAAAGTTCCAGATAATCTTTCTTTTCGGCCATTTGCTGTTGCAGGCGGGCGAATTCTTCCGGCTGTTTGTAGATATTCTCATCGCCGAACCGCTCGGTGAGTCCAGCAATCTGCAGTTCGGTTTCTTCAATAGCGTCGTGGAATTTAGTTTCGTCCCACATCGCAAATTGTTTCAGCTCCGAAGGAGTGACTTTTCGCTATTTATGCCTTTTTGGCTTTTTTGTTTTATCTTTCTCCACAGCGTCTTGCTCGGCCTGTCTTTTCTGTAGAATTTCCGTGTATCTGCCGACCGAGCCGATGACAAGTTCGAATCGGCCAAAAGTTTTTTTGCCGAATTTATCGACACCAAGAACAAGTAACTGGTCAACCGTTTTGTCCAAAAAAAACCTGTCGTGACTTATCACAATAATAGTGCCGGTGTAATTTTGCAGAGCGTTTTCGAGGGCCTCGATACTCGGTATATCGAGATGGTTGGTCGGCTCATCCAGTATCAGAATCTGCGGCGCAGCCAGTACGAGCTTGCACAAGGCAAGGCGGTTTCTCTCGCCGCCGCTAAGCTGTGATATTTTTTTAAAAACATCTTCACCGCTAAATAAAAATGCACCGAGCTTTGAACGCATATTCTCGGGCAAAGAATCGGGCAGTATTGACGATGCTTCTTCTAAAACCGTGTTGTCTTCGTTTAATTCGGCGCCGGCCTGGTCAAGATAGCCGACAGACAGGTTTTTCTTCATTGAGATACTTCCCGCTGTCGGTTTGATTTTGCCAAGTGCTATTTTCAAGAGAGTAGTCTTTCCGGCTCCATTAGGCCCTATGATACCGAGGCGATGACCGGTGAGGACTTCAAGATTCAGGCTTTCAAACAGCGTCAGCTCATCGTATTTCATTGACAGATTATTGCAGGTCAATACAGCTTGTGAACGTTTAGATTTTTGTTCGACTTCGGCGAATTTGAAATCGAGCTCATTATCGCTTTTCGGTTTTTCCAAGAAGTCGGGATTGTTCTTTAGCAGCTTATTTAGTTGAGTTTTTCTGCCGCGTGCGACCTTGCTCATCCCTTCCTGGTCCTTGTTACGGGCTATGAAGTCTCTCGTCCGCTCAACGAAATCGACCCGCTGGGCGTGTTGCCTTTGTCGTTCAAGGTCGCGCTTTTGTTTTTCCTGTCGGAAGTTACTGTAATTCCCGGGGTAAACGTCGGCTAAGCAATTGCGGATTTCGACTATTTTTGTTACTAATCTGTCCAGCAGGTAGCGGTCGTGGCTTACAATTAATGCAGCGCCATTGAAATTGCTGAGATAATTTTCCAGCCAGATAGTAGCGTCCCAATCGAGATGGTTTGTCGGCTCATCAAGCAGCAGCAAATCGGCATCAGCCAGCAGGACCTTGGCAAGACCCAGTCGTGATTTTTGCCCGCCGCTTAGCAGATGTGTTTTTACATCAATAAATTTATCATCGACGCCAACACCTGCGACAATTTCTTTCATCTTGTTTTCAAACCTATAGCCGCCGATAGATTCGAATCTGTTAAGCAGCCTGTCGTATTGTTTCATAGCAGAGGCAAGCCCGCCGCGGCGGGCAAGCTCTTTGCCGCTGTATTGTTCCATTTCTTCCGCAAGCGAATGTATCTCATTTTGCGTCTGAAGAATTTCATCGGCGCCGGCGTGAAGCTCCTGGCGGACGGTTTTATCATTGTCGAAAGACGGTTCCTGCGGCAAATAGCCGATAGTGATGTTTTTTCTCATGTGGATATTACCTTTATCTGGCAGTTCTTTTGAGAGGATTAGCTTCAAAAGAGTGGTTTTACCGCACCCATTAGGCCCGACAAGACCGACCTTCTGCTTCGGATAAAGTCTCAGCGCCAGGCTGTCAAAGATGGCCTTACGCCCGAACTGTATATGAATATCATTTAACGAGACTATTGGCATTTAGACATTATACACAAAAATGCCCCCCTGCCAAATGAGGCCGATGCCGTGAAAGATGTGACCTATATTTTTTCGTTTAGTTCGATTATTTTTTTTGCTGCTGTTACGATTTTCTTGCGAAGTGCTTTCGGTGCTAATATTTGTACCTGGTCGCCATAGCCGAGTACCCACCAGCTTATTTCGTTTATGCCGTCCACGCGGAATTGCAGTATTACCGAGCCATCATCCTGCCAGTCGGCATGCTGAGTGCTGTGCCACTGGACTTCGGCGACATTTTGCGCGACCTTCGGTAAAAAGCGTAGCTTGATGTCGTACAGTCTGCCTTCGGGTATCATAGACCACGCCCTGCCGAAATATTCGTGCAGGTCGAAATCGTCTCCATCTATAAACCGCTGACTGGTAAGCTCAAGCTCTTTGATTCGATTGAGTTTGAAAGTGCGTATGCTTTTATAAGTTTCCGAATATCCCAGAACATACCATGCTCTCTGGTTGTAAAGAAGATGATATGGGCACAAACGGACGTCTAAATCTTTATTGTCATAAAGCGAATGATATAACAGCGTAACTTTTATTTTATTGGTTATTGCCTTCTGTAACTGTGCGAACAGCTTGTCGAGAGTTCCAAGTGGCGCCTGCGCGTTTGGATAAGTAGAGATATATTTCATAGCCGTGTTGCAGTATTGGCGAATCTTTACGGGCAGGTTGTTTTCGATTTTCAATCCCGCAAGGAGCGCCGAGTGCTTGAACGGCAGTTGTATTTGGTTTCTGGCTTTGTGTACGAGCATCAACAGGGCCAGCGCCTCCTGCAGGTTGAGGTCAATAGGCGGAAGAAAAAACTCAGGGTCGATGGTATATCCCTGTTCTTTCGGGTCGTAATGGTAAGGTATGCCGATTGCCTCAAGCTCATTCATATCACGGAATACTGTTCGCCGGCTGGTGCCGAATGTCTCTGCCAGCTCGTCGGCGGAGTATTTTCGGCCTGACTGCAGGGCGGTAAGTATCTTCATTACGCGGGTAATTTTGCTTACCTTCATAGTCTCTCCGATATTTTAATGTCGATATTGCCCCTGCCTGCTTTTTCCCTTCGCCGGGCACAGGAAACCATAACGCCATTATGTCCCCGGTCTGTATATGATAACCGTAAATCGCATTTTCGGTCAAGTGAATTTCCTTGACGAAGTTCGGCATCGCCAATAGACTGAACAGCTTGCTGAAATCCGTTTTATCAGGGGATACCGGTGGAAAAAGCTATTGCAAAAGCTGACAGTTTGATTGAAGCGATGGAATACATTCGCCAGTTCCGCGGCAGGATTGTCGTGGTGAAGCTCGGCGGAAGTGTCCTCGATGAGCAATGTCTGCGCGGCAAACTGTTGACTGACGTGGCCTTTATGTACACCGTCGGAATCTGGCCTGTCATAGTGCACGGCGGCGGCAAAGCGATTACAAGGGCGATGGAAAAAGCAGGTCTGGAGACGACGTGGGTTCAGGGTCGCCGCTACACAGACCAGAGGACTCTTAATCTTGTTGAGCATACCCTGGTTAATGAAGTGAACGCCCCGATTTGCAAAGCGCTTGATGAATTGGGATGCCAGGCAATGGGTTTGCACTCGCTAAGCAGTTGTGCCTTGTTTGCAGAACCATTGCGGCTCAGCGGTGAAAATGGCAGAAAGATTGACCTGGGTTTTGTCGGACAGGTCAACGACGTGAACTCCGAGCTTTTGAAGACTCTTTGCAGCACCGGTACCATCCCGGTAATCGCTTCTGTTGCGAGCGACAAAAAAGGCGGCAAGCTCAACGTCAACGCCGACAGCGCCGCCGGAAAAGTTGCCGCAGCCGTTGCCGCAGAAAAGCTTGTTGTTGTCAGCGACACCCACGGAATACGCTCGGACGTTAACGATTCGGACAGTACGATTTCGAGTGCCAATGAGCAGCAGATAAAGAAAATGATAGATGACGGCATAATAACCAGCGGTATGATGCCCAAAGTCGAATCGTGTCTGACCGCAATCGAAGGCGGTGTCAAAAAGGCTCACATCATCGATGGCAGAATACCACACTCGCTGCTGTTGGAGATTTATACCGACAAGGGTATAGGCACACAGATAATAAGATAAAATGAATGTATCATTTAAGTCGAACGGTTGCGGTTGCGCTGCTCGTATCGGTTGCGTTAATCGTAAAAC
>JAFGGH010000088.1 GCA_016930645.1 Sedimentisphaerales bacterium
CACACGGGCAAAATGCCCCGGTATGGATGTGTCACATACGATTTTGCCGACGATCCGTTTCCTGACTCGGCATGGAACAACGGCGTTAAAAAAATGTGGGATCGCGGCATGATTGTCGGCGTATTTTCGTTTTATGCCAATCCTTCGGGCGGATCATGGAATGGTCCGATTGATATTGATCAGATATTCGAAGCCGGCGATAATCCGACCAAGAAGAACTTCTATAAGCAGATGGACAGGATGGCCGCAAATATGCAGTGGTTGAAAGAGCGCCGAATACCCGTTGTCTATACGCCCTTTGTGGAAAGCGACGACGGGAACAAATGGCACGCGAAAGAGGGGCCCGAAAACATCATCAAGCTCTATCGCCTGGTTCACGACTACTTTACTAACGACAAGGGCCTTGACAATATCATCTGGGCCTATCATACCACCGCCAATCACGGTGCACTGGAAAAGTATTACCCGGGCGATGCATACGTGGATGTCCTGGGAAAATCGGCCTACGGCACCGGTTTGAATTTTTCCGAGTATAACTGGGCGGTTGAAAAGAAAAAAAACGCCGGAAAGGTGATTTGGTGGTCGGAGCTGGGGATCCGTGGCCGGTCGGACCCAGCAAGGGATTGCCTGGATGTGGTTAGAAAGCTGGAAACTAATTATCCCGAGCTGGCGGGATTTGTCTTCTGGAGCGATGATGGGCATTATAATGTGATCGGCAACAACAACGGACCTGAGCTTATGGCGCATCCAAAAATTGTTGCACTGGGAAAAAATAAAGAGATCAGATAACTTTTTTCTGACAGGGGAAATTAAAGGTGTCCGTCTGCATCTTCAGGGGTAGATTTTTCGATGGATTGTGCTTGATAATGAGATGGCGTGGCGATTGATTATTGATTATACCCGCCTTCGCGGGCATAGGTTTGCTATTGATTATAGAGATTGCTGGTTTGGCATCATAAATTCTTTAAGAATAAAATCAAGCCGGGGTGTAAATACAAGAACGGCGAGGAATAGATGATGACATCCACCCTCGCCGGGCTTATAAAATCCTTTCGTGCTCACAACCAGACCCTCCGTGGCCGGTCACGTTATTTATTTAATATAGTGACTTTATATACCGTATAGCAGGATATTCTCTATGGCCCCTTTTATGATATCTTCACTCTCAAGCCCGCCGGACAACAAAAGCTCTCGCGCCTGCTGCACTCGCTGGTCATCCGGTTGAGGCGGCTGCATAGCCTTATCGATAAGAGAAGCATAATCTACCTGAATAGATACATCCACATCACCACCCCGCCCGACCACCGGAGGAACCGGCTGGGTGTTTGATGACCCGGGTTCAATCAACGGCTGATTATTTGTTCCTATTTGTTCAATCATAACCCTGTAACGTTCCTAAAATTCTCTATCCACGGTTATTCTCGTCGGTTTCAGACAAAACTTAAGAGGTTTTTGCTGAATTTTCATTTTATTTAAAGTCAATATCTTATTTAGACGATATATTATTTTTAAAGAACCTTTTTTCAATTTTCAACATTTTTTCAGCCGGAACCTCAACTAAAACGTCCCAGCCACTTCATAGCTGATAAACTTGATAAACTCAAGCGGACTGACAGCCGCCAGTTTTTCATGTAAAGGTGCAAAACCCGTTCGCTTCTCGGAATTAAAATAGTTCTTGATACGTTTTTCGGTCGTTTTATCGGCGCTGTCCCAAACCTGCTCAAGTGCCCATACCAACTGGCCGTCTCTCAGGTCAATAAGCTTCAAACGCAATCCGACCGCCATGTGAGGATAGGGCCTGTATTCCGTAACAGTACCAAGCAACACACCGTTACACTTTAACGTATCGCGGATTGCCAATAACTGTTCAAACGTATATGTCGCGTCCGGCTGAAGTTGCAGACTTCGCCATGCCGGATCATTCTGGCGGATTAAAGTCAAGCCAAAAACCTGTCTCTTCTGCAAAGCCTGATAAAGAGATCCGGTAATATCGCCGGAAATCTGCGGATAACTGGAATCATTATCCAGTTCAACAATAGCAACCCTTCCAAACGTCGTAATTTTTTTGTCCGGATTTCGATAATAGTAATTTGCCTCCGGTGCGAATGGAATAGTCTGTGTACGGCAGCCGGACAAAAGGACCGCCAATAACAGCAATATAATACAATTTTCGATTTTCGATCTTCGATTGTAGATTGTCAAATCGGCATTCGGCAATTTATGCCTTAGGTATCGCAAATCGCAAATCTTATTTGGGCTGTTCATTCGATTCACCTAATATTTATCGTTTACTGCTGTTAAGGCTGATCAGGCTTATTCGCCGATGCTACGGCCGAGCCTACAGTTGACGTAACTTCCGCTTTGGCCGATTCGGTTGTGACCTGTCCGCCGAGGACTTTCAATATTCGAAGCAGCGTTTCCAATTGTGCCGTTTCGGCATTACGCATTTCCTCACGGAAGCCAAGGATGTCGGCCTTCCAGTTGTTCAGCTCAACGCGCATCTCGATAAGCAGACCGTTTGCTTCGGACAATTCCTTTTGTGCCTGCTGTAACCGGGCATCAAGGAAAACGACCTGCTCATTAAGCTGACGATTTTTGGCTATTAAGTCCTCGTTTTGCTGCCGCAACAAGGCCGCCTCCTGGGTAAGCTTAGAGTATTCTTCCGACAATTTCATTGCCGACTGAGCTACGACTGCGCCTTGCGGGTCAGGCTCCTGGAACCTCCTGGCAATAGAGTCATTCCGGGGTCTTTCAAAAGCAGCAGAATCGACGGCAATGTCCTCTGGTTTTTGAGTGAATGAGCAGCTCGACAGCAGAAACATCGGAACCAATAAAAGCACTAAACTGATTATCTTATTTCCGGTTTGCATTGCATTATTCTCCATATTAGTCTTGTTTATTTAACATCACGATCAATATTACGTTTGTGGATCATCCGGCCCCGGCTCTGCGGCGCCGGCGTATTCACACTTTAAGGACATTTTTGTGCCGCAGCAGCAGGTTATTTCTATTACTGCGAATTTGGGATTATTTTCCACAACACGCACCTGCGGCTTGGTTAAAGCCGCTGCCCGCTGTCCCGGCAAATTCGATCCCGCATTTGCCGCATCCAGATGGAACCGGCCTTCAAGCTTAACATCGTTACTCTTTAAAATCCGCCCTGCTGCTTTTATCATTTATTATCCTTACCGCTCTTATCGATTACTATCAAGCACAGTAATCAATCCCGATACTGTCAGAATTGATATCACTTTTGTTTCCGCCCTTCTCTTCCGGCAGAGTCTCTTCACCATGTAAGGTTTCATCTTTTTCATTATTTTCCTGTTCTAATTGCTGCCGGGATTTTCTGTTTTCTTGGTGCTTTACCGGAGTCAAGCCCGATATATTCTGCAAACTATC
>JAFGGH010000089.1 GCA_016930645.1 Sedimentisphaerales bacterium
CTGCGTAATCTTCTTTGCCAGCCTCGTCCTCACAACGGCCTAAACCTGAACATAAAATCTTAAAGTGCTCTAAAAGACCCGTCCCTTCTCGGACGGGTCTTTATCGTTAATGTTACATCTTTGCCAGTTTTTCCATAATATCGACTGTACGACACGAATAGCCCCACTCGTTGTCGTACCAGCTAACAACCTTGATGGTCCTGCCTTTTACCATAGTACAAAGTGAGTCGAAGATACTCGAAGCGGGATTACCGATTATGTCGCTGCTGACAATCGGCTCATCGCAATATTCGAGGATACCTTTCAAGTCCCCTTCGGCTGCTTTTTTAACTATCGCGTTTACCTCTTCGACTGAGGTTTCTTTTTTCATTACCGCAACTAAGTCAACGCAACTGCCGTCAACTACGGGAACGCGCAATGCGAAACCATCTAGCTTGCCGTTCAGGTCGGGAATAACCTTGCCGACCGCTTTTGCGGCACCGGTGGTTGTCGGGATAATATTCATAGCGGCGGCTCTTGCGCGACGCATATCAGAGTGAATCATATCGGCGACGTTCTGGTCGTTGGTGTAACCGTGAACGGTGGTCATCAGGCCGTGGTCGATACCGATGGCATCGTGAAGGGCTTTGGCAAGCGGCGCAAGGCAGTTGGTGGTGCAGCTTGCGTTGGAAATACACTTGGTATTTTTTGTAATCTGCTTGTCATTGACACCGAGAACGATTGTGGTGTCGATATCATCCTTGGCGGGTACTGTCAGAACCACATATTCGGCACCGGCATCGAGATGACTGTCATAGCCTGCCTTGCCGTCGGCTTTCTTTTTGCGGAATACTCCGGTTGACTCGACAACGATTTTTACACCCATATTCTTCCAAGGCAGATTCGCGGGATTTTTCTCCGCAAGCACCTTGATATCTTTGCCGTTGATTACGAGGCTATTATCCTTAGCCTCAACTGTGCCTGCCCACTTTCTCATAACTGTATCATACTTAAACAGATGAGCCAGACTCTTGGCATCTGCCAAATCGTTTACCGCAACCAGCTCCAGCTCACCGGCTCGCTGGAAAATGATTCTTGCTACCGCTCTTCCGATTCGGCCAAAGCCGTTAATCGCTACCTTTGTCGCCATCAATATTCTCCTTTAAGCAAAAAACAAAAAAAATGGTTTCTTTCTTACACTACACGCCCCTGCGGGCGAAAACAGAACCGATTAATTTAAGCGCAATATGCTCTTGTGTCAAGATTTTCTTGTTTTTCCCAAAACATATCCCAAGCTTCGCCCTAAACGGCAAAATTATTCCGATGTATCGGGATGCGCAAAGAAAAACCCCGCGGCGACTCCATTCGCCACAGGGCAATATAAGAATTCCAGTTTTACTTATTGCTGCTGGATTCTTTTGTCCGTTTCGGACACCATATTATCGAGTTCTTTGGTGCTGCCGACCCTGGCGCCGGTCACATCAACACCTAATCTGCCAAGCTCGCCGGCAACTTGAGGCTGATTGCGGTTTAGCTGGAAGCTCGTGTATAGGTATTGTCTTGCGTTTACTTTGTCGCCTTTGCTCAGGTAATAATATCCAATCTGGCGATTAATCTTGGCCGAATTCGGTGCCAGCCTCAATGCCTGTGTATATGTTCTCATTGCCAGCTCGTCGAGCTTTTCTTTTTGAAAGGCAAGTGCCAGCTTCAGCGATTCTTCCGCTGAGCCGGAGGTCTGGCTGATATACAAATCAGCAGTCATATCGGCTTTGACTTTATCACCCATTGTCTGCAAAACATATATGGTAGCGGCCTGGGCACCGCGATGGGCAGGGTCGAAGCTAAGCGCAGTGTTATATTCGTACTGGGCCTGAGCCCACAGGCCTTCATTCTGGTAGAGCTGACCTAACTTGTAATGCGACTCGGGTTCTTCGAAATCACGGTCTATCTGCTTCATCAATTCCTGCTTTTCATACTCCGTGGGTGTTTGGGATATTTCTTGAGACTTGTTTGTTTTGTAACCGTTGCATCCAGGTAAAACAATCAGGCACAACACAACTGTTAAAAACAATATCGGTCTAATAGATTTGCCCGCCATTTTTGCCTCCAAAATAAAAAACTTCAAATGTCTGTTTCACGATACACAGAGGCCGAGTATCAAACTGTCAATCAATAAGCAATTAACAATTGGCATTTTGACACCCGCTTTGATTCTTTGCAAGGAAAAACTAAACTTTTTTGTAATAAAGCGCATATTAGAAACGACTTCTATTATGTGATAACTAAAACAAGGAGCATTTTTGCAGAAGCTCGACTGTGAAATAATAGTACGGAAGTACGGAAAGTCGGTGTGGCAAAGCGCTTATCGCATTTTAGGCAACAGCGCCGATGCTGCCCCGACTTGTCGGGGTTTTCAGGAGACTTTTTTATCGGCATACGAGACTTCCAGAGAGCAAAGAGTAAACAACTTCCGGGCATTTCTCTCGGCGGTCGCAGTAATGCGGGCGGTTTCCCGATTTCCCGATGCATCGGGATCGGGATGAGAAAAAAATCAGAAGGTGAAGAGTCCCGACAAGTCGGGATTATTCACTAAAAAACTGTGAAAATTATGCGAGTAAAGCGATATGCGGACGAATTTTCAGAGGACAAACTCAGCTACGATAAATTTCGTGAAAAAGTCGGGATTATCAAATATTAGTTAGTCAAAAGTTATTGAGCCACAAGACCATCACGATATACATCGGGACGGTCTCTTCTTTTTTCGTGAGAAGCACGCGTTGGAAACCCGTGCCATAGTTTTATTTCTTTTGCCAGTCATTGAGATTTTTGGCGAGGATCCGGACATCTTGTTTTTCGAGAATATGAGCTTTTATGGTAGGCGGAATTTTCAGGTTGTTCATTGCTTTTTCGACCCTGGCCCATTGTTTTTTGCGTTTATTATCGGAACTCGCCAGGTAAAGCTCTGTTACCAGCTCGGAAAGCTTGCTGAGCATAATATTGTCGAGATTAGCATAGTAACCGGAGACCACGTTTTTTTGGTAATTAGACAGCTCTTTTTTAGGCATATCAGGTTTTCCTGTTAAATCACGATTTTCAGGTAGATGTTTTATATTAAACGCCCGTCAAAATCAATCCCGATGCACATCGGGATCAGTATTATTGAGAGGTTTTTGCTGGCGTTGTGAAGTCGGATGGCTATAATTGCCCGAAATGTACCCCCCGCGTCTTCTTGTCGAAGACAAGAGCGGGGGCAGAAGGGAGTACAGAATGCAGAAAAAGGATATTAGTAACATGTTACCACGGCCAAGCCTGCTCTGCCCCGATTCATCGGGGCTACGCAGTCTCGCGAAACAGAAATGGCCGTGGTACGGTTTCCCGATTTCCCGATGCATCGGGATCGGGATGGTTCTGATGGCCGGAGTGTTAGCCTTCGGTGCTGATTCAAAGAGTGCTTTTGCCGGTCAGGATTTACACCTGACAGGCGATGAGGTTATTACGTATCAGCTCAGCAGCGGCGAACATGTCCTGGTTTTCGAGAGAGGTCTGTCGATGCGCATAGGAGCTAACCAGTTCAGTTCCGCCCAGGCTGTTGTATGGCTTAACTCTACCAGAATCGAAGCGGGTGGTGTTGTTCGTACCGACTATAAAGCGATAGTATATCTTCAGGGTAACGTATCGTTAGGCAAAACGCCTGTATCCAAAACGTTAAGTATGGAACAAAAGCTGCTCGAAGGAGGCGAGTCTTTAATAGTACATTTTGATGTTACCGGTGAGGTTTACATAACCGCAGACAAGCGCCGGGTTGAAGATCCTCACAAAACAGAGCTTTATCGAACGGCGGAAAATTATGCCAGGTCTATCGAGACCGGCCCGAAGTTTGTTGTACAGGAAGAAGCACTTGTACCGGAGCTGCCGGAGGAGGCATCGCCTCAGCAGGAAATAGTAACTGAAACCGGCAAACCGGTTCCGGAAATTAAAGAAAAAGAGCGGGGGATCATCGAAAAAATACTCGTACCGGCAAAGCCTGAGATTAAACCTGAACCCAAACAGCCGAAATTTTCTTATCCGATAGTGTTTGCGCCGGCTGGAGCGGAGCCCCTGAAGATAGATTCGGCGCCGAGTCCTGAAGGCGAGAACGTCGCGACGATACGGCAGCGGTTTTATGTATCACAGAGGCAGGATGAGCAGGGCAGGTTATTAGAATTACAGGCTGATAATGCGGTGGTCTTTTATTCAGGCCACAAAGCTGATGAAGATGAAGGTTCGAGCATTGAGGATGTTCTTGCCCGTGCTAATGTCAGCGCGATATATATGACAGGCGATGTAGTAATGACCGAAGGCCAGCGGACGATACGGGCTGATGAAGTGTTCTACGATTTTCAAAATAAAAAGGCGATAGCCGTCAATGCTGTGATGCGTAATTATGACCCTGACAGAGGCATACCGATTTATGTCCGCGCGGCGAGATTGCGGCAATTGTCCGAGACAAAATTTTCGGCTGATAATGTTACCCTTACCACCAGTGAGTTTTATGTGCCGCAGATTTCAGTGACTGCATCGAGTGTGATTATTACAGATACCACCGCTGTGGATGAGCAGCTTGATAAGCTTTCCGATGCCAGTTACGAAGCGGAGCTTAGAGATGTGGACTTTAAATACGGCAAAACCACGTTGCTTCACCTTAGCCACATGCGCAGCAACATGCAGCAGCCGGACACGCCTCTGCACAGTGTCAGGGCCGGTTACGGCAAAACGTTTGGAGCTTCTGTGGAGACACGCTGGTTTTTGGCAAGGATGTTGGGCATGGAGGAGTCACCGGGTACAAAAAGCGAGTTTATGCTCGACTATTACGGCAAAAAAGGCATCGGGACCGGTATCGAGATTGAATACACAAGAGAGGACCATTTCGGCTCGATGATGGGTTATATTATCGACGACCACGGTGAAGACAGGCTTGGCAGGAACAGGACAAGAAAGGATCTCGCTCCTCCGAGAGATTTCAGGGGCAGGTTCCGCTGGCAGCACAGACAGTTTCTTGATGACGGCTGGCAGCTTAGTATGGGTGTGGATTACTCTTCGGATGAGCATTTCATAGAGCAGTATTTCCGCGATGAGTTCAGTCTCAGCAGAAGAGAAACTTACGCCCACCTTAAAAAATCGCAGGACAACTGGGCGGTATCGATTCTGGCCAAGGGCAGGATAAACGATTTTTACGAAGAGCTTGAAGAGCTGCCGAGTGCGGAATTTCACTGGACAGGCCAGTCGTTGTTCGATGATATGTTCACATTATACAGTGACACTCAGGCAAGCCACCTGCGGCAGCGAATCGGCAATGAGCACATGATTAGCATAACCGAAAAGCCTTTCACTTTTATATCACACAGAACCGAGCTTGATATGCCCATCTGGGCCAAGCCTTTTAAGATAGTGCCTTTCGTAGCAGGCAGTATCGGGTATGACGACCGCAGCGGTTTTCAACGCACGCTTGTTGACGGAACCGGGATGGGATCTGTCGGAGCCAACTGCAACTGGATTGCCGAAGCGGGTATGCGTATTAATACACAGTTATGGAAAGTTTATCCGAATGTTAAATCCCGTCTTTGGGACCTCGACCAGTTAAGGCATATCATCGAGCCTCACGTAACGGTGGTAACATTCGCGGAAAGTAACGTGGAGGTCAGGCAGAGAGACGCTTTTAATATCGGTGTTGCGCAGCGATGGCAGACAAAGCGCGGGCCGGCTGAAGAGAAGCGTACGGTTGACTGGATGAGGCTGGATATGGAAGCTACTTTTGTTAAAGACAATGCCGGTGCATCCGATGCGGGGCCGGGGCCTGACAGGTTTATCTGGAACAAGCCGATAGTGCCGCTTAGAGTTCTTTCGGCGCCGGAGATTTTTAACGGCGATTTGCAGGCTGGATTACCGACGTATGAATTTTACGGCCCGAGACGTGATTACTTTGCGACCGATTACATCTGGCGGGTCAGCGACACTACAGCGGTGCTCAGTGATTTCCATTACGATATCCGCAGCGGTGTGGTTGACCAGCTTAACGCGGGATTTTCAAGACTGGTCTGGCCTAACCTTAGTTATTATGTAGGCAGCAGGTATCTCAGGCGTACCTCCATTCTCGGGGAGAAAGGCTCACAGGCATTTACTTTTGCCGCTACTTACCAGATGGACCCAAGGTATACATTAATCGTTGCTCAGCAGATGGATTTGGATTACGGGGCCAATGTTCGCAGCGATATTACCATAGTGAGAAAGTATCACAGAGTTTGCTGGGGTATAACGTATAGCGCCGACCAGTCGCTGGATACCCAGGCGATAATGATAAGTGTCTGGCCGCAGGGTGTTCCGGAATTGGCTGTAGGACACAAAAGTCTTTCAAAGATGAGTACAACACCAAGTTATTGATTAGGTGTTAATAAATAAAATTTAGGTTTTGGTTTTGAAAAGGAGATTTTGATGGCGTTAGTTGATACGAAGAAGATGTTTGAAATGGCTTACAAGAACGGCTACGCGATTGGCGCGTTCAACGTAAACAATATGGAAATCACGCAGGGTATCATGGGTGCGATAGCTGAAGAAAAGGCTCCGCTGATTCTCCAGATATCGAAAGGCGCAAGGGATTACGCCGATATGGAATGGCTTATGTCGATGATTAAAACGGCGGTTAAGCAGAATCCTGATATTCCGATTGCCGTTCATCTCGACCACGGCGATAAGCTTGAAACCTGTGAACGTTTTCTTAATGAAGGCGGGACAAGCGTAATGATTGACGGTTCTCATCTGCCTTATGAGGAAAACCTCGCATTGACCAAGGCTGTAGTCGATATGGCTCACGCCAAAGGCGCACCTGTAGAGGCTGAGCTGGGACAGCTCGGTGGTATCGAAGAAGATGTAGTCGGCGTTGAAGATGTTTCTGCGCATTTGACCGACCCAAATCAGGCGGTCGATTTTGTCAAAAGGACCGGCTGTGATTCGCTGGCCTGTGCGATAGGAACAAGCCACGGCGCTTACAAGTTTAAGACCGAGCCGAAGCTTGCGCTTGATATCCTTGAGAAGGTCGCCGCCAAATTGCCCGGATTTCCTCTTGTTATGCACGGTTCGAGCAGTGTTTTGAAGGAATTCAAGGACCTTATCAATAAATACGGCGGCAGTATGCCCGACGCGATGGGTGTGCCTGAGTCAGCGATAACCGAAGCGGCGAAATTAGCGGTATGTAAAGTCAATATTGATACAGACCTTAGAATGGCGTTGACGGCCAAGATACGCGAGGTATTTTATAAAAAGCCGGCGGAGTTTGACCCCCGTAAATATTTGGGTCCGGGCCGAGAGGCTATTAAAGCGATGGTCAAGCACAAGCTGCAGGTTCTCGGCTGTGCGGGCAAGGCCGCAGAGTGTATGTAATTCGGTTTTTAGAAATTAATGCTGTGTTATCTTTCAGCTCGCCGACAGGCGGGTCCGCAGGGGTTTTATTGGACCTGCGCTGTTTCGCTTTTGCGGGGCAAAACGGTTGGGATGGGCACAGCTTAACTTTGTCTTAAAATATGCCGAATTTGTCCTTGGGATTCCTATAAGGTAGAACGGACAAGGGTAATTTTCGTATACCTCAAAGCAAGCCCGCCTGCCCTCCAAAAGAACGGCGGGTAAACGGCGGGCAAGGGTGTATTATTTGGTGATAGAATTATGAATCGACGACAGATGATTAGGTTTCCCGATTTATCGGGATATTGGGGGTGCTTTTCGATGGCGTACTTTGTTCGGTTCCTGATAGTAATATTTTTACTAATCGGTACTTCAACCTGCGGCAACCCCGATGTCCCGATTTATCGGGAGGAGGCGTCAAAAGTGTCTGCCCCTGGCGAGACCTCGCTGATAAGCGGGTCCACCGACATATTTGATAAGGCCTGCCGTTTTGTATATGAGGGCGAATTCGGCAACGCTGCCGAATTGCTTGCTAAGCACAACGAAGAACAGCCAAACCAGTACAGTAAGCTGGCAGAAATCACTAAAGAATTTACTTTATTGGAACAGAAGCGCCGGATAGCCAAACAGCAGCAGTACGAGGAGAAACTTGGCAAACTCAAAAGCCTGAACTGGGGCGATGATGTTAATGGCGTGAGCCATCTTGACGACGATGTTAATGATGTGAACAGCCCGGCGGATGTTTTTGCCGTGGCGGCATCTTTGATGGAATATGCCGACGAAAATCAGAAAAAAGAGATTCTGGGTCTTCCAATAACAACCGAAGCTGTAACCAGGGCAAAAACCGAAGCATTAAAATATGAATCGGAAGGCAAATGGCTTGACGCCTATACAAGCTGTTATTACTGGCTGACGGTTCTCGATGAAGATAACGAACAATACCGTGATTATGCCGACGAGCTGCTCGAGAGATTCGATATTGTCGCCTCTTTCAAAGACAGCCCTTGCGAGACGAGGGCGGAGAGGTTTAAGAAGGTCGAACCGGATATGTTCAAAAACGCAATAGAAGTGCTTCACAGTAATTATGTCAACCCTAAATTTCTCGATTACGGCAAGATGGCTATTAAGGCTCTGGACAGGTGCAGAATATTGGCTGAAGTTGTGAAAGCATCTTATAAGGAAATACAAGAAAGCCAGAACGGTGATGTTGTCCAGACCACCAACCCGGCTTCTCCCGATTTATCGGGATTCGCCGAGGCGGGCGGCCAGGTTCTTTTCCGTCCTGACAGCAACGGTCTTAATGCCTGGACAACGGCGCTAAATGCTTTGAAGGAAGAGGTCAGTCCCGATGCATCGGGACTGGGCGGGACTATCAGCAGAGCCAAGTTTTTTGAAATATTTGACGAGGTTCTTTCTTTTAATTCCACAACGGTGGCTTTGCCTGAATCTTTGGTTATAGCTCATTTTACGGAGGCGAGCCTGGCTGTTCTCGACCCTCATACCATACTTGTCTGGCCCCAGCAGTCCGAGGATTTCAGGAAGAACCTGACAGGTGAGTTCGCAGGAATCGGTATTTTGATTACCAAGGAAAAGGGATTGCTTACGGCGGCAAGTCTTCTTCCCGATACGCCTGCTTACCACAGCGGTCTCGATGCGGGTGACATTATAGAACAAGTCAATGGTGAACCGACCAAGGATATGACTCTTACCTGCGCGGTGAAGCTGATAACAGGCCCTGCCGGTACGAATGTATGTCTGACGGTAAGAACGCCCGGCGAAGAGGCAAGCAGAGAGCTTGAGATAACCCGTTCTAAAATAAAGGTGCGCACAATTCGCGGCTGGCAGAGACAAGCGAGGGGGGCGTGGCAGTATTTTGTCGATGAAGAGCAAAAAATCGGTTATGTCCGTATTTACGATAAATTTGCCGAAGACACATCCAAGGAGCTCGATGAAGTGCTGGATAATCTCGAGGCGCAGGATATGCGTGGGCTTGTAATAGATTTGAGGTATAACCAGGGCGGGCTGCTGGATAGCGCAGTAGATATAGCCGACAAATTCATAGATAAAGGTTTGATAGTGCGCACCCAGCCGAGATGGGGAATACCGGATTACAAGATGGCCAGGTCGGGCCCAACGCGACGCGGGTACCCACTTGTTGTTCTTGTAAACAGTGTATCGGCGAGCGCTTCGGAGATTGTAGCCGGCGCGTTGCAGGATGCTAAATATAATCGCGCTGTTATTGTCGGTGAGAGGACACACGGCAAAGGCAGTGTGCAGACTATATCGTACCGTGTAGGCGGCGGTGCCATGCTCAAGTACACTATGGGCTATTATCATCTTCCTTCGGGTCAGCCGGTTAACAGCGTCGAAGATATGAAAAAGCTCGGTCGGACAGACTGGGGGATTAAACCGGATGTCGAGGTTAAACTGACGAGCGAAGAATTGAGAAAATTACTTGAAGTTCAGAAGGAAAACGATGTTCTGGTCAAGGCTGACCACGATTTAGAGTCGGCTCCGCTGAAAAAGCATTCTCTCGAAGAAACTATTCGTACCGACCCGCAATTAGCTGTTGCACTTCTGATAATCAGGACTAAACTATTAGAGCAGGGACGTGTATTGACGGCCTGCCTCGGCGAATCCCTCCCGCCCAGCGCCGGGCGGGAATGAACCAGCAGAATTAACGGACTTGCTATACTGATCCCGACTTGTCGGGAGTCCCGATTTATTAATTTTTTGGACGAAAAGGATTACCAAATTTCGATCCCGATTTATCGGAATATGCTTCTTGTAAAAACACAAGAAATTTATAATATATCGGGATGGAAAATCAGTCCCGATTTATCGGGAGTCACGGCGAAACGAAATGAAGACGGATAAATTCGAGCGGAACAGACAGCAGAAATTAGAGCAAATCAAAAGTCTCGGCATCGACCCTTACGGCGGGAGGTTTGACGACGCCGAATCTTTAGCGGGTATCAGGGCGCGCCAGGCACAAAGTCCCGATGTCCCGCCCAGCGCTGGGCGGGAGGGATCCGCCAAATGCGCCGGTAGAATAGTGCTGCTTCGCGATATCGGCAAACTCATTTTCATTACTCTTCGCGACTGGACGGGAACGATTCAGGTCGGCTTGAGCAAGTCCCGACTTGTCGGGATGGAATCACAGTGGGACCTGGCGAAGCTTTTGGAGGTTGGGGATTTGCTTGGGGTCACAGGGGCGCTTGGCAAGACGAAAACCGGTGAAATCACAATCTGGGGCGACAAGATAACAATACTAAGCAAATCGCTGCTTCAGCCGCCGGAAAAATTTCACGGTCTGGCTGATGTGGATTTGCGTTACAGACAAAGATACGTTGACCTGTGGGCAAATCCCGAGGTAATGGAAAAGTTCAAAAAACGAAGCGATATTATATCTTCGATAAGACAATACCTTGCAGAGGCGGGTTTTCTCGAGGTCGAGACACCGATGATGCAGACAATCGCAGGAGGTGCGGCGGCCAGGCCTTTTATCACCCATCACAACAGTCTGGATATGGATTTGTACCTGCGAATCGCGCCGGAGCTTTTTTTGAAAAGGCTGCTCGTCGGCGGAATGGAGAAAGTCTTCGAGATTAACCGTAACTTCCGCAACGAAGGCCTGAGCAGACGGCACAATCCGGAATTTACAATGATGGAAGCATATCAGGCTTATGCCGATTACAACGTTATGATGGATTTGACCGAGGGATTGATAATGTCTCTGGTTGAAAAATACTGCCGGAACACAGAAGACAGAAGACAGAAGACAGAAGACAGAACACAGAAGACAGAATACAGAAGACAGAATACAGAAGACGAATCCCGAATCGAATTCGACGGACAGACAATTGATTTTACAAAACCTTGGCGAAGAGCTGCTTATGCCGAGCTTCTTAAAGAACACAGCGGCTGTGATATTGCCGATATTACAGCAATAAGAGAAAAAGCACAGCAGCTTGGCATTGACGAGGCGGGCATGGACGATGCCGTGGTCATTAACGAAGTATTCGAAGGAACCGTGGAGGATAAATTAGTCAACCCCACTTTCGTAATTGATTATCCTGCGGTATTGTGTCCGCTGACAAAACGGAAGAAAGACAATCCCGACTATGCAGAGCGGTTCGAGCTTTATATCGGCAGGATGGAAATAGCCAACGCCTATACCGAGCTGAATGACCCGGCAGTACAGAAAGAAAACTTCAGAATTCAGCTCAAAGGCCAGGATGAAACGATGGCGACTATGGACGAGGATTTCATTAACGCTTTGAAATACGCGATGCCGCCTGCAGGCGGATTAGGGATTGGCATTGACAGGCTGATTATGGTGCTGACCGGCGCTGCGAGCATCCGTGATGTTGTGCTGTTTCCATTATTGAAACCGGAAAAGAAAAACTCATAAAACTTGTTAATTGGTGAGTTGTTAATTGGTTAATTTATTCGCAGAAAGGCGAATCCCCAATTAACTAATTAACCAATTAACTAATTAACCAATTAACCAATTAACCAATAATGTTGAAACTTTTTCTCTGGCTTCGTTATCTTCGTAAGAAAAAGATTGTTCTCTTGAGCATTGCTGCTGTCGCGCTGTCTGTTACGCTGATGGTGACGGTTGACAGCCTGTTTACCGGTTATATTGATGCCCTTGGCAAAATGGTTCTTTCGGATATGGGTGATGTCCTTATCTGGCCTATCGGCTCACCTATCGACAATTATCAGCGATTCATCGATAAATTAAAAGAGCACCCCGATATCGAGACTGCGGCGCCTTTTCATTACGGAGCGGGACTGTTGTATATCGAAGGAGCCGATGTCCGCGAGGTGGTACTTTACGGTTTGGAGCCTAAATGCGAAAAAGGCTTTAATAACTGGGGCGAAAAACTGCTGAGGCAGAAACAATCCGACCACATCTCGATGCCCTCGAGAGAGCCGGATTTTTCAGTTCCGGGTGAGTCCGCCCTTGGCCCGCTTCGACCGACAAGCGAGGAGAGCGAGACCTCACCGACAGGCGGGCTGAATGAGGAGGGCGTCTGGCTTGGTATTAATATAGTTGCCGAGCCGAATGAACAGACCGATGAATACGATCTCGAATACGCCAAGGGCTTTATCGGTAAACAGGTTATCTTAACAACTATGGGCCACGGGGGAAAAAGGTATGTTGAGAAGATGAGGGTGTCGGATGTGGTCTTCAGTAAAAGTTATTTCGGCGACAAAACTGTATATATGCCTTTTAAGATGTTACAGCGAATCGAAACAGGGAATGAAAAAGCCGATGATGCTTATTTTATAAAGCTAAAGCTTGTAGGCCACGACGCTTTCTTGCCTGCCGCCACCCCGCGTCTTCTTGCCGAAGACAAGTGCGGGGTGAGCCGCGGAGGCAGGCGAAAGCAAGAGGCGGGGCAGCAGATGGTTGAAGATATACGGGCTATATGGAATGATTACGCAACCGGGCAGATGGGATATGAACCTGGTGCGGTACCTGCTTTGCGGATTGAGCTGCGTGAGCGTATGTATCGGAATATTTTTGAAGATTTGAGAAATCAGCTTACGGTTATATTGCTGATATTCGGTGTGATTTGTTCTGTAGCTGTGCTTTTGATATTCTGCATTTTCTATATGATAGTAACGGCCAAGCAAAAGGACATCGCTATAATAAAAAGCTGTGGAGCATCGAGTGTATCAGCGGCGGCAATATTTGCAGGATTCGGTGCCTGTGTCGGTGTTGTTGGCTCTGTGCTCGGTGCTGTATTGGGAATAATCATAACTAATAACATCAATGTGCTCGAAAAGTGGGTAAGGGTCTTATTCGGTATAAAGTTCTGGCGGACGAGCTCTTACGGTTTAGCTGAAATTCCTCACCAGATTAACTGGCCTGTTGTACCCTGGGTAGTATTAGCAGCGATAGCAGGCTGTGTAATAGGCGTTTTGATACCTTCGATAATAGCGGCAAGGACAAGGCCGGTTAAGATACTCCGTTACGAGTAGAAATCTATGTACAAGTTTAAGTTGGCATTGAGATATTTGATTAAACGCAAGATAAGCTATTTTGCGGTTATAGCTGTTGCGCTTTGTGTCTTTATAGTGTTTGTCGTTATAACTGTTCTTACAGGTATCACCGCCGATTTCAAAGGCAAAATACATGATACAACCGGTGACTGCGTGGTTTATACCAAATCACTGGTCGGATTCGGGCACTACGATGAATTTATCAGGATTCTCCGCCGGCAGGATTTTATAGAAGAGGCTACGCCTGTTGTGAAGAATTATGCAATGGTTTCAATTGCCGAGAGCGGCGGGCTTGGTTCGTACGGGGATTATACAAAGGAGATAGCAGGCATAGAGCCGGTCTCGCTGGCCAAAGTTACCGGTTTTGGCGACTGGATAGAATATAACAAAGGACAGCCATCTAAAGTTTTTACACCTTCTTACGATGTTAATCTGCCGGGTTGCGTTCCGGGAATCGGGTTTCTTTTTGAAAAAGACGAAGAAGGAAATTATCACACCCCGGCCAAGCCGCCAAGAGCGGCATACGAGGTTGCCTGTATTCCTCTAAATGCCAAAGGGGCTCCGGCCAAGGCCGGTGCCGGCGAATTGAGCAGCAAAACTTTCTATTACAGCGACCACTTTAGCGCCGGTTACAGTCTTGACTGGCGGCTGTTTTTTTTACCCCTTGAGGATGTGCAATTACTTTGCGGAATGGGCACCGGCCATAAGAGGATTACACATATACATATAAAATTTACAAAAGGAACAGCACTTAACAGCGGAACTGAGAAAGTTAAAAAGTTATGGTCAGACTTTGTTGATACAAAAAAAGACGCACCTTATGCTAACCTCCTGAAAAAAGTACAGGTCCAAGACTGGAAGAACTTCAGCAAGATGATAGTAGCGCTGGTAGAGACGCAACAGATATTAACTATAGTTTGTTTTGGGATGATTGGTGTCATTACGGTTTTTATAGTTCTTGTGGTTTTCTATATGATAGTCAGCCATAAGAGCAAGGACATTGGAATACTTAAAAGCGTCGGGGCGAGTGGAATTAATATATTAGGTTTGTTTTTGAATTTTGCCTTACTTATAGGTATTGTCGGTTCTGCGATTGGCTCGGTTAGCGGATGGATATTTCTGCTGCGCATAAATGAGATTGAGGACTGGATGTTCAACAAATTTCAATTTCAGATTTGGGACAGGCGTATCAGCTCGATAGGCGATATCCCTAACGCTATTGACTTAAAGGTCTTGAGTATAATAATAGCTTGTGCGATTGCGGCGTGTCTGGTTGGAGCCTTGCTTCCGAGCTGGCGGGCAAGTAGAATGAAATGTGTTGATACACTGGCGGTAACTCAATTATGAACGATAATGGTGTCATATTAAAAGCCAAGGATATCGAAAAATCCTATCGGATGGGGCAGATACAGCTTAAGGTTTTAAAAGGAATAAACCTTAATGTCAGGAAGGGTGAGCTTGTTGTAGTTGTCGGCGCATCGGGCAGCGGCAAGAGTACGCTTTTACATATCCTCGGCGCTCTGGATAAGCCCGATAAAGGCAGGGTGAGCTTTAACGGTAAAGATATCAATAGTCAAAGTAATCGGCAGTTGAATCATTTTAGAAATAAAACTGTCGGTTTTGTTTTTCAGTTTTACCATTTACTGGACGAATTAAATGTATTGGAAAACGTACTTTTGCCGACAATGGCGGGCAAAAGTATTGCAGGCTGGTTTGTGTGCCGAAAATCGGCTAAAAAACGGGCGGCGGAGCTTTTAGATAAATTTGGTCTGAGCGGCAGGACAAAACATAAGCCTTACCAGCTTTCCGGCGGAGAAAGGCAGAGAGTGGCCATGGCGAGGGCTTTGATGAATGAGCCGGAATTGCTGCTGGCCGATGAGCCGACAGGAAATCTTGACTCTGAGACAGGAAATGGTATCCTGAATGTCCTGGAGCAGCTCAATAGAGACGGACAAACGATAGTGATGGTAACTCATGATGAGCGTATCGCCGGCAAAGCCAGGCGGGTAATAAAGTTGGTCGATGGAGTGATTAAACCGGCATAATAATGCGGTTTTTTATTTTATAAATCGGGAGATAATGATGGGACTGAAAGTTTGGCTAAATGGAAAACTGGTTGATGAAGAACAGGCGAAGATAAGCGTTTTTGACCACGGTCTGCTTTACGGTGATGGCGTCTTTGAGGGTATCCGTGTTTATAACGGCAAGGTATTCGAGCACGAGGCCCATATAGACCGTTTGCTCGAATCAGCCAAAGGTATTCGTTTAGATATCTCGATGAGCAAGGCCGAGCTAATCAAGGCTGTGGAAGAAACAGTCAAAGCCAATGGTGTCATTGACGGTTATATCAGGCTGGTTCTTACCAGGGGCATTGGTACGCTCGGACTCAATCCTTTTATCTGCGAAAATGCCAGTATATATATCATTGCCGACAACATACAGCTTTATCCCGAAGAGCTTTACGAACGTGGTATAAGGATAATCAGCGCTACTACGGTTCGTAATCATCCTCTGGCGGTCCCTCCGCAGGTCAAGAGCTTAAATTATCTCAATAACATTCTCGCCAAGATAGAGGCACTTGATAACGAGGTTCCCGAGGCGATAATGTATAACCACATGGGTTTCGTCGCGGAAGCTACCGCTGATAATGTATTTATAGTCAAAAGCGGTGTTGTTTATACTCCGCCTGTCGAAGCAGGTGCTCTGGAAGGGGTTACGCGCGGTGTCGTTATTAATCTGGCCCGGAAGGAAAAAATCAAGGTTGTAGAGAAAAACCTGACCCGGTTTGATTTGTACACGTCTGCCGAATTCTTCCTTACCGGTACCGCCGCTGAAGTCATTGGTGTCGTTGAGATAGACGGCAGAACAATCGGTGACAGCAAGCCGGGGCCTGTTACGAAGTTACTCAGGGGAAAATTCTTCGAATACGCTCACGGCAAATAAAGGCGGTTTCGGCAATTAATGAAAATACCTCAGCAAAAGCAGGTTTTTGGCGACATTAGACCCATCGTTATAAAACCTTTCGAGAGAATCGAAAAAGAGCTTGCCGAAGTCCGTACGCTGATAAGTAAAAAGCTTCCCGATGTACATCGGGACCAGCCGAGTGAGGAGGGTTTAAGGGTTTTGCTCAGGCATATACAGGCTCGCAGCGGAAAGATGCTTCGGCCGGGCCTCTTGCTTCTTTGCGGCTTGTGTTGCGGGCAGCCCGGCTTCGACTCGCCGGACGCGGCTGGCGAGCTAAAGCCAGGCAAGCTTAAAGATGAGCATATCAGGGCCGCAGCTATTTTCGAGATAATCCATAATGCGACACTTCTTCACGATGACGTTATCGACCAGGCCCAGAAGCGCCGCGGCAGTGACACGATTAACATGCTCTATGGCAATGAATCTGCGGTTTTGTTAGGCGACTTCTTATTAAGCAAAGTCTTTGGTATGTCTGCGGAACTGGAAACCGAGACTGCAAGGGTAATTGCTTTGGCGGCAGGCGAGACCTGCAGGGGTGAGATTAATCAAAATCTCAACCGAGACAACTGGCAACTGAGCGAACAGCAATATATTCGGATAATAACGGACAAGACTGCTTCTTTATTCAAAAGCGGCTGTTTTTTAGGGGCCAAAATCGCCGGAGGCAATGAGAAAGAAGCCCGGGCATTTGTGGATTTTGGACAAAACTTCGGGATAGCCTTTCAGCTTACCGATGATTTACTTGATATAACAGGAGATGAAAAACTTAGAGGGAAAAAAGGATGTGACCTTGAAAACGCTAATCCGACACTTCCACTTATAAGATTAATCTGGTCAACTCAGGGTTGTCAGAAATCTGAAATAATTACCCGTCTCCGCAAGGCAGGAAGCGACAAAAGTTTGTTGAATGAAATTAATATAATGCTTGAAGAACAAGGCTGTCTGGATTACACAAAACAAAAAATTGAAGATTATAAGATGTTGGCGATTGATTCTATTTCCGAAATAGAAGAATGCACTGCAAAAAAAGCTTTGATTGAAACAATCGATTTTATAATTGATTATCGCGGTTAACTCAAATAATTCACCGCTAAGCGCGCAGCCCTTGGAACTGCGGTTAATGAAAAATTAGGGTTAAGAGGTTTTTTAGTTGGTGGTGCTTCGGAAAAGACAAAAAATTTTGTGGCAAAAAGGCCACATTTTTAGCCTGAAAATAGGCATTTTTGGTTTTTGGATATTAC
>JAFGGH010000090.1 GCA_016930645.1 Sedimentisphaerales bacterium
TAATAAGGTTAATAATTACGGAAACCCTATTTTAACCCCACAGGGAGGTCTTTTCATATAACCATTCCAAAACGGGTAATCGCGTGTGTATTGAACAAGCAACGGGAACTTCTTATACTGAACGAAACAGTCTGTTTTCCCGTCTTATACTGACTGGATAATCATTGTTATAGGGGTGATAAGAAAATGACCTCTCCTTATGAAAGTGGCTTCTCAAAAAATGTGTTTCAACAGTTGGATACTGAATGCTCGCTATGTGTCCTTGGTCTCTGTTTGGCCTCACATGACATAGCGTTGCATCGCACGCTTATCGACAACAGCGAAGCTGAAGAAGCAAGCTACCACTTTCCCGCATCGCTATCCATTTTGCGTGAAGTTGCCAAGATCATCGAACCGATTGACAAACTTGCTTTCGCAACGCGTTTCTCCCAGAAGACAAAAGACCTGCTTCGGGATCTCAAAAGAGACTTGCAGCCCTTTCAGGACAATTCTTTGACAAAAGGAACACTTAAGCCTATCCGTGACGTAACATTTCATTATGATTTTGCCAAGGCCGATCAAAACAGAATAGGTTCGTTACTTGCCGAGATCAAAAATGAACGTGAATTGAAAGTGAGAGCAAGTAGTGGCGACAATTCCATTCTTCGTTACAGGCATACATTTGCGGACGCATTTAGAAGCAAGTTAGTGGCGAGCTATCTTACGAAAGATTTAGTGGACAAGATCGCTGTAGCCGCAGTGAATGTCATTGCTTTCACGGATTCGCTATTGGCTGACTTATCGTTATAAAATTATAACATCCGGCTCCAGTGAAGCGCTGCTGACGTGTCGATCCTTAGCTGTGACGTTCCATTGAATTATGAGCAATAAGCCCTCGACACCCCCGCACTTGCCGTCTTTCAATTGATTATTGATTATTTTAATCAGCGTCATCTGCGAAATCAGCGTCCAAGAAAAAAACTCTGTGTCCTCTGTGTTCTCTGTGGCTAATATTTCAGTTTTAGTCAGTCAATAGTCCGTGTCAATCCGTGATCAAAGCACCACGCACACCACAGTACGCAGTACGAAACGAGCCCCCGCCCGGCTACGTTCGCGGCCTTCGCCGAGACAAGCAGGGTGATATAGTCAACTTTTCTAACTTCTCTGCCTGCAGAAGGGAACTAACAGTTCGCAATTTTCACACTGCGGCCTGTATTTCCCCGTACAATCTTCCACTATTCCAATCCTCGAAAGGGCAAAGTCATATTTAACAGGGTCAACGGTTTCAATCTCGGCAAAACGCTGGGTCACTTCAATCGCGGTTTTCAAATTAACTGTTTTTTTGTCGTACAGGCCTAATATCTTACACAGCCTTGCCATGTGCGTATCAATCGGTACAATCAGCTTCGACTTGTCAACACCCTTCCACAATCCGGCATCGACATCATCGTCGCGAATCATCCACCGCAAAAACATATTCAGCCTTTTACAGGTACTGCCCTTAGCCGGGTCTGAAAGTAAATATCTCAATCCCGCCGGCGCCGCTCTGCCGTTATTACGTTCGTACAGGCTAATCAATCTTTGGCAGAATTTGCTCAAAGCGCCAATAATATTCTCATCTTCGGCATTGAAACCAGCCATAAAACATTTTTCGATATTCCCAAATTCCTTTATGACCTGCCGCAGCAATTGCATCAAATCCGCGATGTCATCACCTGTATTGAACCGATGTTTGAAATCGGACAATTTTTCCCTTTCAGCCTTGCCGAAATTCACTGTAAATTCAAAGGGGGTTTTTCCCATCCGCCCAAGAAGCTCATCGGCGCTTTTTTCGATTTGCCGCACCCTGCCGTACGCCAGAAGCGCCGCTAAGAAACCGGCGATTTCCATATCACGCTTTTCGGAATATCGATATACGAACTGCAGCGGGTCCGGCTTGATTAGCTCGAAGCGGTTATACTTATCGTAGAGCTTTTCTAAAACTTCTTTCATCAAAATGAATCATTTGATTGAATATTGAGGAAGTTTTTAAGGGGCTAAAAACACATCTTCTTCGCATTTTGGTGTCTCTACTCCTTCGTATGTCGGCTGTTCTCTAATGGTAAATATGTCATCGTTTGAAATCTCCGCTTGTCTTGTCTTAATGAAATTTACAGCTCCGTCACAGGTCAGTATATTCTGTCCCTTTCGCCTGTGATTAATGCTGTTTAGCTTCATCAACTCCTCGTTCAGCTTAAGCTGCAACGTTTTGTTGAAATCCCCCGGCAGGTTTTCGAATAATGGATTCATATCGGAAATGATAATCCGGTTACCAAAAGCAGATGCTTTAAGCGGCTTATCACAAATTAATCTCATGCTGTAAGAGATATGCTGTCTGTCGGAAAAATCGTTGAGCTTACGGGCTTCCTCGGTTGTTATCGGTTTGAAAGATGCTTTCCTTACACCGGGACATATAAAATCGTTTGGGCTTACATACCCACCTTTCGGTAAAAGCCAGATATGCCGAGTGTTGGAAACATTTTCCTGTCCCTGATAGCCAACTTTCCACCATGGTGAACCTATTGCTGTAGCAACCGCTGGAAGACTACCGTTATTATCATTACTGTAATTACTAATTCCCTGCCCAATTCTTGCAAGCTGGCTCTGACACTGAATCTGCCACGCCCTATACCTGGCATATCTCAAGCTGGTCAAAACAACAGTTCCAACAACCATAAACAAAGCAGCCACAGCAAGTCTTCGGACAAAGTTAATCCAAATTGTACTACCACCTGCGGGCTGTATTATTTTTTGTTCGGTTATTAGCTGTTCGAGTTTTTGCTGACTTGCCTGCGCGTGGGCATTGACTCGTGCAATCGTTTTTTCAACAAGGTCATCCGGGCATGATTCAACTTCCCAGTTATCCAAAGGCCCTAAGGATTCCTGAACCGTTGCACAGAACTCCGCCGCCTCGGGATTATTTGCTATTAACCGGCGGCATTGTTCAAGCTGCTCGGATGTAGCAACACCCATACAAAAATCAAAAATCAGTTCCAGCTCATCTCGACTAAGATGCATTTTTATTGTTCCTGTTAGCTAATGCTGCCTTGTAATCCTTTGCAAAGCGGTTTACCGCCGTATGCAAGCGGCTTTTAACCGTGCCAATAGGTATACTGAGAATCTTGGCCATTTGTTTGTATGAAAATTTATTAAAATAGGCCAAAATTAAAATTTCCTTGGCCTGTTCGGGCATATTATCAATAACCTTGCGAACCCTGCCAGCCTGCTCACCACGCTCTAATTCCTCGTAAGGCCTTGTCTGGTCTGAAGTTAGGCTATTTAGTACGTCATTAAACGACGCTTCCTCACCATCCGAAATAGTGCCTATTGCTACTGCGGAAGTCCTTTGTTGCTTTCTTAAAGCGTCTTTAGCCTTGTTTGCAGCTATAGTAAAAAGCCATGGCCTTAGCGGCCTGTCCATATCGAAGCTGTCCCTGCTGGTATAGAGCTGTAGAAACGTCTCCTGAAAGACATCCTCAACAAGGTCTCGCCGATTTAGGAACCTCATCAAAAACGCGTAAAGACTGTTTTTATAACGCTTTACGAGCTCGCGAAAGGCCGCCTCTTCCCCCTGGCAGTATCGTTGCAGGAGTTCGGCATCATTAAGTTTTTGAACCATAGATTCCATAATTTCAGTAAATTCTTTATTTAATCACAAACCAAGCATTATAAGGGATTTAAGAGAAAAATGCAGAATTTATTTTATAAATCCAACAAAATCATTATCTAATGAACAACTTTAGCTTGACCGAAGAACAAATATCAGATACTATAAATTCGTATAGTAAAACAGATGTCGAAAGACGCAGGTTGCCCCAATGAGTCAGCATAATCGATTAAAACCGGGGCAATAAAGGGGAAAGTATCCCCTCTGTACGGTAGTTAAGTTGTATAGCACTGTCGGCCCGACGGGCAAAAATATAATGAACCGTTTATTGCCTTATCGATGCCGGGGTGAATTAGTGAAAAGAATAATAAAAGTAAGGCCAAGTTAACCGGCGACTCTATGCGGGTAGTGAGAATAAAAAAAATGTGTTTGTCTGTTATTAAGAGAAGACTGGGAAAAACTGTATTTTCATTATTTACACAGTCTTTATGAAAAAATAACAGTCCTGCCTTACTTCTTTTCGTATTCACAATCAGCTCTTCTGCCGTAACCCTCCGGTGTTTTTCTACATTTTTAGGTTTAGTAGTTTAATTTTGACATTAGAAAGGCAATAAAAATGAACACGTTAATCATGCAGTTATCTGAAGGCCCCCCATGGCTAATAACAATATTAGTCTTCTTTCTGGGTATAGGAGTAACAGTTTTCGTTCAACAAATCATAAGCAGGGCAAAGTCAAAGACCTTCAAGGATGATATCGAAAGACAAATCGAAGGCGCAAAAAAAGAAGCTGAGAATATTATAAAGTCCGCCAAGCTCGATGCCGCATCCGAGGCAATCAAGAAAAAGGAAGAACTGACAGCGGAGGCAAACCAGATTCGTGCTGAATTAAGGGAAATGGAACAGCGGCTCAGCAAACGTGAAGATGTCCTCGAAAAGCAGATTGAGCTTGTGGAAGAACGCGAAAAAACCGCAAAAGATTTACAAAACGAACTTAATAAAAGGCTGGAGCACGTTACGGAAAAAGACAAGCAGCTCGCCCAGATGCTCGCCCAGCAGAAAAATCAGCTTCTGAAAATCTCCGCTATGACCCTTGAACAGGCAAAAGAGCTTCTGCTTAAAAGGCTCGAGGACGAATGCGAACACGAAATGTCCGCCCTGATACAGCGGAAAATCGAAGAAACAAAGGAAATCTCAAATGATAAATGCCGGGAAATCATTAATGCGGCTATCCAGAGATACGCCGCAGAGCAAACCTGCGAAGCAACCGTCTCAACGGTTGAGATACCAAACGATGATATGAAAGGTCGAGTAATCGGGCGTGAAGGCCGAAATATCCGCGCGTTTGAAAAAGCCACCGGTGTTGATGTTATCGTTGACGACACACCCGGTATGGTAATAGTCAGCGGTTTTAATCCTGTCAGACGTGAGGTTGCCCGCCTGTCTATGGAAAAGCTCATTCAGGACGGTCGAATCCATCCTTCAAGAATCGAAGAGCTCGTCGTGCAGACCAAAAAGGAGGTAAACCACAAAATCCTTCAGCTCGGCAAAGACGCCGCGATCGAAGCAAATGTACGGGGCCTGCCGAATAAGGTACTAAGCCTCATCGGCGCGCTTCACTTTAGAACAAGTTACGGCCAGAACGTTCTGCGTCACAGTATGGAAGTAGCATTTCTGGCACAGGTTATGGCTGATGAGCTTAACCTGGACGGCGCAATCGCAAGACGCGCAGGACTCTTGCACGATATCGGAAAAGCAATAGACCATGAAATCGAGGGCAGCCATCCTGATATCGGAGCAAACTTCCTCAAGCGCTTTAGCGAATCACCTATTATCCTGAATGCTGTAGCCGGCCACCACGGAGACGTCCCGCCTGATAATCCTTACACCCCGCTTATCGCCGCCGCCGACGCTATCAGCGCATCAAGACCCGGTGCCAGACGAGAAACCCTCGAAAGGTACATAAAGAGGCTTGAAAAACTTGAGGAAATAGCAAGTGGTTTCGAAGGAGTTGAAAACGCATACGCAATACAGGCCGGCAGAGAAATCCGTGTCATCGTAAACGCCGAAAAAGTTCCGGATGAGGTTGCAGCTAAAGTAGCAAGAGATATCGCAAATAAAGTTGAAGCGGAGATGACCTATCCCGGTGAAATCCAGGTTACTTTGTTACGTGAGCTGAGATGTGTGGAATATGCTAAATAAAAGAAACGGCAGCAAAATATGAAATTGAATATCCTTTGTATAGGAGACGTAGTTGGAAGACCGGGCAGGCGAATACTCGCTGAAAAACTTGCCCCTCTGGTCAAAGACAGAGAAATCGACTGCGTTATCACCAATGCAGAAAACGCCGCAGGCGGCTCAGGCCTAACCCCTCAAATATATAACAAGCTGCTTCGTTACGGTGTCAACTTAATCACGCTCGGCGACCACGCTTTCAAAAAGAAGGATATAATCAGCATCCTTGAAGCAACTGAAAATATTGTCAGGCCGTTAAATTTTTCAGAAAGCGCTGCCGGCAAAGCCGCCGCATTTTATAAAACATCCAAAGGCCCTACTATCGCTGTCGTTGCACTTATAGGCAGAATCTTTATGAAGCCCGCCGATTGCCCATACACCGCTATTGATAAAATCCTTCCTTCTCTTACGCAAAAAGCTGACATTATTTTTGTTGATTTCCACGCAGAAGCGACCAGTGAAAAACTTGCCGCAGGCTTCTATCTCGACGGCAGGATTTCCTGCGTCTTCGGAACTCATACCCATGTCGTTACCGCCGACGAACGGATTTTACCCAAAGGCACAGCTTACATCACTGATATTGGAATGACCGGACCGCACGATTCGATACTCGGACGTAAAGCCGAAAACGTAATCAAGTCTTTCAGAACTCAAATGCCCTACCCCTTTGAAATCGCTTCCGGCGACGTCAGACTAAACGCAGTTCTTGTTACCGTGGACAGCCAAACCAAACATGCTGAACGAATAGAAAGAATAAGAATCGACGCAGATTTCAAGGAAGAAAAAAGCTACGACCAGGACGACGGCAAACCGGAATATTACAACAACTTCTGATTAATCTGAGAGCGTCAAAGAAACGGATTATATTCTTTTTCTCTGCCGACCGTTGTTTTCGGTCCGTGGCCTGGATAAATAACCGTATCATCCGACAGAACAAAGATTTTTTCCCTGATACTTTTTATAAGCTGGGCCGTATCGCCGCCGGGAAAATCCGTCCTCCCTACCGAATCGGAAAATAAGGTGTCACCAGAAAACAATATTCCTTCCTCTCTGCAATAAAGACAAATTCCTCCCTGCGTATGTCCGGGCGTATTAATAACCTCGAAATTCAAACCTGCTTCTTCTATTACGTTTCCCTCCTGTACAAGTATATCAGCGGGATCTACAGATATGCCGGTACCGGTCATTAGCGACAAATTGCGGTTTGCATCGGTCAACAGCTCTGCGTCAATTTCACTGATATAAACCTTGACATCGGGCCATTTGCTCTTCAATCCGGCCAATCCCGCAATATGATCCGCATGGCCGTGGGTCAGTACTACCGCGACTGGCCTTAATTTCATAGAAAAAACATAATTTGCCAAATCTTCATTGTCCAAACCGGTATCTATTATCACACAATCAGTTGACTGAGAGGATTTTCGCACAATATAACAATTCGTCCCGTAAATCCCTATTATACGACAATTAACTTCCATGATTTACACCTTAAAAAGAGCCGGAAAGATAACACAATATATTCCTGCGGTCAATCAATGCTTGACCTTTCATATCTTCTCTGCTATCGTGCTCAAACTGATTTCCGGTAAATACGGCATTTAGTTGTTGTTAGAGATTGCTTATCTTGATTAAAGAACTTTATGAATTATATTAAAAGAATATTCAAATATGTCTGGCCGCAATGGCATCGTTTGGTTCTGATATTCTCAGCGGCTTTTGTCATTGCTGTTTGTTTTTCACTCAGTTTTGTCACAATCGTACCAATACTAAAAGTAATGATGGGTCAGGAAGGCTTACACGGTTATGTAAACCGAAAAATCTGCAGCAATCGCCACGGCCTCAAATTCTATGTGCCGGACCAGACTGATTTCACGGATCCTAACAACGCCGAAATCATCAGCTTCCTTCAAATTACCGAGGTTAAAGAAGACAGCTCCGCGGAAAAAGCTGGCTTACAGAAACAATTTTATATTATTGGAACATCTGAAGCCGCACCATCTGCCACTGTCGATAAAATTCCGTATCCCGTTTTGCTCAGAGAGCTCGCTTATGCCAAACCTGAAACACAAATTGTCATCCAATACAAGCATTTTAACGATCCTCAAATATATACTACAACACTTGCCGCAGGTAAAAAGCCTTTTTACCTCGCCACAGCAGCAAATGTCATGAACCTTCTCCCCAAAGAGCAGAGCAAAAATCCAAAAGTCAAAACGATGTTTATCATTGTAGTTATTGTAATTATTTTGACAGTCATAAGATGCTTTTGTCTTTTTGTGCAGAAATATTTTTCAGCCAAAATTACTTATACAGCAATTTTTAATCTCAGAAATAAAGTCTTTGCGCATATTATAGAAATGCCTATCAGCTATTTCAGCAAACAGAATCCCAGCGACGCAGTCAGCAGATTAAATGGTGACATCAATATGATGGGTATAGGCATAAATATCTTACTTGGCAAAACACTACGCGAGCCGCTAAAAGCTGCAGCACTGGTTGCCGGCGCGATGCTTCTGGATTTCAAACTTTCTTTGATTTTCCTGCTTTCGGCACCACCTACTCTCGGCGCCGTCGCATTATTAGGTAAAAAAATTAAACGGGCAACGAGAAAATCTCTCATAAGTGCAAGTGTCATGCTCGGCAAACTTACCGAAGCATTTTCCGCGGTAAAAGTTATCAAAGTATATAACAAGTACAAATATGAAGGGGAAAGTTACCGCAGGGTAAATAAAGCGGTATTTAAACAGACGATGCGAATAAGCAAGGTCGATGCCGGCACAAGCCCTATTTTGGAAGTATTCGCTTTGTTCGCAGGCTGCGCGGCATTGATGTTCGGGGTCAACTGGGTGGAAAAAGGAGATCTCGATCCAACAGAGTTTTTAACACTCGTTACTCTGCTCGGAGCGGCAGGTGAATCCATAAGAAAAAGCTGTGATATCTGGAATAAAGTCCAGCAGGCCAATGCCGCTGGTGAACGCGTTTACGGACTGCTCGATGAACCTCTTGAAGAAGAAAAACCCAAGGCTGTAAACCTGTCTCCTTTAAAACACTGCGTACTATTTAAGGATGTATTCTTTACATATCCCAACGCTTCCAGGCCCGTCCTTAAAGGTGTCAATCTAACCATTGAAGCCGGTCATAATATAGCCCTCGTCGGGCCAAACGGCTCTGGAAAAACAACTCTCGTTAATCTTTTACCGAGATTTTACGATATCGATTCCGGTTCTATTTCAATCGATAATACCGACATCAGAGATTGTACACTGCAAAGCCTAAGAAACCAGATGTCCCTCGTAACTCAGCAGGTGCTGACTTTTAACGATACAATCGCCGCAAATATCGCTTACGGCAAAATAGACGCTACGATGGACGAAATCATCAACGCCTCGAAAAGCGCTTATGCTCACGAATTCATCAGTAAGATGCCAAAGGCATACGATACAATCATAGGCGAACAGGGACTGGGGCTTTCAGGAGGACAACTCCAAAGAATCGTGATAGCAAGGGCTATTATTAAAGACCCTCAAATACTTATCTTCGACGAAGCAACAAGCCAGGTTGATGCCGACAGCGAAGCGAAAATTCACAAAGCCATAGAGGAACTTATGCACCACCGCACAAGTATAATCATCGCCCACCGATTCAGCACCGTCATAAGCGCCGACCTTATTGTCGTTATGAGCGACGGTCAGATCATCGCAAAAGGCAAACACGAACAGCTTATGGAAACCTGCCCCTTATACCAAAGCCTGTACCAAACCCAGCTAATAAAAGCCTAAGATACCTCTATAATTTTTGGGAGGGTATATAAAATGATTGCTCTTTTTCTCCACTTCTGTAAAATCTGCAACTTAAAAATACAGTTAAATTGGCAAAATGCCGATTATCGCAATATGGGACTGAATTAAGAAACTGACGCCGGAAAGAGAATATGACAAACTTCGAGACACAAAAAAAGGCCTATGAGCTGTTTACCCGCTACGAGCATAATCCCATCCTGACCGCCAAAGACTGGCCGTATCCTGCTAACTCGGTAATGAACCCTGCGGCCATAAAGCTCAACAATGAAACGCTGCTTCTGGTCAGGGTCGAGGATATGCGAGGTTTTTCCCACTTTACCGTCGCTCGTAGCGAAGACGGCTTTACAAACTGGAAAATTGAGCCTAAGCCAACCATGATGGCCGATTCCAATACAAGAGAGGAACGCTGGGGGCTTGAAGACCCACGCATTATATGGCTTGAAGAGCAAAAACAATTCGGAATAACTTATGTCTCATTCAGCGAAGGTGGACCGACCGTTTCGCTGGCTATAACCAAAAACTTCAAGACGTTTGCCAGACTCGGCACTATGCTGCCACCTGAAGACAAAGATGCCTGCCTCTTCCCAAGAAGATTCAGAGGCAGATTCGCTCTTATACACAGACCGATTGTAAGAGGCGAGGCCCTTATGTGGATTAGCTTCTCACCCGACCTTAAACACTGGGGTGACCACAGACCGCTCATTACAACACGTTCTGGTTTCTGGGATTGTCACCGTGTCGGCCTGGCTTGCCAGCCCCTCGAAACCGAACATGGCTGGCTCGTCTTTTATCACGGAGTCAGAACCACAACCGCAGGCGGCGTTTATCGTCTGGGACTTACGCTTCTCGACCTGGAGGAACCCTGGCGGGTCCTTCGAAGAAGCGAAGAATGGATACTCGGCCCGCGGGAAATCTACGAAAGAGTCGGAGATGTTGGTGATGTCGTCTTCCCCACCGGTGTTACCGTAACTAAGGAAACTGACCAGCTTAACCTGTATTATGGTGCCGCCGACTGTACAGTTGCCGTCGCTACCGCAAAACTAAGCGAAATTATAGACTACATCCTCGCCTGCCCGGAAGTTGATTAAAGCTGCTACCGACGCCAAGTTCTAATCCCCATACCACTGCCCCTGCCACAGCCAGTCAGCTGCAAACAGGGCATAATCAATCATGTCAATCTTCTGGTCATCGTATAAATCACAAAGCACATACCAGTTCACATCGTTTTCCTCCGTTAGCCAGCTTCTTGATAATATTGATAAATCGAGTACATCAATGATACCGTCGCGTGTAAAGTCCGCCTGTTTGGGCCCAACTTCGTCACTGCCCATATCCACCCGGCTGTTTTGCATCACGCGAGGTTCATTATCGATATCCTTATCTTCCGGTTGGGGGCTGTAGGCTGGGTCTCCTGTATCAATGCACGGCGAATTCCACCACAAATGATAATCACCGCCTGCCGCATCGACAAACTGCGGGTCTTCATTTTTGTTTCCGGTGCCGCTGTAACCGCCGCGGACGTCTGAGTATTGTACCGATATAGTTTTGCCTTCCACTTCGGTGGCATAGTTATTCCAGAGAATGCAGCTCCGCAGAGTCGCGCTTCCGGAAAGGTGGCTGAAAAGGAAGATGCCGCCGCCCTGGTCGTCCGCTGAGTTGCCGCTGATTGTACAATTATACATATAAGCATGTCCATTCCAGACGAACATCGCTCCGCCGTTTTCATAACTTGTGTTGTCTGCGATTGTACAGCTCTCGAAAGTTGCATTACCATTGAACATATTTATCCCCGCTCCGCCCCAGTCATACTGGCCGGCATAATTGTTGATAATACGGCAACGTTTGAAGGTCGGATTTCCATCGCGTAATTCCAGCGCCCCGCCTGTATAACCGGTCTGGTTGTTCTGGAATATACAGTCTGTAACAATCGGGCTGCAATCATCGTTCGTGTAAAGTCCGCCGCCGAAACTTGCCTGGTTATTTTTAAACAGGCAGCCCGTAATTATCGCGGTGCCGCTGCCGAAGTTTGCCATTGCCCCACCGACCCCCGCATAATTGCCGATAAATTCACAACTCTCAACTGTTGGGCTGCTGTTGCTATTGTACATTCCACCGCCGCTGTTGCCGCCCATGGAATTACCGGTAAATTTACAGCGAATTACCTGCGGGCTGCTATTATCGTTGCACATCCCGCTTCCGTTGCCGCTTGACAGGTTCCCGTTGAAATTACAGTCCATGATAACAGGGTTACTGCCTTCTCTATTCAGCATCCCGGCACCGTCTGCGTGAATATCCATACCGCTGGCGTTTCCCGCCTGAATCACAAATCCTTCCAATACTGTGTTTGAGTCCAGCCCTCTTCCCATAACCACATGGTAACTGTTGTCCTGACGGTTCACAAATTCCGGTTCGTCGTCTTCGTTCAGGTCGCCGCTTAATATCGCCGGGTATAATAATATGTCACGGTCATTAGGACTAGCGCTCTGCGTTCCTGCGTATCCTCCGCGCAAAGCCAAACCGTTAATAAGGTTAAAACTTTCGTATTTGTCTCCATACGCCCCCGCCGGACGATAGATTCCCTGCGCTACACGCAGTTCGGTTATTCCCGGCTGTTTTTCTGCATGCTTGAGGATTGTTTGCAGGTCTATAAAAGCATCTGACCAGCTAAGTCCGGTTTGTGTTCCCGTCGCCGCCGCGTCCACATACACCACAGCCGGTACCGGCTCGTTATCCGACTCTATGGTTGTTATCTTTCTGGAAGGGATGCCCTCGGCCCCAATGACAATAAGGGTTGTGCTATTCACAAAATCTTCATCTTCAGCCGCTTCGAGAACAACCGTTTGGGGCTCCAAATAATTTGAATCGTCGAAGAACAGGACAGAACCGCTCTGTACTGAAATATCCTCGTCGCCGCTGTGGTAACTTACTGTTACCGTAAGCGGCCCGGCCGGAGCTAAGCCGAGCGAGATTGTAAACGAGGCGGTCGAGCCCTCCGGCGCAATCACCTGCTGAGGCAGAACCAAAAAGCCCTGATAAGGCCCTTCATACGCCCCCATATCAACGACTGGAAGGTTGGGGTCCGGGCCCTGAACACCTGTGTCCGGTGTGTTCGTATCATCAACGAAGCGATTATCTTTGTCCAGGTCCCAGGGGATTTTCTCTATTGAATTACTGTCTTCATCGAGGTCGGCGAAGTCCAGCGGCACACGATTGTTATTGCCGGCATCGATACATGGTGAGCCCGGTCCCTGCCGAAGATTGTCGTCTTCGGTCCCGATAATTTCATCGTCGCCATCTGCATCAAGAAACAGCGGGCAGGCATTTATATTTCCCTGCTTATTCGGGTCAGTGACCGGTTCCCATTGCTCGATACAATTGTAATACAGGCCCAGGTCCATCCAGCTGGAGATTTGTGCGTCCAGGGTATACCCGACCGAATCGCGGTTCTGCTGAAAGATACTGTTTGATATGTCACCTTCTACTAACGACTGTAAGTGAATCCCGCCGCCCCAGCACAGTGCTTCGTTATGATTAAAGGTGCTGTTGACTACCTGTATTGAGCTGTTGTAAACCCAGATTCCACCGCCTGTATTCGTCGCCTGATTATTATTGAATACGCAGTTTATCACCGTAAGACTACTACCAAAACCGCAGTAAATACCGCCGCCCTGGTCTGCGGTATTGCTGATAAACAGGCAATTAACCATATAAGGGTGACAGTTTCCGTAATCATTGCCCAGTCCGGCTCCTCCCCAGTCGGCATCATTATTTATAAAAATACAATTCTTAAGAACGGGGGAACAACCGCTCTTATTGTACATTCCAGCCCCTAATCCATACGTGAAATTATCTTCGAACCTGCAGTTTGTAAAAATCGGATTGCTGCCACTATCGTTGCCTACAGCTCCGCCTCCATATTCATCCGAATATATCGAATCAGTCACATTATCGATAAATTCGCAGTCGGTTACGTTCGGATGGCTGTTGTCATAATTGTGTATTGCCCCGCCGAACAAGTGCGCCGCATTGCTGATGAACTGACAGTTTGTTATCGAAGGGCTGCTATTCGTATTTCTCATTCCGCCGCCGTATGCACCTTCATTATTGAACAAAACGCAGTTTTCGATGGTCGGACTGCTGCCATCGCAGATAATACCGCCACCGATATATTCTATATATTCGGCGAAGCCGCCCATAATTGTAAAACCGCTCAGTACCGAGTTCGCATCTTCAGCGTTGTGAAAGTAAAATCCGTAACGAGGCTCGTCGGCACTGCCCTGACAATCGATTATACAGTTTTCCGGACCGTATTCGCTTTGTACGGTAATAGCCTTACCCCCGAAATCCAGGTCCCTGTTGCCCTGCCCACAATAATTTCCATCCGCCACCCATACTGTTTCTCCCGGTAAAGCTGCGTCGATAGCCGCCTGAATAGTTGGGTATTCAATTGGCACATGTCGGCCGGGCACCTCCGCCAGTGTTGTAAAACTGTAACACTGACTATCGTTAGTATCGACCGTCTCGTTTCCGAATTCGTCTGTTGCAATAACTTCGAAAGAATATGTCGTCTCGCTGTCCAAATTATAGAGGTACACATTACAACTTAATGACAGTATCGGATCCTCAGCGGTTCCGGTACTAAGGTTATTACATTCCTCGCCGTAGTTGACTAATGCCTGGCTCGGCTCATCCGTCTCAAGATATATCCTTGCCCATAATGCCTCTACCTGTGCCGCCTGAACGGTTAAGATGACAGGCCCTGCACAATCCGCTGTCGCGGTATCCTGGCAAACAGCCGGATTACCCGTCCCGTCATTTGCATCGTAGTAGATAACCGTAATTGTCTGGCCGTCGGTAACCTGCATTATGCCGTCTTCAACAATTGGCGTACCGGATTGCGTAACTATCGTGCCGTCATACATTCCGATACCGGTTGAACGTTCGTTCATCTGGAGTGTTTCGTCATCGCCGCCGGTTGTTTCGATGGTTACTGGAACAGTACTTTGTCCGGCGAGGTCGGCGTCGCTTAATATGACTGATATTTCATCCGCACAGGAGTACTCATCCTGCGAAAATTGTATTCGCGCCTTCTGCGACACCGCATTTAGCAGCAAATTGTACACGTTAAGGCGGCTATCTGATAGACAAATCCCTTCAGCAATAGAGTCTCCGGTTGTCATTAACAAATCATAAACCTCATCGCGCGTTAGAGTAGGATTTACCCCGATGAGCAAAGCACAGGCCCCTGATACGTGCGGACAGGCCATCGATGTACCTGACAGGATCACGGTATAATCGTCGTAAGGAGTGCCGAAATAAGAGCTCGCAAGACTTGACCGCAGCGATAATATATCAACGCCCGGCGCTGCCAGGTCCACCCAGTCTCCGAAGTTCGAGAAGGAAGCCTTGTCATCGTTCGAGTTCGTAGCTGCCACCGCAATTGCCTCGGTATAATTCGCTGGGTACTCAGGGACGTTCGTATCATCATTGCCGGCGGCGGCCACGACGATTACGCCTTGGCTGGTCGCGTACTCAATCGCCTCTTCGAGAGTCTCGGAATACGGCCCGCCTCCCCAACTGTTTGAGGTTACCTCAGCCCCGTTTGCCACGGCATAGTAAAATGACTTTACGGCATTTGAAGTGCTGCCGTAACCGCCGGAACCCAGGAATTTAACTGCCATGATTTTTGCCTGCCAGCACATACCGGCAATATCCTGCAGGTTATTCGTTTCTGCGGCGATTGTTCCGGCACAGTGCGTACCGTGACCCCGGTCGTCCATCGGGTCGCCGTCGCGATTATAAAAATCATACCCGTAAACGTCATCGATGTAACCGTTCAGGTCGTCATCCAGGCCTGCCGTCCCGCTCAGCTCTGCCTGATTGACCCACATATTATCGTTAATATCACGATGGTTGTAATCCACCCCTGTATCGATTACAGCTACTACTATGTCGGCGCTTCCCGTAAAAATATCCCAGGCGTCCGGCATATCAATATCCGCATCGTATTCTCCCGGCGGATGATTATATTTTCCGCTTTCAGGATACATTTGTCCTGTATTTTCCAGGGGCCACTGAATTGAAAAATGTGTGTCGTCTGGAGTCATGTGCTCGTGCAGAATATAATTCAGCTCTGCGTATTCCACTGCAGGGTCTTGCTTACACGCAGCCAATGCCGCCGCCAAATCCTGTCCTTCCACCAGTTCCAGTATATAAATCCTGTCCAGTGCCGGGACCTGTCTGCGGTTTCCTGCTCGCCGGTCCCGTTGTAACAGCCGCTTTTCCTGTTTCGTCAATTGCTCCACCGCTTTCCGACGTATTCTTTCCATCTTCTTTTGCTGTCCGGCAAAGTCTGGAAATACCCTCTCGGTCTTTCGCACCTGAAACCGCTGATTCAGACGTTTCAGTGATTCCGAGATACTTACAGCCGCCTTATTTTGGTCGGTGCCGGCTTCCACTTGTCCCACAGTTTCCGATCGGAATTTTACTAAAAGTTGGTTTGGTACATACACCTGCTGTTGCTGTGAGTTTTTAGTGGAAGCCACACCGTCCAAGCGTCCAACGTCGGCGAAACCTATATCATTAACAGAAATGAGCAGTAATGCGCCGGCTAACAATACCCCAAAGTAATATCTATTGCACACCATTTCCCCCTTCCTTAGCGTCTGCATAAAAGGCGCTTTTGACCGGCTAAAAAACTACGTTATTTTTGAATTCCTTGTATGAGACATTGGTTTAATAGCCGATACAGATATTTCTTATTATTAAAAATCCGGCTATATAACCAAGTTTTTCAACGAAATAATTATAACAATTTTTCCTTTCATTTACAATCTTTAAATTCAACTACCCTGATTCCCTTGCTATAGCCTCCATGGCCTGTCCGGAAGATGATTAGCACGCATTTGGTTTTCCTAACTTCTGATATATTTCAACGCCGCTTCAATAACAGGGTCTTTTGTGTCAAAATCCTCAGGACTTGTCTTGACTTCTATATCCGGCTCGATACCCTCTCCCTCAAAGCAGCTCCCGTCAGGCCGCATATCTTTCCAGCTTGGCAAATATACAGTAACACCATTGCCAAGTTCTATCGGTTTGGGATTGCCGCTGCTGCCCTGTGTTGCCATTCCGACAATTTTACAATTAGGCACCTGCTTCATCATCAGAACAAAAGCTTCACAACTACTCATCACAACAGGCCCCGACAGAACTGCTGTTTTGCCCCGATATCTCGGCCGTCTTTTATTAGGCTCCAAATATCGCTCATGAACCTCACTGAAACCGCTGGTCGAACCTGCAGCCCGATTCACGTGCTTTGCATATAGTTTGCGTTCATTGATAAAACAGCCTGCAACCTCCTGTGCCAAAGGTTCAGCTCCTCCGCCGTTGCCGCGAACATCAATTATTATTCCCGGTGCTTTCGCCAACTCCCATATCGCCTCATACACAGGTTCCATCATTTCCCGCTGGTCTCCAGGCCAGCTATCTATATAAATGTAGCCGACGCCGTCATCACATTTTCCGACACAGACAATATTATTTACTTTTCGAAAATTCTTAACGTACTCAGGTAATTTGCTTAAATTGGCATTCGGACTGATTTTTTTGAAATAACAAGGAAAGTTTTCCTCGTCCGCTTTTACCCAGATATGTTTGTCTTTTGCGTTAACCAGTAACTCCGCCGTCAATTTCGCAAACTCGCTTGTTGTTCTGGCGTTCTTTAACTTGCTGTCATATTCCGTGAACAATTTATCCCAGTCAACACCGCGAATATCCCGATACGAATATTGTTCGTTAATCGCTTCTTTCAAAATCTCCAATGCCTCGTTATTCTTCCGTTCGTCTTCTTTGCGTTTTTCTTTACTCAGAGGGCCGGTTTTGAATTCAACCGGATACGGTATCGCAGACTCACCGTTTTCTCCCACGAAATTTCGATAGTTTTGACAATTTATACTCAGGATATATTTATGCTCAGGCTCTAACCTTACCCTCATTACAAATGTCCGTTTGTCACTCCATCTTGGATTGCCTATCGTCTTGGGGTATGTTGGACCGCCGCCGCAAACAGAATACCCTCCGACCGTATCCATATCCTGGTCGAACACAATTCTAATCATCTTTAGCCTTGGGTCAACATTGGTATCGCCGTTCGCCGGTTCTGTTTCTATTACCTTTGGCTCAGCAGCAAATAAATCCGCCGCAGGTAAAATTAAAAAACATATAGCTAAGACAAAAACATTTAACCTGCTCATAATATTTCCTCCATTATTTAAAAATTATATTCTCATCTTACTATAGACGAATATACCTTACTTTTTGTTATCATAAAAATCCCACAGACCCCTAAAATATGCGCAAAATAAAGCCAGACTCGAATAAACAGAATCTGGCTTCGGAGGAGGGTGATGAAAAGCTTATAAGAACAAATTATACGCCGCCAAATATCTCCTCAACAAACCATTATATTTTTAACCTTCATCCACCTTATTTTATCGATTAGCTATGGGTTAATTCTTTAATAATAACTTCTCCATACCCTTAGAACAATTACAAAACTTTCTTCAATACTATACTAATAAAAACTTGCAAAAAATCGATAAATTCTGATAAAATCTGTAAAATTTGGCTGCCAGCACAGTTTTTAGTACGTTTGCTGACTATCCAATGTTCTACCTGAATTTAACTTTTTTGCTGTTAATTTTTAAGGTGAAAGTCGCAAAAAAATACTATGGACACAAAACTAACAATCGTTGACCTTATCCAGGCCAAAAAGCAAGGCCAAAAAATTGCTGCCGTTAGCTGTTACGATTTTATCACAGCCTCCATTGTTGCCCAGACTAACATCCAGATGGTTCTCGTCGGCGACTCAGCTTCCCAGCTTATCCTCGGACACGATTCCACCCTGCCTGTCCGGATGGATTTTATGGTCGATATTACCGCGGCAGTCCGCCGTGGAGCTCCGAATGTCTGCCTCGTCGCCGATATGCCATTTTTGTCCTATCAGGTCTCCATACCCGAAGCCATCAAAAACGCAGGCAGATTCGTAGTCGAAGCCGGTGCACAGATTATTAAAATAGAAGCTACAAGCGCCCAGCTCAACGTAATAAAGGCTGTCAGTGACGCAGGTATGTCAGTCATGGCCCATATTGGTATGAAACCTCAGACCATTGCGAAGATAGGCAAATTCAAATCCGAAGGTTCTACTGCTGAAATTGCTGCGGAAATCATCGATTTGGCCCAGCAAATGGTAAACGCCGGAGCATCTTCATTATTGCTCGAAGGTGTCGTTACCGAAGTAGCCGAGATAATTACAAAAAATACCGAAGCCCCCGTTATAAGCTGCGGTTCAGGCCCGCATTGTGACGGCCAGATTCTCGTCGCCCCCGATATCCTCGGCCTGACTTCCGGAAAAGGCCCTAAATTTGTCAAAAAATATGCCAACCTCGCCCAGGATACACTTGGCGCCTTAAAGGATTACGCAAAAGAAATCTCTGATGGTATTTTCCCGACCGATGAACACTGCTATCACATAAAATCCGGAGAACTCGAAAAACTAAAATCAATGTTAAAAGATAAAACTTAATAGCTCTATCAGTTTTTACCTCTGACCAGCTTAACAGCTTCTTTTCTCTGTTCATCTGGATGGTTTACATCGGATTCCAGCTCGAATAACTCCCAGCAAATCTCATATTCCATAGACTGGCCTGGCTTTAATTTAGCCAGAGGACTCATACATTCCAGCTCGGTAAATTCAGGACAACTGAATATCGTCGTACTTGTTCCGCCATCGGGATATGTCGCATCAGCCTGATATGAAAAAAATTCCGCAATTACTGTTTGGCCGATTATAGCCGCCACCCACTTCGGAGCATCTGCTCCCATCTTCTGATTCCTTTGTGCATCCGGCACAAAAAATCCCACATCGCCATCAATCTCGATATTTTTATAACCTTGATTATCGTAGTCATCCCAGACCGGTACGAACACACGCCCATCGAAACAACTATCTCTGTTTAGTAAAACCATAGTAACCGAAGGCGGTTCGACCTTTGTTATGTTCCAGATAGTCAGCGGCAAAGGTTCAAGCTGCTTTTTTTGAGCGGGTTTGATTTTCTTCATAACCTGGTGAATATTCAGTCTTGTGCTGTTAGGAATAAGGCGTATCTCCCTGCTGACCTGCGCTCCGCAATACTCACTCACTTCGCTCGTAATAATCACGGTATCATCGACAATGTTTGCGTCCCAGGCCATTCCATCAAGCCAGTGGTCAGGAGGACGCTTATGCCCGTTGATTTCGACAAACATACTCTCTTCTGACGGCCAGATTCTGTCCCCGCCGAAAGTCGCCCATATCGCCTGGCCGTTTTCTTCGAGAGGCTTGCCTTCGCTTAGTGTCCTGCCGTAAAACTCGGCGTCCTCATATAAAAGATTCTCTCCGCCGATGTAGCCGTAATACATTATCCGCCCGATTACAGGTACAACTACTACCCGCACTTTATCGTTTGTTATTTCAATGGAATCTTCCCAGCCGTGATATTCAACTCTCCTTATTGAAACTTCGGGAGTAATATTTTTATCACTGTTACATCCGGCAACTGCGCAGCAAACAATTGATATTACAACAAGCAGGAACAAGTATTTTATACCGCATTTTTCTTTCATTGCTATCAGCCTGCTGTCTTGCCAGAAATTTCCACTATATCTTTAAGTCTGATGTCACTGCTCGAAGCTCCGATTTGTATCTCATACTCTCCCGGCTCGACATCGTATTTCCTCAGCTTAGCATCATAATACCTCATATCTTCCGCGGCATTAAGATTAAAAGTAACCTCTTTTGTTTGCCCTTTCTTCAATTCGACTCGCTCGAAACCTCTAAGCTGCTTTACCGGCATAGGCAACGAAGACTCGACATCACGCAAATACAACTGTACTACCTCTTCGCCGTCATAGCTACATGTATTTTTAACTTTGCATGAAACAGTTAAAGAGCCGTCGGCTTCGATTTTCTTTCTGCTGAGTTTAATATCTGAATATTCGAATTTACTGTAACTCAGGCCGTGCCCAAACGGATAAAGCGGTTCACCTTTGTAGTATCGATAGGTTTTGCCTTTACCGGCGGACATATTATAATCCCGGAAGTCGCCAAGCTCTTCGGTAGATTTATAAAATGTAACCGGCAGACGCCCTGCCGGATTATAATCACCGAACAATACATCGGCTACCGCGTTGCCGCCGCGCTGGCCGGGATACCACGCCATTAATATCGCCGGTAGATTCTCGTCCGCCCAGTTGACCGCGATTCCACCACCGCCTGTAATTACAAAGACAACAGGTGTGCCGGTCTCATATATCGCTTTAAGCAGTTTCTGCTGACTTTCGGGCAATTCGATTTTCGTACGGTCTCCGCCTCTGAATCCGTCAAGCTGCACACCCATTTCTTCGCCCTCTATTTCCGGATTAAGCCCACCGACGAATATCGCGACGTCCGCCTGCCGGGTATATTCGACCGCTTTGTCGAACATTTTTGACACCGAATCCTGCATCGCCCAGATAAACTCGACACCGGCTTCCATTATCCCTTCATAGTACTCGATTTTTATATCGTAGCTCTTTCCGGCTTCCAGGTTTATCTTAGCGAAAGTTTTTTTCATCGCATGCCCGGTCCAGTCCTCGGCAATCTTTTCGCCGTTGACATACAAGCGGCAGCCGTCATCCGAATTGATTCCCAAGAGATATTCACCGCTTACCGCCGGTGTAAGCTGACCTGTCCACCTTGCCGAGAAATTGTCATTATTAACTTTGCCGGTATCTGCACCGGGCGCCGATGTGGGCGAATTTGTTTGCCAGGAAAAATCGATTAACTTGTCGATTCTGCTGAAAACCGGCTTACCTTTCAGGTCTGTCCCGTTAAAATACTGCCCCGTCAGGCCGTTCACTTTCCGACCCGATTCATCAATAGTATGAAGGTATTCCGAGTCAATTACCTCAAACGCAATCCCGCCGTTGAATCCATCCACAAGCTCA
>JAFGGH010000091.1 GCA_016930645.1 Sedimentisphaerales bacterium
CCGATTCTCCTTGTAAGTTTCTCAACTACAAGAAGTTATCGGTATCACTATATCAGTTTCTTGAGCCTAAATCGCGCTGTCGTACTATTATTTGTTCGTTTAAGTTCTTTGTTGCTTTTTGATATAATTTTTCAAGAATTTTTTCGGGTGATGACATATAAGCCTTTGTTATGCTAATAACAACTGTTCTCTTCTTAATATTTCTTTACAATTACATAATTCATTAATATCGTAATTGACCCAAAGCACTTCGGTCCTAATTTTTTTTACTGAATGGCATTTTTTTGAAGTTGCCTCTATTCTGTGCCAATCACCATAAAGTTCATCCATTAGATCACAATGATATCCTGATAAAGCCCCCTTACCTTCAATATTGTGCAACAAATTAGAAAGTTCTTTATGTTTGTCATCAGTCATTTCGTATTTATACGCTCTTATATCGCTTCTTGAATTATGAACATACGGAGGGTCACAGTAAAATAAAGTATCTTTGCTGTCATATCTTTGAATAATTTTGATTGCCGTATCATTTTCAATTTGTACCCTTAACAGCCTCTGTGCAATTTCAGGTAAGCTCTCAACGCTTCCCAGCCATCTGGAAACAGCCCCTGCCATACCAGCTCTGCTTGTTAATCTGCAATGTGCCCATCTCCCCGAACTTGCTGTTTGTGCTAATCCTGTTCTTACTTGTCTTGCTCTGACAAAAAATCTTCTCGCTCTTTCAATATCTGAAATTTCATTTTTATTTTCAGAAATTGCTATTTCAAATTCTTCTTTTGAAAACGGTGTAAGAGCTATACGTTTTATAAGCTGATCAGGTTTATCTCTAAGTACTCTGAAGAAATTAACTATCTCGCCATCGATATCGTTATAAGTCTCTACAGGTGAAGGTTCTTTGTTTAATAATACGGCGGCAGAACCGCCAAAAACATCTACAAAATGCTCCGTTTTAGGTAACAACGGAAGAAGCCAGTCAATATGACTGTATTTTCCACCATACCAGCCAAAAGCAATCATTTTTCCGTTTCTTTTAGCCAATTGATTTGTCCTTATTATTAAATAAATATCGTGCTCATATGTTAAGATATTTGTTATCGTAATTCAAGGATTGAAATAGGTTAATCCTGTTCTGCTGTAAAATGCCCTTTTTGCGTGGTATATTTTTGAGAAAGGTGTATTATGTTTTCAGTATTACGGATTAGAGATTTTGCAGGAGACGGTATTATGCTTAACCGAAAGACACTTTTGGTTTGTTCGGTTATGTTTTTTTTATTGGTTAACAGCTTTGCGTCCAGAGCGCAGGTGGATAACCATCCGAGGAGCATCCCGAATTTATCGGGATTCGATAAAGACTGGCGATTTGCCAAATTCGGGCCTCAGGCTGACGGCTCTTTTAAGAGAGAGCCGATGAGACTTGAGCAGACGGATTTTAATGACAGCGGCTGGCGGAAGCTGGATTTGCCGCACGACTGGGCGATAGAAGGGCCTTTTATAAAAGACAGGCCTAACAATACGGGCAAGCGTGCGTATCCTGGAATCGGGTGGTATCGCAAACATTTCAAGCTGGCGGAGAAAGATAAAGGCAAGAGAATATTCATCGACTTTGACGGCGCGATGAGTCATACGAAGGTTTGGCTCAACGGCGATTATATCGGCGAGTGGCCTTACGGGTACGCTTCTTTCAGGTTCGAGCTTACCGAGCATATCAAGTTCGGCGAGGATAATTGTATAGCAGTTCGGCTTGACAATCCGGATGATTCATCGCGGTGGTATCCGGGCGGCGGGATATATCGTCATACCCGGCTGGTTAAAACAAATCCGGTTCATATAGCTCACTGGGGGACGTTTGTAACTACGCCTGATGTTAAAAAGGATTCGGCTACGGTTGCGGTCGATATTGAAATCGAGAACCAGTCGAGTGAAGATGCTGTGGTAACGGTGAAGAACCAAATCAGTCCTTTGGATAAACCCGAAGATCTCGTTGCTCAATGGGAAACCACGAAAGTTCAGATAAGAGCGAATCTTGAAACAAAGATAAGCACCTCTTGTGTCTTAGATAAGCCGAAGCTATGGAATATCGACAGTCCGAACCTTTATCGTTTGCGCAGCAGTATTATTCAGGATGGCAAAGTAATAGATACATACGAAACGATTTTCGGTATCCGGATGATTGAATTTGACGCTGATAAGGGATTTTTGCTGAACGGCAAGCGGGTGCCCTTGAACGGTGTGTGTCTTCATCATGACCTTGGGCCTTTAGGGACTGCGATATACAGGCGGGGAATTGAGAGACAGCTTGAGATTTTAAGGGAGATGGGCTGTAATGCGATTCGTACAAGCCATAATCCGCCCGCGCCGGAGCTACTTGAGCTTTGCGACAGGATGGGCTTTGTGGTAATCGACGAAGCGTTCGACTGCTGGGCGGGCAGAAAAACGAGTAATGATTATGGAAGGCTGTTTAGAGACTGGTATGTCAGGGATGTACGCGCGATGGTTAAGCGCGACCGTAATCACCCTTGTGTTATTATGTACAGCAGCGGCAATGAAATCAGTGAGCAGCGTCAGGGTGAAAGAGGGCTTGCGATTTCGAGGAATCTGACATCGCTGTTCCATCGGCTTGATAAAACTCGGCCGGTAACAGCAGGCTGTAACGACCCAAATTCGGTGGATAACGGTTTTGCCGGGACGATTGATGTCTATGGTTTTAATTATAAGCCTCATCTGTACGGCGACTTTCACGATAAATTCCCCGATAAGATGGTTTACAGCAGTGAATCGTCATCGTGTGTCAGCTCGCGCGGTGAGTATTTTTTCCCGGTGAACGAGAAGAAAAACCAGGGCTTTTTCAATTTCCAGGTCAGCTCTTATGATTTGTACGCGCCGCGCTGGGCGATGAGGCCGGATATCGAGTTCGAAGGGCTGGACAAATATCCGTTTACGGCGGGCGAGTTTGTCTGGACGGGATTCGATTATCTTGGCGAGCCGACGCCTTATAACCGGGACGAGACCCTCGGACTGAATTTTCAGACCGAAGAGGAACGCAAAGCCTTTGAAGAAGAGCTCAAAAAGATGCAAGGCAAAGCTCCATCGCGGAGCAGCTATTTCGGGATTATGGATTTGTGCGGATTCAGGAAGGACCGCTTTTATATTTACCAGGCTCGATGGCGGCCTGAGTTGCCGATGGCTCATATTTTGCCGCACTGGAACTGGCCGCAGCGTGTCGGTGAGATTACGCCTGTGCACGTTTATACATCGGGCGATGAGGCTGAGCTTTTCCTGAACGGTAAAAGTCTCGGCAGAAAGACCAAAGGCCAATATGAATACCGACTGCGGTGGGATGATGTAAGGTATGTGCCGGGCGAACTGAAGGTTGTTGCTTACAAAGATGGTAAGCAGTGGGCTACAGCAGCAAGAAAGACGACCGGCCCAGCCGCCAGGCTGCAATTGAAACCGGATAGAGAGACAATCACAGCCGACGGCAGAGACCTTTGCTATGTAACAGTCGAATTAACCGATGCCGAGGGGCTTATTGTGCCGGATGCTGATAACTATATTAACTTTTCAATGAGCGGGCCCGGCCCGGCTTCTCCCGATTTATCGGGATTCGCCGCGGCAGGCGAGATTATCGCAACCGCTAATGGCGATGCGACAAACCAGGATTCATTTCAGGCAAAAAGCAGAAATGCCTATAATGGCTTGTGTCTTGTGATTATCAGGAGCGTCGAAGGCCAAGCCGGTGAAATAACTTTGAACGCCGAATCAGAAGGCCTTGCCCCTGCGAAGGTAACAATTAAAAGTAAGTAATTAACTCAAATTGACCGACGTGACTGTCATGCCTGCGAAAGCAGGCATCCAGTTTGTTTTTCAGCTTTCTGGATTCCCGCTCCCCGCTTCCGCGGGGACAAGTTTACCCCTGCGAAAGCAGGGGCGGGAATGACATTTTAGCGTAAGTTATTATTTTAGTTGATGTTAACATTTATTTTGCCTTTAAATCGGTCAGTTTGAGTAATTAATAAGACTTTAGGCTGACTATATGTAGCCAAAGCGGCTTTAATATTTATTGTAGCTGGAGATTTGGTCGGTTTGTTTTGACTTGGAGAACATTGGTTTATGTTATATGCAAAGCTATCAACGAGAGGGACATTTAATCCAAAAAGTCTAATTGATTCTTCATGGCCTCATCAATTTTACTCAAGACTTTTATCGGCCATTCATCAAGCCTGAAAGTCATACTTTGATTTGATACTTCGTAACGATCAGCCATTTTACTTGTTAAAAACTTCTTTAAAACCTGTGGTTTTTCGAAACCTATATGTTGCACAAATTGTGTATATAGCTTGCGACTGTCATTCAAAACATTTGCAGACGGCATTAGAATCATTGCTGCAAGCCTCTTAGCATTACGTTCGTGTTTATGCCAGTTACCATGATTTTGCAGAGCTTTGAAGTCATCCAGGGTAGAAACCTTCTCAATAGCCTTTTTGTGTAATAATATATGTGCAAATTCCTCGGCGATGGTCATTCGATATATTTTTTTGAGATGGTCTATATCCAGCAAAGTATCATCGACCATGATTACAAATTTATCCGTTTCCAAATCTCTTGATACCATACCCCAGGTATGATGGTTATCTTTTAATCCTCGGTGAATATCGATTTCGATATCATTGAAATTTTCAACGATTTCTTCAATATCTACCGGAATTGTGAGTGAATCCCCAAGCTTTTTTATTTCTTTATGTGCGATTTTTTCTAATTCTGGAAGTTGGTATGTTTTTAGATAATCAGCGGGATTCATTTTCTTTTATTCTCCGACCTTGGATATCTTCGATGAGTTTTTTGATCTCTTCATCGGATAGTTGTACGTTGTCAATAGTTCGAAGCAAGGCCGGTACTAATTTCCGTTGTGTAACTTTCTTAAGGTCTGCGGGAATTTCGTCGTCTTTGCGAGCAAGCTCAAAAAACTTTTCCCATTCAGGACTTGCTTGCTCTAATCCAAGAGCATCGGCCACAGGCTCCAGATATTCTTTTGGCATTGCTCGCCGATCGTGTTCGATATCGCATAAATTTGAAGCCTTCATCTCGATTAAACTCGCAAACCTTCTTAACCCAAAACCAGCTTTTAGCCTTAAACTTTTCAAATAATTACCAAAATGTTCTTCTGCTCCTCGCATTATATGTCCCCTTAATCAACCATTTCAATGTTATCATATATGATAACATTGTCGGCATTTTTAGTCAAGCAAATTCTGTTTTTTTATATAAATCTTTAACTCCTTTATTAACAAGCACTTAGTCGGTATATGAATTAAACATAAATAATGTTAAATATGTGGTACAAGTTCCATCCTGCGATTAAGACCTGACGAAGTTTAACAGCTTTGTATAATCACCTCTATCAGCTTCAACAAGTGACTCGATATACCTTTTTCTGTCATCGCCTGCTTTGACAAGGTCGGTTCTGCCCCAGGTGAAAGGCGGTTTGTTAAAAATGTCTTCTAAAATAATATCAGCCACCAGTCTTGCGTGTCTGCCGTTGCCGTTTGCAAATAAGTGTATTGATACCAGCCGGTGGTGAAAGCGTGCGGCAATTTCATCTTCTATGAAAGTTTTATTCTCAATCCAGTATTTGGAGTCATCGATTAGCTTTTTCAGCTCGATGGAAATCGTGTAATATGGAACGCCGAGATTTTTTTCGCTCTGCCTGAATTTTCCCGCCCACTTCCAGACATTGCTGAACATCTTTTTATGCAGTAACTTCATAAATGATTCGCTTAGAATATCTTTTGGTTTACGCTCGCCGAGCCAGATAAGCGCTTCGTTGATATTGTCCTGTTCCCATCTGTCTATCTCTGCGCGTGTGGTAATGTGCGTAGGTATAAGCCCTTTTATTTCATCATTATTTAGCGGTGTTGCGCCTTCTGTATAATCAAGCTCGACCATTTTCGTCCCATAGTGTTTTCGGCATTGTGTTGACGATTTCCTCGGACAGGTCTTTCAGCGACTTTTCTTTTTCCTTGTTGCTAAGCTCCTGATTTTCCAGCCTCATCGTTTGGTCGCTGCGAGACATTTGTTTTTTAGCTGCCAGTTCGGCTTGTCTTCTTACTGTCTGCTCAAGGCTGTCTTTCGGGGCAAAACCGTAAACGAATTTACAATTTAAGGCCTGGGCCACTTTCATGAGTGTTTCAAGTTTTACTTTCCCGAGTTTTTCGTCCTGCTCGATGCGTGCGATTCGTTGTTGATTCACATTCAGACGCTCGGCAAGCTGCCTTCCTGTCATACCCATCGCATCACGGATAGCGCGTACCCAGCCCTTGGCCGGCACAGTCAGTTCAGCTATAGGCTTGAAACGCTGTAAGGTCGCATCCAGTTGTTCTCTGGCAAGTTTTATATGTTTGGCATTCATATCAGCACCTGAATCTAATGTTTTAAGCACAAAATGGGACTATATATACATAGTATTTATCGGCACATCTGACTACATATATATAGTAAATATTCTGTAAAAATACAATATATTTATGGTTAATTGTGGCCAACATCCATGCATTTATTTCAGGCCAAATGCGTTTATCATATTGTATTATAAGGGGTTAGAATTTATTGTAGCTGGTGATTTGGCCGGTTGTCTTTCGGTTTTTGGCTGGGATTTTGTCGGTATCGGGATAGCCTGCTGTGATGACAAGTTCGATTCTCTTGCCTTTCGGTATAGACAGTAATTTCCTGACCGGCCTCTCGTTGAACCAGCCTAACATGCACGTTCCTAATCCCTGCTCAGCCGCAGCTAAGCAGAAATGCTCGGCTGCGATTCCGATATCCATCAGCCTAAAATCTCTGCGTTTGACTATACCGCACAACTTCGCGGAGAGCTTCTGCGGTTGGGAGATGAGCAGAACCAGTACCGGAGCTTCGAAAATAAATCGGTTAATTGAAATAATCTTTTCAAAAGCAGCTTTCGCGACTTTGGTTTTCAGTTCGGGTTCATCGATGATGACAAATTTCCAGGGCTGAGAATTGCACGCCGATGGTGCCAGCCTTGCCGCTTCGATACAACGAGCGATTTTGTCGGGTTCGACCTTACGGTCTGCGTATTTCCTGACGCTGTACCTTTTTGTTACAAGTTGGAGAAAGTCCATAGTATTCAGGTTAACCGATTCAAAGTATTTGTCAAATAACAAGATAAACCAGCAAACCACAGATTTTTATCTTTTAGTGTTTTAATATGAGCGACGCGGGATATAATAAAGCACTAACATCTATCGTGGGATTGCAGCATTGGTAAATTGTATTGCCCTTTAAGAACATAATTAATTAGAAAGGAGTATGATTATGGCTTCGTTTATTTCATTGGTAAATTTCACTCAAAAAGGCATTGCGAATTTCAGGGACACCGCCGACCGAGGCGCTACGTTCAAAGCCATGGCTGAAAAAGTCGGAGTAAGCGTCAAGGAAATCTATTGGACTATCGGCAGTTATGATGCGGCGATGGTGCTTGAAGCTCCGGACGATGAATCGGTAGCCGCTGCGATGCTTGGCCTGAGTTCGCTCGGCAATGTCAAAACGCAGACGCTTCGGGCGTTTACTCCATCGGAGATAAAGGGCATCATCGCCAAAGTACCACAGTAAATTCGACACCTATTTGCCGTCGCTCATCGCTCGGTCCTTGGTAATGCGTAGCTTACAGCGGATAGCTTGTAGAAAGTGCTTCCGTCTTTGTTAGAGCGTCAATCGATTATTTCGAGTACCTCCATCTTGGCATAATGCTGTCCGTCATAACATCGAAAGATATAAACTTTGCCGGCTTTAAGTGTCATCCTGGTACTCCGTCTGAAATCGACGTCGGGCACCTTAGTAATCTCATCAAAAGATATGTCGGTCTCAATAAAGGCTGGGCCGTCACCTGACCTTGCGTCTGTATTCATAATAAAAAGGTCGCCTCCGACTTGATGCACAAAAAAATCACTTTTGCCGTGAACCTGCTTGAAGCCTTCGGCAAAACTCACCCTATTTAGCTCACGGTCCTGAAGAATGGCGGTTCCGGTAACTATATTATCTTTGGTAAAGTCTTTCGAGTCGTCCGGCTGATAAACCCATCTGACTTTTGCTTTCCTTATGCGGTATCCGTTAAGTTTGCATGTTGCGGTTTGGCCTTTTGCGACGTTTACTGTTGTGTAAAGACCATAATAGCCGGATTTCCCTGCGCCTATATGCACCTCGCCGGAGCGAAGGCCTTTCAAGATGAAATTCCCTTCGTCATCGGTCGTAGCCGAGGTGCCGCCGCTCGAAACACGTATTCCTTTTGGGTCGGCGTCATCTTCCAGATGAACCGTTCCTTTTACTGTGCAGGAATTTTCGGGCGATACACGCTCCAGGAAAATATCATCCCACACTATTACTTTTCCCTTTTCAAAAACTAACGGGCGGCGGAACTCGTGATAATCGGGATGAATTACGCGAAGCTCTGCCGACTGGCCATCGCGGTCGAATACGACTTTTGTCTGACCTTCGGAAATCTCGTCCGGCCTGTAGCCGCCGCGTCTATTCCCTGTCCAGTGAAATTCGGTCCTTGCCCGGCTTAGGTATTTATCTTCAGAACGAACTCGATAAACAAGCGCACCCTGGTCTTTTTGTTTATCAGAATTTATCAGATTAGAGTTAGTTTTTGCAATGGTATCATACATTTCTTTATCCAGTTCATCTGATCCAAAAATTTCTATTATCATGTTAGGTTTCGGCTGCGTAAAAGTTGTTTTGGTTTTATCTGCTGCCGGCAACGGAGAAATTTTGCATTTGGAAGACGAGCAACATGATTGACGGCTGTCAGCTTTAACTTCTTTTGGTTTGCTGTAGCCGAGCCAACTCACGTCGACCTTCTTCTTTGCTTCGCAGACATAATCGCCACTGTCTCTGTCTTTCATTTGAACGATAATTTCATCGACCTTGGTTGGCTCGTCAAAAAAGAACCATCCCTGAGCTATGCCGGTTTCTTGTTCTTTTTTGTTATAGGTAGTAGAACCGTGGGCATTATAACCTCGTGTTTTATTTCCGTTTGTATATGGGCGTGCCCATATTTGTACTTTTTCGGATGAGCCTAATGTATAACGGAAATTGATATACAATTTTTCTCCAGCATTTAAAACAGCTGGAGAAGCCGGTTCAATAGATATAATTTCCAAGCTATTATCCTGCTTATCCATATAGCTTGTCCCTGGCGTAAGCAATGACGGCTGGCCTAAACGACAGTGTTCCTCAAACTCTTCCTGGTTGACGGCGCTGATTGATATCAATTCTAATTGTTTACGGTTGTTCAACATATCGACCAGAGCTTTTAAATCCTCCCGGTCGTCGGTGCAAATATAACCTCTTAATTTATTGCCACCTGCCTTGGTTCTAAAGTGATGAGTGCGTACTCCCCGCGGATGGTTTCTGTTAAATTCATACAGAAGCTCTTTAGCAGTGCGAGGATTAAACGGTGGTACTGGTTTGAATCCGATGATAAAAGCGGTGCTGTCCAACAGATTCAAAACACTTTCAGTTTTTCTTGTTCTGGATTTAGTAGAGCGCCGGTCAGGTGTTTTTACTTCTTTTTTGCTGTAGCCGAGCCATTTAAGATTTACCTTTTTCTTCGCAACGCAGACATAATCACCTCTGTTTTTGTCTTTCATTCGAACGATGATTTCATCAACGACAGCAGGCTCATCGAAAAAGAAATAACCCTGTATTGAATCTTTTGCTCCGTCATACTTGTTATAGACAGGCGAACCGTGCGCTTTGTAACCCGGTGTTTCACTTCCATTAGAGCGTGGTCTTGCCAAAATCTGGACGGAATCGTAATCACCCATATCGTATTTGAAATTGACGTAGACTTTGTCGCCTGCCTGAAGAATCGCGGGCGACTTCGGCTCGGTTGAGAGGATTTTCAGATTGCAATTTCCTTGTTTTGTTACCAAAACGCTCTGCCGGGCGCAGCCGCAGTAAAACAATTGCATCGCTAACAGTAAGACGATTGAAAAACCGGTAATGTTTTTAGCTCGTGTGTTTTTTCCCATATTTATCTCCTTAAATGCCTGTCCGCATATTGTAGCTAAAACCGTTGATTTTTCAAGGTATTATTTTGAAATAGTTTTCCGCCTATTCTCATTTAGCTGCTCGTAGAGTTTGGTGTAGCAGGTTCGCTGGCTCGTCAGCCACTTGCCGCCGTAGGGTTAGCTATGGTTTTCTTCAGGGCCAAGTACCAACTTTTTAATAGCGGGTGGAATTGTTGAGCTTTTAGAAATCGCTATTTTAATCTTCTCGATTATTACAGGAGGAAGGGGTGGAAGCAGTTCATATTTATCAGATTTCAACTTCATTAATAAATTATTTTTTTGTTCTTTTCTAAGAAGCTTTGGTGTTCCGCAGCATATTAGGCAGTTTTTATAAAAAGGAGGATAATCATCCGGTGTTAGTGATATATGTACGTCGTCTCCATCTGGACATGATCTATGTAAATCAAAGGCAGTAGTACTGGTTGAGAGTATAATAAATATATCATCCTGCGGATTTTTATTTAGAATAAAGTAAAAGCGACCATAATCATCTTTGTCGAGTTTGGCTTTAAAAGCTCCCCCCTGTACTAAAACACCCTGTATTTTTATATCATCTGGTAAGTCCATTAATCGAATTCTACCCAGGCTTCTTGCTCATGAAGTATTAATTCGAGCATTTTCTGGGCATCGACATCCATGTCTAAAAAGAAATCTTCGTATGGTAAAGGTTGTCTACCACCTTCTGAAGGTTCGTTTTTCTTGTAAGCTGCGAATGTATGTGTAATGTCTCTTAGCTTCCATTTATCTACATGACCATAAGATTTGTATATTTCGTCGAGGACATCCAAATCCGATTGGGACAACCATTCCTGGCCGCTTGTATTTTGTGCAATAATTGTGTGGTTTTTATCTACAATAAAGGCTGACTCCTTATTTATTGGCTCATTTAGGTAATCAAGAAGTTGCGAGGAAACTGGTCCATAATCCATAGCGTAATATGAACCACCTACGATAGGTCTGCCATATTTAGATAAATGTTCGCGGTCTGCTAAAAAAAGCAATTTCACTAATTGTAGCTTGTCCATAGAACCATTATTTCGCTTGATGAGCCAAACAATAGCTTGTGTTGCTTTTTCACGGTCGAATTGAAATGTTACCTGTCCCATATAGTCCTTAACCTACTCCTTCTTCTATTATATTTATACTATTTTGTTCGACTAATATCAAATAAAAAATTAGCTTATTTTCGGGTTTTTAGGGCTTTCAGGCCGTTTTTAGTGATTTTCTGTACTGGCTTAGCTGGTCGCGGAGTTTGGTATAGCTGGTTTGCTGGATTGTTACCCATCTGCCGCCGTACATTTAAATACTATCTTCTTCGGTACCAAGCACTAACTTTTTAATAGCTGGAGGTACTATGGGACTCCCGGATGTACCCATGTTAATTTTCATGATTACATTATAGTTTGAAAATTCAAGAGATTTAATTTATGGGCTAAAGAGATTTGAGATATATTTTTCAAGTTTGGGCAGCAAGCATCTCCGGTAATTTTTGTTTAAGCATGCTGCCAAACAGTTCTTCTTCTTGCTTCAGTTCTTTCCGGCGATGCTCTACCACTTGTTTTAACTGCTTTACTACAAAACCGATTATATCGATATTATTTGCCCTTGGGCTCATAATACGGAAGCCTTTAGGTACGCCGCTAAACCACCCAAGTTCAATATATAACAAATCATCGATGCTCTCCGTATAGGTAGGTTCATCATCCGCGAAGCTAATATATAAAACGTCTTCTTCGGAATCGTAATGGTGTTCTATTTTTAACTTTTTGACGGCCATATTACTTTACCTTTTGTCCGTTGTTTTCTATCGGCATAAACGGTTCTTATCCTTAAGGTTTTCCAGTTCACTATTACATATACATACGCTTGTTGAAGAACTGTGTTTAGAATATAAAAATCGTCAAAATGTTTTTCGTAGTGAACGACATCTTTTTCTTTTGAATCATTAACTATCCGGTCGGGTGATTGCAGCGTCAAAATAATCTTATCAAACTGATAGCGGAAATATTCCCGCTTGTTTTCCTTAATAATATGATTTTCCCATGTCTCCTCTTTTAATTCGATATTTCGTCCTTCAAGGTCAGCTAAATTACACACTCCATCGTGAAATATTGGCTTGTTCTTCCCTGAACTCATAAGTTTTCTCATTTCTTCTGTATAGATTATACAGCAACTTCACGCGGAAATCAAGCCCTTCTCTACTGTTAGAATCAGTTAGGCTACGATAATCAAACATTTAGTCAAGGTTTTTATACGTTTTTCCTTTACGAATGGATGTAAAAAATCACCGAAATACCACGTTTTTAACGTAAAAATCCAACTTATCACTGTTGCAAATACTAAAATTAAATATTTTAGTATTAAATCAGTACATCGCTTTGTGGGCTTATTGTCCGATAAATCCGGCCTAATTTTGGTATTTTGTTCGACAGTTTATTAGCTGGTCGCGGAGTTTGGTATAGCTGGTTTGCTGGATTGTTACCCACCTGCCGCTGTAGCAGGCTTCGGCTTTTCTACGGGTACGCTCGGCGGCTTTCATAATGTAATCGCGGTCATTGTAGAATCTCGCAGGCGGAATAATCGCAAAGAACTGCCCGACCTTCTCATTTTCAACGCACTGCACAAAGACATCCGGCTCGAAGTGTACGGATTCTTTTCGATTCGTACGCGGAGTAAGTGCTCTTGCCTTTTCGATTATCGCAAAAAGTTTCGGCTGTTTGTACTGGCCGAGCGGTGATGCGTAGTGCTCCTCGGCGGCGAGTCTTGCAATGTCGTAATCGAACCTGCGAAGGGCCTTGGTCCACGGTCGAAGCTGCTCTTTGTTGATGTCGCAGTCAGGCCAGAGCGCCATTATGACTTCACTGATAAATCCGATAATCTGCCGGTCCGTCATTTTATAAATCTCCTTCTGCGAAATGGTTAATTGGTTAAATGGTTAAATGGGAGCGAAGCGCATCTGGCATCAATTAACCAATTAACAACTAACTAATTAACCAAATCTATAAATCTCCTTCTGTTTTAAGCTCATTCAACAACCGCTTAATTTCTTTTCTTTGTTTTTCTTTACTTTCTTTTACTTTACTTTTCTTAGCTATACTCGTGTCACTGCCTGAGCTGTCCCTGTGCCATCTGGCTTGTGCTCCTTTAAGTCCTTTATCAGTAGCGACTTTCATACGGTGTTTGGCCTGTCGCAATTCTTTTGTAACCCGTTTGTGCTTTAGAAAACCGTTCCTTTTTTGAAATTTTGTTTCGATTTTTTTCCATATCGATTCGAAGTTTTCCGAGCCTTTACACAATATTTTCAGCTCATTTGTATCGCAAGGCAGCTTGCCTTTATTGCAGTAAAGATTTATCACAATCAGCCAGTAACAGCCGAACTGTTCAGGCGTCATTTGTGATGTGTGATAATCCAGCAGCACCTCTGCTGGTTCAAGCTGAATGTAATTGATTTTCCTCATTGTGAATCCTTTCGATATATTCCTTTGCGATGTGTGTTATAGCAAGTGCATTACGCTGCGCTTTTGTTAATTTTGCACCGCCCACAGGTGGCGGTGCTAATCGAACTGCTTTTTCGACGAATTTCTTTTGCTCATTATTAAGAAAGAAGACAATCGCGTTGGGCAGATTAACACTTTGCTCGCTGATTTGCAGAGCGAGTTTGTTTTTATTCAGCTCTATTAGACGCTGGATTTGCGGCTTGGTGTTCGGCAGCAGTTTTGACAATTCTTTAATATCGTATTTAGCATTTAGCTTTTCCAATAGTGCGGTTTTCTTTTCGAGGATATCATTGCCGCTTAGTCTGTTCAGGGTTGCAAGAAGCAATCGAGCCTCATCGTCATCGACATCCCAGACGACGCAGTCGCATTTTTCATAGCCTAACTGTTTTAAAACCTCTACCCGATGATGACCGTTGATGATTTCGTATTGCGTATCGCGTACTGCGTATTGCGTGGTCTTTGGTCTGACGATAACAGGTTCGTATCTGCCGGTTCGCTCGATATGACGTTTGAGCTTGCGGAAGTTCTCTTTGCTCATCCGGTTCGGATTATCGGGATGCGGAAAAAGGTATTTCAATTCAACGGTTTTAATTTTTGAATTATGGTTTTGCATTTTGAGTTTTTACCTTTTCATTTCTCCATATGTAATATACCGGTCTATTGGATAGTTTGCTTAATATAAATCCAGTTCTGGCAAGGCCTTGCGGCATAAGCTTTCTATTGCCGTAGCCCTGCAAAAAGCGATTTGTTTCACGTTCGAGAAATAGTTTCTTGCCTTGTGATAAACTTTCGATCTGAGCTTGTGCTGCTTCAGTATCAACAAGCATATCATTTTCAATACCAACAAGGCTAAGCGCCTCAGCCATTCTCACACAGTTAGCATCGAGCGGCGCGGTATAGGCTTTCATTCCGGCTTTTTCAAAGAACGGATTTACATAACCCATCACCGCTAAGGCTTCGATAATTGGTATGTTAAGCAGAGGCATAGTGTCACGAACTAACGTTGTAGCTAATCCCATTCCTCGAAACTGAGGCTCGACTATCACCCTGCTGATTGTGCGAATGGTTTTGTTTACGAGTGATATTAATGTTCTTCTGTCGTGGCCCATAAAGTAATTATTAGTAGCGACGTTGCGGAGAGCGACCGATGGATTCGGCATCGAATAGACTATCACGCCTGCGAGAGTATTGTTTAGCCTGGCGGAAAATATCTTACTGAAAGGTCCAGGCCTGCTGTATCGATAATGATAACGCTTGAGCTTTTTGAAATCACCAAAAGAACCTTCTGTAATTAAAACTTTGTCTTTTGTCGCAAGTGTTTGCATTATAAATCCCTTATTATTTATTAGAACAGATTATGCGGCTGCGGTTTCGCGGCGCGTATCGTAAGTCGTAGTTCGGTTTCGTAAAGCTTCGAAAACGTATAACGCAACCGATACGAGCGGCGCAACCGAAAAACGAAATTTAAGCCTTTGAATTTATTGTTTTGTAAGTGATTTCAGTATTATTTGACATATCTCTTGTAACAATCGCATCGGGCAGAAGGTCGGCAAGGATGTCCTGATGGGCTGAAGCTAATATGAATGTTACCTTGTATCTGTCCGCGAACTTTCTGATATTGTGCGCGATGCACGACGCGGTTATTCTATCCAGTACCGAGCAGAATTCATCCGCGAAAATAAACGGTTTTTGTTTCGATAAAGCGATCGCTAATCTAAGTCGCCACTGCTGGCCTTCGCTTAGATTTGCTGGTGTATTAAGCAGCGATGGGTAATCCGCTAAACCCGCTGTAGATAAGTACTTAAGGGCCTCTGACAGGCCGGTATCGAAACAATCAATAACGGCTTTATCCTTAGTCATTTTAACGGTATTCAGGCAGGTTTGGTTGCTTTTCGTTATCGCTTTTTTAAGCTCGTTTAGTATTATCGTTTTACCGCTGCCGCTTGGTCCTGTTATATAAATGATGTTACCGAAAGCGATTTCGATAGTGCAGTCGCAGTGAAACTGTATTCTGTAAAGCCGCTCTTTGGTTAGACCGAACATCCGCATAACAGCGATGCAGTTATCGGTCAGATTTGTAAACCTGTCGATCGTTTTATTAATTGAATATTGTGTCATATTTCTGTTTCAATAGGAGCGATGTTTAACTTTATATTGTTTGTTTTGTGCCGGTCTGTTTATTCTGTTAATTATCCGCCTTACAGTATGGTAGCTTATCTTGTATTTCTTAGCGATTGCCCTGATGCTTCTGCCTTTGATAAAGTGTTCTTTTATATATTTCATTTCAGGAGATTTTAATCGACTTGAGTATTTAAGTTTGGGCCAAAGGTCGTTATTACTCAACCTGCTCATTATCCTTTTTATTTTTCTTGAAATGGTGGCTTCGTTTACACCTGTAAGCAGGGCGATTTGCCTGAAGCTGTTTTGTTTGTCGAGGTACATTTTTATCAGCGTCCGGTCTGGTTCATCGAGCAGTTCAGCGCGGCTTCGGATGATGTTGATATTATCACGAAGCCCAAGCTGTTCTTTCTGGTTTTGTTCTGTTAGTTTTATGTTTTCGGTATTCATAATTCGCATCTCATTGTTGTTGAATTGTGAATCGCTATCCGGTTAAAACTATTTGTATTATTTTTCAATCAGGCGCGCAGAGAAACTCTGATTTAAATAAGGGCAGAGACTTTTTGCTTGGCCTTTTTACAGTTTGAGTTTTTGATTTGTCTGGTCAGTTTTTGTTTATCGACTAAGCACTTTATATTTTTGTTTTTTGCTTAGTAGGTTTCCTCTTAACAGACCAAATCGCAGGGCACATAACACCCTGTCTTTTTCTATTTTAAGTTATACTTGCAGTTTGAATAATATCAAACATAATGGTATTATATAGTATGCAGCAAACCCTGTCAAGTAAAAAATTGGAAAAATGATAATATTTATTAATATTCTGTAATTATCAAACATAGATTGCTTTATACTGTTACCGATATATCTGATTTATTGTTCTGTAAGTGTAGTAAATACAGATAGATATGGAGTGTTGCACAAAAACAGTCAATTTCCTATATAGGAAATATGGTGAAAACATGCAATAATGAGATTTTATAAAGTTTCATATTGAAATAAACGAAACATATGTTACAATAACATAATAATGAAACATATGTTGCATGAATTATAAGGTGAAACAATGTTAGATATAACTGTTCCAGAGCTTGCCGAGATGCTTGGTTTGAGCAGAGTTACTGTTTACCGGTGGGTAAAGAGTGGCAAGATTAAGGCAAGAAAAATAGGACATGCCTATGTAATTACAGATGAGCACATACTGAAGTTATTAAACAAAAAGATAACCGACGAAGATAAGCAAAATATAGCTAATGCCGTGCAAAAAATTATCGCTGAGTATGGTGAAACTCTAAGGCTGTTAGGGAAGGAATGATTAAGGAGATATCAATACAGGACATTGAGCATATTGCCTTCGAGCTTGCAAGGCAGCACTTGAGTTTTGACGAGCCGATACCGGATTATACGACACGTTTCCCTAATATACTCGAAAGCTGCGTTGCTATGCCTTTTATGAGAATAGGCGGTAAGTATCTTTATAAAAATCTTATTGACCAGGCAAGCGTGCTCATGTACCTGATGGTAAAGAATCATCCTTTCCAAAATGGCAATAAAAGGATAGCTGTTTCAACGCTGTTGTATTTTCTTCTCAATAATAAAAAATGGCTAAAGACAGATGCCAGAGACCTGTATAATTTCACGGTATGGCTGGCTCAAAGCCCTTCTGTATTGAAGGATGAAACAATAGCAGCTATACAGAGATATATTGACAACTATATTGTTACCCTCTGAAAAATGCGTGATGTTGAAGAGATATTGTGCCGGCTGAAGAAGTCGAAGTTCCGTGGGAAGTTCAAGCTCAGCGATAAAGATATACAGTACATCAACGACAGGGGGCTTGAGGTAATAGCAGAACACGCGAGGGATTTTGTAACAAAGAGATTAGCACCGGCACAGCCTAAGAACGACGGCAGGCAAACTCCGGTGAAAGGCTATCCGGTATTTATTGCCCAGCACGCAACGGCGATGTGCATCGGGGCTGTCGAGGCTGCCTTGAAAAATGGCATAAAATATCCAAAAGCAAAACGCTGACAAAAGAGAAAATCGAATATGTTGTTTCAGTGATAATGCGATGGATTGAAACTCGATACTCGATTTACGATAAATGATTTTCGGATAGTTTGATGGTATTTCCGATAAAAAAATGTTTTGCAAATACGCTATGACGGATTATACTTTTAATGGTTAATCCCGATAAATCGGGACAGGGGCTATATGAACGGACGTAAGCCAAAAGTAGTCGTCGTGGGCGGGACATATATTGACATCACTATCAAGTGCGATGTCATACCAGCAGGGGGTCAATCGGTATCGGGTTCGGCTTTTTCACTTGCGGTAAGCGGAGCAGGTCCGCGCCAGGCAATCCAGGCGGCTTTATGCGGCTGTAATGTTCATCTGATAAGTAAAGTCGGTGGTGGTTCTCTGAGCGAAGCTGCGAGAATGAACCTTGAAGAATACCAGGTCAACACAGATTATGTTTATACCGCTGAAGCCAAAAATACCGGCATATTGATGACAATGGTCGATACCGCAGGAAAAAACGCATGCTGTGTTTATGAAGGCGCTAATACCTCACTGCTTGAAAGGGAAATCACCGCCGCTGAGCAGATAATCGCCAATGCCGATGTGTGTTTGATTCACGGCAAGCTACCGCAGCAGGCGATTGTATCGGCGATTCGGCTTGCCAAACTTTCCAATACCAAAATCATTCTCAATCCTGCAAGGCCAATAGAGACGGAGAACCTTAAAAGCGATTTGCTGATGGAGTATTTTGACGTTGATATTATCATACCGAATCTTTATGAAGCGGCGGACATTACCGAGCAATCCACAGCTAATATCCGCACGGCGAAGATGATAGGTTCGGATTTAATCGCGCGCGGCGCGGGAACAGCGATTATTACTATGGGCAGGCGAGGCTGTGTTATCGTTGATAGAAACAGCGCCGACCATATCCCTGCTTTTGAAGTTGAATTAGTTGACCAGACCGGCTGCGGTGACGCCTTCGCAGGTGCCTTGGCTGCTTATGTTGCTGTAAAGGATGACATCAAAGGCGCGGTGGAATTCGCGTCAGCGGCGGGGGCGCTGGTCTGCACAAAATTCGGCTCGATAGAATCACTTCCAACCAGAGCCGAAATCATCGAACTGCTGCAAAAACATTCCTGATTAGTGAATCCGCCTACGGCGGACAAGTAGTCGTTAGTGAATCCTCCAGAGGCGGACAAGTAGTTAATGGCGACTCATATCTTGTTGCTCTTATCTCGTAAACCATGATTCGCATTGAGAATTTTCACATCTCTTCTATTCATACTCTCGCGTTTTTCCGAGCATTTACACACTGCTAAAATAGGTGTTAAGATGGATAAGATATAACGATTATAACGATTATGCGCGACCAAATGCGCAGGGGGGTACAGACCTAAAATGGGAATTTTTAATATTTTTTTTATTTCTTACTAGATAAGCACTTACGTCATAATTCGGCATAAAAATTTTGGCAAAAGCGCGACCAAATGCGCAAGTTCGCCCAATAGTAGAGGAGGACATAAAAAACGAATATCGAATGTAGAATGCAGAATTACGAATTACGAAGAGACAGCGGAAACAGTTAACCAATATCGAGGAATAAGAATGGCATTTGAGCTTGAGGTTTTTGGCAGTGAATCAATTGACGCTGAATTTATTGAGTGGCTTATAGAAGAGAAATCGCCTGATATTGCAGTTCAGTTCAGTAAGCTTTGGGAGTATTATACCAACCGGATAATCGATACGCATAATCTAAGCGCTGCGGACAGGAAAGTTAATGAGACGGGCAGATGTTATGTTCAGGCGCAGGAGTATGGTCTGCCTGCGCGGATTACCGGTTTGTTACACTCTGCTGGTTCGGATATATTCGGCGCCGAAGCGGTCAGTGACATTCAGCGCAAAGAAGTTGTGATTGAAAATGACATCGCCTGGCGGATAAACGCGGCGGTCGATTTTCTTTTCGGCAAGATGATAAGTTTTGCCTCAAAGTCGCCGGACAGCTCAAAACGAGAAGAAATAGAGACGATAGTTAAAGCGTTGTTTGCAGCTAACGGCGGCATCGGATTTTTTCAGGATATGGCGGTGCTCGGAGGCGTTTACGGATTTGTCGATTGCATAGTCAAACCTGGCGAAAAAATACCCATACCACCTCCCAATTTACATCGGGATACCTCCAAAGTCACTTCATTCGAAGATGTGCTCAATGCGGCACGAGCAATCGACCTTGAATTGATAGAAGCGCCGAGAGCATTGCCTGTCCTGGATGAGTCCGATTATCGAAAAATAATTTATTATATACAGCATTTCAGGCAGAGCAAAAACAGTATTACCGGCAAGGACACATTCCTTTCGAGATTAGTGTCGCCGAGCAGGCGAAGCGGAACGGTGCGTGATTCGTCTGAGATAACTGAAATTATCTCAAGCGACGCTTGGCAGCGGTATGAGGACAGGCAGCTTGTCAGCCAGGGTGAATTACCGTGGGGCTTTTTGCCGGTAGTTCACATACAGAATATCGCTCAGCCTTATTACTACGAGGGACTAAGTGATGTTGAGCCTTTGATGCCGCTTCAAGATGAGCTGAATACAAGACTCAGTGACAGGGCAAGCCGAATTACATTCCAGTCTTTCAAGATGTATCTCGGCAAGGGGATAGAGGGTTTTGAGAATCGGCCTGTCGCTCCGGGCAGGATGTGGTGTACGGATAATCCCGATGCGGAGATTGAGGAATTCGGCGGAGACGCAGCTACTCCAAGTGAAGATTTGCACATCGCCGAAGTTCGCGAAGCTATGGACAAGGTAAGCGGAGTTACGCCTCTGGTTGCCGGTGTTATCAAAAACAAGCTCGGTAATCTGACAAGCGCTGTGGCACTGAGGCTGACACTTATGGGGATGCTCTCAAAGACCGAGCGAAAGCGTTATACCTACAGTCAGGGCATCAAAAAGATGATTGAGATGGCTTTTTCGATTCTTGATACAGCGGGGATTTACAAAACCAAACCTGCCGAGCGGGATGTTGAGATAGTTTTTCAAAGTCCCCTGCCGGAAAATGTAATGGAAAAGCTTCAGGAGGCCCAGATTAAAAAAGAACTTGGCGTTCCGACTGGGCAGGTGCTTAAAGAACTCGGTTACGACACTATAAGTTCTTAGTTTTGAGTGTTTAGTTTTTATTTAGACATTTTATCAAGAGGAGTAGTTATGAATCAGGTTGATGCAGATGCACAAGTAATGTCAGAAGACAAAGATGACGGTGAAGAAACAGTTGATAATTTAAGATTGGTACCGGTGGCCGAATCAATCCGCTATCGCAAACGGGCACAGCAGTCGGAACGGAAAGTTGAAGAATTGACTGAACAACTTAAGGAAACAAAACGCAAGGCTGAAGAACTTTCCGGCTATGCAAAACAGCTCGAAGGCGAGCAGAGGCTGACTCGTAAGCTTGTTGACGCAGGAGCCAGCGACTTAGAGGCAGCTTTGCTGATGGCTAAAAAGCGTTCTGCGGAAAAAAAAGATGCGGATTTGGATGAAATCGTTGAGCAGTTGAAGGCCGAAAAGACTTATTTGTTCGGCTTGGCCGAGGCAGGCCATTCATCTGAAAGAGTTACACGGACCACGCCGGCCAAAGACAGGCTTGATACCGGCAGAAGCTCTCTTGAAAAAGCAGCGAAAAGGGCGGCAATGTCGGGAAGCTCAAGAGACCTTCAGGAGTACCTGAAGTTAAGGCGAAATTTTCTTTAATGATTTGAGAATAATGAATAATGACCCGACATATCGGGTGTGATTGGAGAGTATTATGGCATTTACAGGTAAAGCTACATACTTGGCAGGCAGTACATTACCAGAGCTTGCCGAAGATGTATCAGATTTGATTGGAATTATTTCACCCTATGAGACGCCGCTTCTGGATGCGTTGGGAGACCCGCTTCGCGATGCGAAGAGCACCCATCATGAGTGGCTGGAAGACGAATTGCTTCCCAACAGGGATGTGGTTGACGACTCTACTATTGGTGATCCATTGAATGAGACGACTTTTGATGTAGCCAACGGCGGCAGATTCCGGGCTGGCGACCAGATACAGGTCGAAGGCAGTGAAGAACTGGTGTTGGTTACTCAGGTTACCAACGATAACCTTACTGTTGTTCGCGGTTATGCCGGTACTACAAAAGAGAATCTTGTTGACGGACAGGTTATAAATATTCTCGGCAATGCGTCACTTGAAGGGGCAGCCAAGCCGAATAACAGATTCACTAACCGGGTTCGCAAGGGTAACTATACACAGATATTCACAGCTCCTGTTGAGGTGTCCGGTTCTGATATGGCTGCCAGTCAACTTGGCCTGGCCGACGAGATGGATTACCAGAAGCAGCAGCGCCTTCGCGAGCTTATTCGTGATTTGGAGAACACGGTCATCAACGGCGGCCAGCCTGCCGCCGACCCGCAGGGCGGTAGTTCTGTAAGGCGGTCACTTAAGGGTGTTATTCAGCACCTTTTAACTAACGTGATGCATGATGGTGATTCCGGTTTTCCCGCGGGCGGAGTGCTTGACGAAGAAACTGTCAACCTGATGCTGCGAAACATCTGGGAAAATGGTAACGGCAACGTTGATTTGATAGTTGTAGGCGGTTACCAAAAGCGAAAGATTAACAGTTTCGCAGCGGACAGCAGAACATTCACCGCAGGCGACACAAAGTTTACGAACCTTGTGAGCATCTATGAAAGTGATTTCGGCATCTGCCGTATAATCACCAGCAGATGGATTCCGCAGGACGCCGTGTTATTTTTAGATTCATCGCGTGTCAATGTCTTGCCTCTTGCAGGAAGGAGTTTTCACTTCAAGCCTTTGGCGAGCAGTGGTGACTACGAGTGCGGTGAGCTTATCGGCGAGTACACTCTTGAATTGAAGAACGAAGCGGCTCACGGGCTGATTCGTGATTTGGCAACCAGCTAAAAGGTAATTCATAATTCTTACCTCTTCCACGGCCTAATCGGCGCCCGGGCTCTTGTTCGGGCGCCTGAAAAGGCTCATGAAAAACAAAGGAAAATCCCAGATGGTTTATTTTTCAAATGATGTTGACATATTGAAATACGAGCCGGTCCTTTTCGGCGAGCTGCATTTGCCCTGGCAGGTGCTTGCGAATGGTTCCGGCGGAAATCTTTCGGATACGACTTTCACCGAAAGCGGTGTGGATTTCGTTTCAGCCACAGTAACAGCTGGGTGTGTTATCTATCTGCACAGCAGTGACGGCTTACTTGACGGCGCCTATGAAATTGTCTCAGTAGATTCAGAAACGCAGCTTACTGTTTCCGTTTTACGGAGTGAAGAATCGGATGACGCGATAGCTCTGCCGGCGGCGAGCGATATTACTTATCGAATCAGCACGTACCAGCCTCAGGCTTATGAAGCGGCTTACGCCCTGACAGAGTATTTTGGTATCAAGCCCGGTGACCCATCCAGTGATATCGAAGCCGAAGACATACTCGATACTGATGTATTAAAGCGGGCATCGGTTTTTGCGATTATTTCTGCAGTTTACGCGATGCTGGCTGGTAAGGGGGATAACGAGAACTTCTGGAAAAAGAGCCATTACTATCGCAAGTGTTTCGAGCAAGCAAGAAGTTCGGCAAGGGTCGGATTCGATTTTGATGACGACGGTATAGCGGACAAAACAAACCAGGGCGGTTCGGTAAGACTGATAAGGGATTAAAAATGGCGACTACTTTGAACGGACAAAGCTTGTTCGATGAGCAGGATTTGAAGATAGAGACAGGCAGCATTGCCCGTGACACTATCGAACGCTCTATAGGCGGCCTTGACGGTGTAATCGGTATCGATTTGGGTCAGCGGGGCAGAGAAATAAAGCAGACCGGCTCGCTGCGGGCTCGAAGTAAAGCTGAGCTTGATGAACGGGTCGGTTCGATTTGCGACTATATGGATGGTTATCCTTATACGCTTATTATGGCAGACGGCAGGCGATTCGATAATGTTCGCATTGACGCTTTCAAAACGATAAACGAAAGGCCGAGCGGCGCTGGTCTGGTAATCGATTATGAGATTATTTACACGCAGTTACTTTGTGATTGAAGATGTTAATCAGCGAAGGCATAGAAAAAATCAGAGTGATAGAGTTACCGGCAGGCTTTTCCACTGACGGCAGATATTGTCCTTGTTATCGTGTTGCTTTGGTAAAGTTCAAATCAAGCTGGACTGATAAGCTCTACCAGATTTACATTAACGGCGATTTTTCAGGTTCGACGATAAACCTCCAACAGAGACAGCTCGTTGTACCGGTGCCAAGTTCTTTTGAAACTGCTGTTCGTATCGAGGTCTTTGCTGTCCAGCCTGAAGATGCTTATGTTGATTTCAGCGGTGAGTTTTCAGGCGGTTATAGTTCGGGCAGAGTGAAACTGAAGCTGCTTAGAAGTCAAAATCTGCCACCTGATTCGATTATTCAAATCTACTTTGATAACGGCGGCGGGATAGTTGATTACGAAAATCCTCTAAACGACCAGCCTATTCCTGTCTGGCCAAACAGATATGACAAGGCCGGTTTCGGTATGTGCGAGTTCGGCAATAGTGATTTTGGATATGACTCTGCTGCGGCGATTGGATTTGGAATGGGTGATTTTGCTCTTGGTATGAACGGTCTCGATGCCGATTCAATTGAATGGATAAGTGAGCCTTTACCTAAAGGGACTTATAAATTTGCTGCGATAATTACAGACAAAAACGGCAAGGTGAGTTCCGCGGCCGAGACAGATTCTCTTAACGTAATACCCTCGGCGACACCCGCCGAAGGTCTTGAGGTTGTGTCTTTTAATGAATTAAATAATGAATTAACGCTTAGTATTAACTAAGCAGGCTCAAGGAGAATAGCATGGCTGAGGTTTATCCATCAAACAATGATTTATTGAACTTAGTTTCAGAAAGCGACACCGGCGTTGAGTATATTCCTACCGGTACGGCACCTTATTATTTGCAGTTCAGAAAACTGTTATATCGATTATTGCTCGCATGTAAAAAAGCCAACGAGCTTCGGGTTTTCGATGAAGGCGGGCTTGATGTAGGAGTCAAAGCCGGTTCATTCTGGTATGGCACGACATTAGTCAATTACGCTGGTTCGAGCGGCAATATCCTTGCCGACGACAAAGCCAATATATATTTATATCTGAATTCGACGGGTAACTTGGTAATAGATGAATATTCTGCTTTTCCGGATATGGCAACTACGCCGCATATCAGATTAGCTGTTGTTACTACATCGGCAGGAGACATAACGTCAATTACAGATTGCCGCGGCGGACACGGCTTTGTTATTCCACAATAAAACCGAAAGGCAGAGATTTGATTTACGAATAACGAATTAACGAGGAATACTATGCTTGCGCGTTCAATAAATTTACCCAATAAACTGTTTCCGGGTCCCGGTGTGTTAAAATGTAACCAGACTCAGCGAAACTCGGTAGTGGCAGGACAGTGGGAAACAATTTTCAATATCAGTGACGGCCCCTGTATTGTTACCAACCTATGGATGGCCTGCGACTTTTTAACCAAGCTCCGACTGACCCCTGTGCGGATTTACTTCGACGGTGCAGCTCAGCCGCAAATTCAAGGTTTGACCGGCGAATTATTTGCCTGTGGTTTTGATTACCCTGCCAATCACAGGGGTGATTTTACCGGTGTTTCTAACAGCCAGGAATCAGGTGAAGGCTCAGGCTATACGGGTTTTAGCGGTTACCTGCGGTTACTGATGCCTTACTATTCTTCGATTCGTATCGATATTAAAAACGATACCGGTAGCAGCCATCTTGTCTGGATGATGCTGGAGCGTATGCCGATTAGCAGGACAAGATTAAGAACCATAGGTTTACAGGACGGGATGCTTCTTCATACTTACGGCTATGGGCAGGACGGCTGGAAGACTAAATACACTGAGGTGTCACTGTTAAATACGACTGAGCCGACTATTTTGGCGGGGCTGTTTCACTTTCTCAATAATGGGATTGGCAGCAGTGTCGGCCACAACTTCAAATATCTCGAAGGCGACTACCGTATGTATTACGGAGGCAGTTCAAGTGCTGATTATCGCAGCAGCGGTACCGAGGATTTTTACCATTCATCCTGGTATTTTCAGGAGGGGACATTCGATCAGCCCGGCGATGAATGTATGGTCGAAAAGCACGATGCCAATTATACCTGCTCGGCAAGCCGGTTTTTCCCGCTTTGGCGGGCGCCGTATCATAAAAATGGAATCAAACTCACCTGGCAGGTCGGCGAATCGGAAATGCCCGACCCCGGCAACACATACACACGCTGGATAAGCTGGTACTATAAATAATAATTTTGTTCAGAGAAAACACAATGTCAAACGAGATACATATAGATTACGAATCAGGCAACACTCTTTACGCAGTTCTAAGAGATAGCACGGGCAAGGTCTGGTATCCGGCTGGACAGTCTTTTGAAGACTGGGGTAATAACGGACACGACGCCGATGATTATGATTTATCGCTTACCGATAAAGATGGCAACAGATATGTTGGCGATTTCGACAATAATATCGGAAAAGGCAGATACACGATACAGATATTCCTGCAGGCTGACTCCAATCCCGCCAATACTGATGAACTTATTGCGGCAGGGGCTATCTTTTGGACCGGCAATAGTGAGCTAACCTGTGACAAAATTTTCGCCAACAAAGCCGTACAAGACAAGCTCACCGGCAAGATTGAATACTATGATGACGACAGCCAGACTGTGATACTCACTCACACTCCAACCGACCAGCAATCGACTCTTACAAGGACACCAAGCTAATGCATATCGGTTTTTATAGAGATGCTCTGTTTTGCGGTATGACCTCCAACGCCTTTAAGCTCGGAACAGCTTTACATCTGGGCTGGTTTTGGCCGAGAATTAACGGTTGCTCCGTTTTGTTTCGTGGAACCGGAATTGAAACGGTAAATTTTGATAATGTTTTTACGGTTGAAGATTACAATGCCGAGCAAATCCAGCCGCCTGCTTACCTCGAGCATTTGCCGGATAGTACTTATTACTATGTTCTTCGAAGAGTTAATTCGGCAGGCGATATGGAACTTACCCTGTCTGCTTCGGCAAGGGTTTTAATAGACAGCAATGGAAAACTTGCCGAACTAAAACCAAGCAGTATCTTTATCAGCAAAGTCCAAATCATTGAGGGTAGTAAAGTTAAGCTGGTTTGGTTTTATTGTCCGTTACAGCAAAAATCGAATCCCGCCTGTTTCAATATCTACACTGATGACGGTACAGGTCAAATTGATTATGAAAATTTCCTTACCCAGGTGCCTTATCAAGCCAGAAGATTTTACAGTTTCATAACAGACCAGCTCCAGTCCGGTAAGTATCTTTTTGCGATAAGAGCTGAAGATTCATCCGGCGAGGAAGATAAATCATTTAATACAATTAGTGTTGAAATAACAAATAATAATCCTGCTTCTATTCAATTTTCGCAAACACAGGTTCTCTAATGTCCAACCGAGTTGATTTTTTCCAGCCTGAAAATAATGCTCTCGCAATCCCCGCGGCTAATATCGTAGTTTTTGTAGATGGCGTTGTTTTTCCTGACCTTGAAGTTCTTGAGATTGTCCGCAGCGGCTGGCCGAATTTCAGCTATGCTCGATTATCTTACAATCCTGCTGCTAGCCGGGAAATGGCAGAATGCAACTTTTTCGCCGGTTATAAAATTACAATAGGTCAATACTATAACACCTTGTCTCCGAACTCGGTTATCGATACATTGCCGGTATTTACGGGAGCGATTGAGAAAATTGAAAGCGATTTCTCAAATAAAAAACAGTCTGTTGAGATTACAGCAAGAGATTGTAGTGCGGTTCTGGAAAGAAAAACCTTATACGGCAGGCGGGTCGCTGATGATGGCAATACAACTAAATTCTTCTCTGGTTTGGATTTGATATTTAACGAGGATGCTCAGCCTAACGCATCGGCTGCTCGTACATATTCAAATGGTAAAGCTTTCAGGGCTTTTGCCGGTGATAGTTCTTCTGCTTTATTTTTCAGCTATGCGGAAGTTATTGATTATTTGTTAAAAGAATATGTCCTTAATGCGGAGCTTAGCATCCCGCCTCTTAACCTTTTAGAGTCTTTGACGGATAACCAAATTGCCGCTGAGCTTGATTTAACAGGCTTCAATTTACTAAAAGCTCTTCAATACTGCTGCGAAAGAACAGGCTTGAGTTTCAAGTTTACTCCAATCGTATGCCCGACAGGTCATACTCAGGCGATTGAGTTTTATAAAATTAGTACCGGCAGGAAAGCGGAACTCAACCTTCAGCAGCCAGGCCAAAAGCTCAATATATCAAAAACTAATATTGCAAGCTTTTCTATCAGCAAAAATTTCCAGCCTGTCACGCACCGGTATATCGGTTTCGGCGACAATAAGGTGTTCGAAGCGTCGTTCGATTTGGTCAAGGCATGGGACCCGTCACTTGAAAGTTATGATTATGATACATTCAGCCCGTCAACAAACAGCGAGTTTTACAAGGTAAAAGACGTTTACCGAAAATGGACTCTTAACGAAGCCGGTAATTACAGTAATGCTCCCTATAATCAGGGACCGGCTTTTGATTTTTCGAAGATATTTGGAACTTCCGACTATCTGAAAAAGAAAAGACGTTTCCATCCGATGCTGACGACCGATACCCAGAGCAGGAGCCTCGGTTATTACCTGCAGGTATCCTACGACGGCGAAAACTGGTGGCAATATTTCGACGCCTTCGATGTGCTGCTCGATGAGTGTGGTATTTGGCTAAGCAGTGACCGCTTTGATGTGGATACTTGGATAGCCGCTCTGAAAAAGGTTCTCAAATTTCGCATAACAACAACCGTAGTAAGCGATGAGAGATTGAGCTGCGAAATTGCCGATGGACCTATTGCTTCCGCTGCACCGGTTATTGACCATATCATTCAACTGCCTAGGCCGTTCAGATATCGCAAGGTCACTAATAAAAGCATCTTCTATAACTCCAGCGACGCGTCTCTTGGCAAGCCCGATGAAGCTGACGATTTTAATTCACTTTATGAATATGTGCGTAAAAGGGCCGGGGCCAAGTCTGAAATAATCGAGACTGTCGATTTGCAGACACCGTACCTGGCCCTTCATTATTCTGTCGATGATAACATTACTACACCATCACAGAGCAGAGATATTCTCAGCCTTAGTAGTGACAACCGGAGCACCTGCAGGATAAAAAAAGTAAGAATGGATTTCAAAAATCAGTGCACAGAATTGAAAATCGTCCGCCAAAGGATAACTAATCTATGAACAGCGAAGTAAATATCACCGAAAGTAATCGTTTACTCGACAAACTTGCCCGTGCAGGCTCGCAAGGCCCAGCCGATATTTCTGTTGTAACCAGTCCCGGCGCAAAAACCTCGACCTGGGCGGCAAAAGTTATGAGCAACGATTCGTATAACGTGTATAACATCTGCATTGTTGAGATTCGCGATGCCGGCTCAGAGCCTCTCGAAATTGGCGATGAAATTTTAGCTTATAATCTCGCTGAATCCTTCACCTCGCAAGGCCAGCTCGCAACGGGAACCTATATCGTAATGTCAAAAGTAGGTTCCAAAAACATCTTCTACGCAAAACCTTAAAAAGCTCGCTATTGGCCCAAAAACTTAGAAAAATGGTTAAAAAAGCCTCTCAAACTATTGGCATCCCGAATAATTTGAGGATTTATTTGCATAAACCCTTTGTTTTTTCCGAAGAAACCTATATAATTTTAGTAGGAACTGGACAGATATACGCAAGGAGTGCGTAAATTCTTAGTTGTTTTGAATATCTAAAAAAGGGAAAGTGTGCGCTCTTTTTAAAAAAGGTGTATTTATGGCAATTAAAAAACTTATAAATAATGGGCAAAGATACAGGGGTAAATTTGTCGCTACCAGTTCATTTAATGATAAAAATGTTATTGCTTCAGGTAAAGATCCACGAAGGGTGATTGAGAAAGCAGAAGAGCAATGTGATTCTCCTGTTGTCTTTTTTTTGCCTAAAAAGAATGCGATACATATTTATTAAAGATGCCTATTGTTGATCACCCATTTGTTGACATATATGGAACACCTAAACCGGCCCTTCCTGTGAGGTTAATAAATCCTGCTAATAGCATTGAACTTACCACTTGGGCGCTTATAGATACGGGCGCCGATAATACAGTGATCCCAGCATATATAGCTCGCCAGCTTTATCACGATGTATCACATAGGAGCGTTAAGACGGATATTTGTCAGGGCATTGGTGGTCAAGCTAAAGTTTATAAGCATACTTTCCGGTTAAATATTTTAGGGACAGATAAGAAGGGTAAAGTAGATTACGGCAAAGTAGCAATTAGGATAAACAAAAAACTCTTTTCAGTAGTAGAAGGTTTACACGCAATGGTGTTGGGTGAAGATGATTTCCTTAAAAAGTATATTCTAACAATCAATTACCCTAGGAAAACTTTTTCTTTAAGACGTCCTTGAAAATTCAAAAGAAGCATAAAACACATCCTTGCTTATTGTAGTTTAAAAAACCACACTGACACGGAACAAAAACTCTTTTTATGGAGTTGAGAACAGATTTTGTTTGCAGAAGTAGGCTTTAATACCGTAGCTTTCACAGGTTTTTAAAAATGGCTCGACAATTTGTTTTTTAGCAATTGTCTCCGGCAGCCGCCAGGAACCGCCGCGGAAAATAAGTTTATCAGGTTTGGCGACATATTCATAAACCTGTTTGAGTTGGTGCATTGCTTCAGGGATTGGCTTATATCTTGGAGCTATGATTTTCGCAACGGAATAAACTATGTGCAACATACCGTTTTCTTCAGCAAATCTTACAAGTTTTTCCAGGCCTGCAAGGCTTTGTGCATTCGGCAGTTGAAAATCGGATAGTGTGCTACCGTTAGGCAACGGATTACGAGGCAAAAGCGGATCGATTCGCAATGTAACAGGTATATCGTTTTGCCGAAGTTGCTGAATAGCCTGCATACGATTAGCTATTGACGGTGCGCCGGGGTCGTAAAAATCGGCATCTTGCTGGCTGGAAAATGCAAGGGATACTTCAATTCTTAAAGTTGGTACGGAATTGTCTTTGAAAAAATTTTGGCACAGATGTCCATCAGGCAGTTTAGTCCGTTCCTTTAATGTATCTAAATATTGAAGTTCCAATAGGGCAGAAGGATTTTTCGTTAATATCACAATACTTGTAAAATACCGCCTGTATCGAAGTAGCTGTTGGAGAGTGTAAAGTGTTAATTTTTGATGTTGTTCGATTGGCTGTAACGGGTCGGTGCTGTTGGACAAATGCACCGGAGCAGGCGGCAGATTAAATTCTCTGATTTCAACGAGGTCTTTTAGCAGTTTCTTTTTGAAATTGTCTTTGCACTTAGCCTGATTTGGTTCATAACCTTGTGCGTAACAATATTTACACTTATGACCGCAGCCGGCATAGACATTAATGCAATAGCGGTGGCCGCTGGGGAACTCTTTCTGGTCGGCAAAAGGGCAATACCACTTGACAACGCGCGGCCTTGTAACACCGAGTACTTCTTTATCAGACTTGTGCGGTAGAAAATACCATGCCAAAACTGCCCGCTGTTCGGGATTGAATTTATCAAATACAGGCTTATATTTTGGATTAACTCTTTCAGCCGTTTTTAATCCCGCTTCGATGTCAATATCGAACAATTTCATAACATCATAATATTGCATACATCTCGAATTGTCCAGTAAGTTGAAGTAGGCCCTTTTTCCAATTTCGGAGTAGTATCATGTCGGAAACGAATTCAAAAGTATGGCATTTTAACAGGCAGATAAATGTCTCGGTGGTAATTCAACTGGTCTTGCTCGCTTCATTGATACTCGGAAGCTGGGTCAATCTGCAACGCCAGCTCGATTTACTCCAGCACGATGTTACCTTGCTCTTGCAATGCCAAAAAGAATTCCAGCACAAGCTCGAATCACTTAACGAACGAAGCATCTCATACCAATACCGCCTCCAGGCCTTAGAACAAAATCCCAAATCTTATTACAATACTGACTCAATAGAATAAGTAGGATGGGGCTTGCCCCACCAAATCGAGTATCAAATTCCAACCATCATTTAAGGAGTTTAATCGTGAAAAAGTTTATTGTAATATCCCTGTTTCTTTTATGGCTGTGCGGCTGTGACTCGATTCGTTTTGCGCCGTCGGAAATCCAAAAGCAAAACGCCTACCTGCACAATCGCGTTACAAAAATCGCAGCCGATACCGCAAAAGATGAGTATGCCTCACAGAAGCTACAGGCCTTGACCGACTTATCTCATCTCCAGAGCAAATCTTATACGACTTATTTTGGTCTGCCAAAAGAGCTGCCTGATGCCGAATCGGCTGAAGATGTTCTTGCTCAATCGAATTACGCAATCGCCCAGACCTCGTTAGAACAATCCGCCGAGCGCCCCGACCCGTTTGAAACAGCGGACGCGCTTCTCGAATTAGCTATCGGAATATCAGCGGTGGTAGGTGGTGTCTATGGCACAAAAGCTGTCCGTTTTCTGAAAGAAGCCAGAGCCAAATCTCAAGCCTTGAAAGAAGTTGTCCAGGGCAACGAGCTTTTCAAAATCCAAAACCCCGATTCCAAAGAAACATTCAAACAAGCTCAGTCCGCCCAATCATCAGAAACCAAAAAACTCGTTACAGAGTTGAAAACCTGATGTATGCTATGAACTTGATTTGAGCCAGGCAATTGCTTCCTCTTCATTATCGAACAGTCGAAAATTAAGTAACGCGAATTTTGACACGTTTTGGAAGAGTTTGAACTTATTTTCCAGACTTGGATTGTATAAAATAGCTATTCTGTCTTCAGACCCCACCCCGATTTCCCTGAACATCCGAGGCATATTATTTATTTGAAAAACAGAAAGCCCTTCCTTTAGATCTGTATGGTCTGCGAGAAACTTGTGTGTGTTATGTTTTTGTGCCAGGACGAATGCCTCCTGGCACATTTGCTTTTGTTTATCCCATTCTGTCCGGCCGGACGTTTTTACAAGTACAATACCTTCTTCTTCGAGATAATCAATAGTCCATTTCATCGGATGCTCCTTTTACAAAAGATGTTGCAGACCAACCGGATTAATATAATTTGAGATTGCTGCAATTGTCAATAGCTTAGTCAGCCCAATCCCCCGAAACCCCAAAATTCGTTACTGAAATGAAGCTTTAAAAACCCTCCTTAGCCCGCATATTTCACAGGATTTTTACATTTTCTGATTGCAAAATGGCCTAACTACTTGTAGTATAATAAGTTATATTAAACACC
>JAFGGH010000092.1 GCA_016930645.1 Sedimentisphaerales bacterium
GGTGTTTAATATAACTTATTATACTACAAGTAGTTAGGCCATTTTGCAATCAGAAAATGTAAAAATCCTGTGAAATATGCGGGCTAACTAAAACGGAAATATCAGCACTCCAGCTAAGTTAGAATTTGCCTTGGCATCACTTTACCTGAACTTTCGCAGAAATTGTCCGAATCCAATTGCTTATGATGCCCAGAACTTCTGAATCACAATCGGGTGCTCCCCATATGGAGAAATTATCTACGGATGGAGAATCTGAATTATCTAATTCTTCAGAAGAGTAGGCAGCTTCTTTAAGAAAATCGAAAAAATAGGCTTGAGCATTTTTACGTATTGTTTGCGTGAAATCCCCCATTGGTTGAAGCCCATTCGCGAAGCGTTCTAAAATAACCTTCAGGGCTTCTACGCTGTTATCTGCTGCTATCCAGTTTCTTCCGAGTTCGTTTGCGACAGCAGGAGTCGTTCCAGACCCTGCGAAGCAATCTAAAACTAATCCTCCTGGATTTGAGGAAGCTTCGATAATTCTTCGAAGAAGGTCTGGATTTTTTTCTGTTGGATATCCTGTAATTTCAATATTTTGATTATGTGCGTCTCTAAAATCTAGCCAAATATCCTGAACCCCAACACCTATATGCTCATCCAGATAGACTTTCCTTCTAGGATTTCCATGCTTCGACCAGAAGATTTCTCCTTTTTCATCCATTTTATCAAGTGTCATCGGCGTATATTGCCAATGTTTTCCTGGAGGAGGCATCTTGCCTCGCCACGGTTTTCCTGTTTCACCATTTCTTATTCCAGGAGCATGAATGGGAACTTTCATGAAACGCCGCCCTGTTTCAGGTTCTACGTAGCGGTATTCCTTTGTTGAGTCTTCAGACAGGGGCCCAATTGGCCGATTCCAGATGTATTCATCTGTCTTTGTATAAAACAGGATAAAGTCAGCAATATTTCCATAGGTTTTGCGTGTGTAATTCTTTGGATTACATTTTTTTCTGACAATTAGATTTCTGTAATTATTATTTCCGAATATTTCATCCATAACAATTTTAATTTCACACATCATTTTGCTGTCAAGATGAAGATATATCGAACCTTGATTTGATAGGAGTTCTCTAAGAAAAATCAATCTTTCCCGAAGAAACTCGACAAATTCTCCGCCTGTTAGTGTATCCGAATACGCCTTTTTCTGTTTTCTAGAAACAAAAGCACTTTGGGTTGCAAATGGTGGATCAATATAAACAAGTTCTACTTGTCCAGCTAATTCTTGGGCCTCAAGAAGGAACCGTAACACATCGAGATTATTGCCGAAATATAGATGATTCAATGTATTCTGCTTGTATAGTTGCCGGAATACAGGACATGTCTGCTGTAGTATTTCAGAGGTGGCCTTTTTGTTGGTGTATGTAAGGTAAACTTGGGTGGCTTTTCCGTTACCACCATTCTTGGGAATTCCAGTAGCCATCTTTCTACCCTATGCCAAAAGCCAATCGAGCGAAATACGCTCTTTTACCATTCTCAATGTTACCACTTTAACCAAGCCAGGCCAAGAGTCTTCAATATAAGCATAGTCTCGCCACATAGATCCCAAAAGGAGTCCTGGCCCATCATTTAAAAATATAACTTTCAGATTCAATCCTTTCTTGCGAGTATATTCTAATACTTCATTTGCACAATTGTGATATTGACCGGTTCTGTCGTCCTCTTGTGCTCCGCCCCGGTCTGAATCATACCTTGCAAGTCCAACGGCGACAGGTACATCTCCATGAAACAGAACGAAATCAACAGGACGGTTAGGTTTGGGATAATCAGAAAACAATTCGCCGAGGATAACGTCCTTGCCTGCTCGTTCTGGTCCAACAATCCTTAGGTCAGGAAACTTTTCCCTAATAATCGTAAAAAGCCTTTCCGTTAGGTCGTAACCTTTCTTACCTCGATCTTTGTATTCCCACAAAATTGCACATAATGGTTCATCCGGTATTGGACGGGTTTCAAAACGTCTTTGCACTTCCGTTATTTGCCGGAAATTTTTTCCAAATCGCTCGCAGATATGTGGTGCCGCGGATTTCTTTTTCAACATTTCAACTGAGGTTTCAGGACTGACATATTTCCTAAAAATACGACATAATTGTATCCGCATCCACTGCGGTTTGATCTCAGCGATATCCAAGAACAAATCTGTCGACGAATGAGCAGACTTCAACAATTGACCAAACGTAATAAGAACAGGTCTATAAAGTTCACATGCCAATGGAAGAATATCAGGATAATAATCACCCGTTGACAGCGTAATCCAAAGATGCGCTTCACTTTGGTATTCAGAAAAACTTTTGTCCTTTGCCACAAAAACACCCCTTGTGTCTAAACATATATACTTAAGCTACAGAGATATTAACATTTATAGCTTTGTGACTCAAGATATATTCAAGCACCGGGGTGGGATTTGCTATTTTAATTAAGTATCGATTATTTTAATCCGTGTAATCTGTGTAATCCGTGGTTCATTTTAATCGGGTATATACAATTTCATTCCCGGCTGGATTCTGTTCGGATTGGAAATGACATCGCGGTTGGCTTCGTAAATTGTATGCCACTGATTGGCGTTGCCGTAATACAGCTTACTGATTTTCGAGAGTGTGTCATTCTTTCGGACAATATAGAATTTTCTGATTATATACTGTTTTACAGGCGGCTCCTCGATAATCGGGGCAGGCTGTTTCTCTATAACTGGCTCGGGAATTGACTCGGTTTGTTCGATTTGTATCTCTTCTTCGAACGAGGGCAGAGACTGAACGAATCTTGTATCATCCTCATCCCGCTTCCCGACTTGTGTCGGGACCGCGGGGGCTTGACCCCGCTCAAACGCCGCGGAGGCTTGGTCATCTTGTTTTGCGCTTGCGGCTGCCGGGCCGAATGTTATCAGCTTCTCAATCTGCTCCTGCCATTCGTCCTGCTCCTGAGCGATTTGTTCCTGTTGTTTTAAATTCTCTTTGCCGAGAATTCTCGCTTTCGGACTAAACGCAGGCCTGGTGCAGACATAAAACATTACCCCTGCGGCAAGGAGTAAGCCCGCCAGCATACCGATTTTCATATCCTTCTGCATCGCATCGGTCCTTCAAAATTCAGCCTTTATTTGCGGCTATCAGCCTTACCCTTACCCTTTTTGCCGAGAAGAAGCAACGGTGCAGCTATGGCAACGGAAGAATAAGTACCTATGATAATACCGAAACCAATTGCAAAAGTAAAGCCCCTGAGATTCTGGCCGCCGAAAATATACATAATCAACACCACGATAAATGTCGTCAACGATGTAATAATCGTCCGAGACATAGTCTGGTTGATACTGCTATTTATTGTCTGAGGCAGTAGTTGCGCCTTTTTCCGGTTCTCTCGAATCCTGTCGAAGATAACGATGGTATCATTAAGAGAATAACCAATCAGGGTCAAAAACGCTGCTATTATGACCTGGCTGATTTTGAAATCCTCAATCAGCATCGCCCGTCCGAAAGCGGTTGATGCGATATATGTACAGGCGGTAACCGCGCCTAAGGAAATGCAGACGTCGTGGACAAGTGCGGCAATAGCGGCGAAACCGTATCTCGCGTCGCCGAACCGCACCCAGATGTATGCAATAATCGCAAACAGCGACAGGGCTATGGCAATTTGGGCCCTTGTCTTGGCTTCGGAACCGATTGAAGGATTGACCTGTGTTACCCTGGGCAGCGACTCTTCAAGCTCGGCGGCCATTGTTACCTTTTCTATTTCAGCTTGTTCGAACAGTCTCCATTCATCGTCTGTAAGCTGCCGCGAGCCGGCTTCCGGTATAATACTTACATATATAAATGAAGTATATTTTTCGTTGTCCTGTAAAAGTTTAAGGCCCTCTGTCATAAGGGAGCTGTCATACCAGTCGGCGTTTTCCATTTCCGGTTTAAAGTGCAGGTCGTTAAAACGCTTATTAATGTCGGCGCCGGTAAAGTTTTTTTGGGTTTTACAGATAATTCTGATTCCGCCGAGATAGTCGAGAAGCTCGGGGTATTGCTGTGTTATCTGTTCGGTTATCTTATTTGTTGAAACAATTTCAGGGGCGAGGTTTTGCCTTACTTCAAGCTGCTCACCGAACGCCTCTAATATCGCGTTATTAACAACCTCGTCGATCACAGGCTCGGAGATTTGAGCATCTGCAAAGGCTTCAGAGAGAACCTGTTTGACAACAGATTTGTTCAACTGGCTTGTCGATATTTTATAAACACCCTGGCTTTGGCTGTCGGCGGTTATAATAAGATTGCTGAGGTTTTTACCGAGCTTATCCTGCGCCCTGATAATCTCAGCTTTGACCTTGTCGGCGGTCATACCGGCCTGGGCCAGTTTCAATTCGGTAACTGTTTTGTTTGTCTCGGTCATATTGACTTCGAACCTGCTGTAAACCTCCTTTTCAACTTCCTCACCGATGCTGTAAACATTGGCCGCGGTTATAGCCGGGTTGCCCAATTCTCGGCCTACCTGGCTAATCCGGTCCCTTACCTTTTGAATGTGCATCGGTTCGGCCAAATTGATAGTAACCGCTGTACCGCCGGTAAATTCGATGTCGTACTTGTTATTTTTGGCATCGTCTCTTGTGAAGAAAACGAAGAGTCCGCCTGCAATCAGAGCAATCGAGATGAACATAAACACAGGCCTAAGCGCCATCCAGTTTATATTCGGATTTTTGATAATCTGGAGCATTACAATGCGGTCCTTCATCAAGCCGAGATCGCCGAACCAATCGAGAAATGCCCGCGTTACAAATAACGCCGCAAAGACACTCGAAATAATTCCAATCATCAATACAATAGCAAAACCCTTAACCTCTTCCGGCGCAATCCAGTAAAGAATCGCGGCGGTTATGAACGTGGTGATATTAGCATCAAGAATGGCACTGAAGGTCTTTTGATAACCGTTCTTGACTGCAATTCTGAGCGATGAGCCTTTGAGCTGCTCTTCGCGGATTCTCTCGAAGATAAGCACATTTGCGTCAACGCTCATGCCGATTGTCAAAATCAAACCTGCGATACCCGGCAGCGTGAAAGTCGCTCTCAGCGCCGCCATCACCGCCAATATTACCAGCATATTGAATAATAGTGCAAAATCCGCCACACCTCCTGCCGCTAAGTAATAAACAAGCATAAACGCCACTACTAAAATAAGGCCGATTATGCCCGCTTTGATGCCGGCGTCTCGGTTATCGGCACCGATTGACGGGCCGATGGTTTTAACCGAAATCGGCTGTTCGATAAGCATAGCAGGGAGGGAACCGGCGTTTAGCTTATCGACCATATTTGCTCTTTCATCGTTGGTGAAGTCGCCCTGTATTATGCCGTGGTCGGTTATCCTGCTGCTGATATACGGCGCTGATATCGCCAGCTCATCGAGCAGAATACATAAAGGCCTGCCAAGGTTTTTGCCTGTCAACTGGCCGAACATATTGGCGCCTTTGGTATCGAGGGAAAATCCAATCGCCATTCTGCCGTACTGGTCCTGAGTAGGATATGAGCTTTGCAGCTTCCAGGATTTTTCATCGGCGCTGTGAAGCATTACCTCACTTTTTTTGTTACTGCACAGGACATAATTCCTACCGCCGAATTCACCGACTACACAAGGCCGATGGTCCTTGTCCCTTCCACTTTTAAGGTCCAACTGACCGGCCTGGTTAATCTCGAACCAACTATCGGCATCCTCTAACTGGCACCAGACATACTTGTCATCCGAGGCAAACTTAGGCCCTTTGGTACGGAGATTGTCAAGGTATGTGTCGAGAAGCTGAGTGTCGCTGTTTTCCTGGCCGCGTGTGGGCAATATTCTGAATTCCAGAATGCCGGCGCCTTTGAGCATTCGCTGCAGGTCTTTGGGGTCGTCCAGCCTGCCGCGAAACTGGCGGTAACCTTCAAACGCCGCAGCTACCTCATCAATCGCTTCGGCGCGTTCGGGGTCTGGAAACCTGTCTTTTAGTATTTTAATTTCCTGTGTTCTTTTTTTATCCGACAAATCAAAAATATTTTTCAATTCCTCTTCTGTCAGTATAAGGTTCTTTAGTTCGTTTTGTGCTTTCTGATAAGCAACGTTTTTGCCGTCTTCAGGATTTGTTATAACGTCCATCGCATCGGACCAGGCCTGGTATTGCTCGGTATAAGCCTGGAGCAATTGGCGATTCGATTCGGTGTTATCATCTCCCAAAAAGGCCTCTATCATTGCGGTACGGTCATTCCCATTAACCGCAATCCAGTAGCCTACGCTTGTTTCGACACTGTCTATATTAATGTCAGTCTTTTCGATTTGTTCAGCTTTTTCCTTCAATTTCTGTTCAAAAGAATCCGCTTCAAGCCGAGCGGTCTGCAACTGGTCATAGGTATCCGAAAGCTCTGAGAGAATTCTTTTGGCGGTCTCGCTTGAACCAGCGTATTCGGCAAAATCACCCTGGCGTTCCGCCGGAGGCCTGGAGAGACTACGAAGAACTTTGGCAATATTGATATTACCGGCAAGGGCCTTATTAAGGGCATCTTCATACTTTTGGCGTTTTTGTCTTGCTTCGACACTGGCAAGAGGCATCTGAATCTCAAAACGCGTGCTGCCTAAAGGCCGCCATACAAGATTGCGGACACCATCCGGGTCGACACGGCGTTTGAGTACTGTAATCATTTTGTCTGACAGGCCGCGAGCCTCTGTACTGGTAAGTCCTGATGCGTCTATCTCATATATCAGGCTTGTCCCGCCTGCCAAATCAAGACCAGGCTTCAATTTTTTATCGGGAGGATATATCTGTATCAAGGCCAGTACCGTAAGAGCGGCAATCAGCGCGAATTTCCAAACCAAGTTCTTCTTCATAACTTCTCCAAGGCACTAATAAGGATTATTGATTAAGGATTAAGGATAAAATGTCCACGGTTTAAAGCAAGATACTCAGGCTTAATCCTATGTACTTAAATTAATTAACTTTTTTCATCTGCAACTTTTTGCCCTATCGCGTTAGGCGAGACTTTTATCTTTGTATTATTCGCTTCATCGATTTTCAGGACAATTTCATCGTCTCTTACATCAACTATCGTTCCGTAAATACCGCCGATGGTCCGAACGCGGTCGTTTTTCTGCAGTGATTTGACCATCTTCTGATGCTCCTGCTGTTTCTTCTTCGGACCGCGGAACATCATAAACACAATAAATATCATCACGCCGATAAGGAGAATCTGAGGTAATCCCAAACCCGGCTTAGGTTGAGCGCCAGTTCCGCCCATATTCGGGTCTGACGGAACCTTTGTCTGCGATACACCTTCATCACTTACCGGCTCAGAAGTAATAGTAGTCGGCGCACTTTCTCCTTCTGCCTGTGCCAGAATCCATATATCAGACATCTATCTTCCTTTCAATTAAGCATTTCAAAACTGTGTTTTATAACCTAATTACAAGAAAAATAACAGGAAAAAAAACATAAAACTGTAATGGGTCAGTTACAGGGGTGTCGCTCCCGATATATCGGGACTCCCGACAAGTCGGGATGAAAACGCGGCCAGGATGGCCGCGACACTGTTATTATCCACCTGTAACTGACCCATTACATAAAACTATATTCCAAAGCCGATACCCCAAAACCTACGGATTATTCACATTAAACACTTTATACTTTTCAATCTTTTCATCAGCCCAATCGGCAAAGTCGCCATTGTCGATTCGAGAGCGTATTTGCCCCATCAATCGCTGGTAAAACCTTGTATTATGGACCGAAACAAGAATCGGCCCCAGCATCTCATTCACATTAAAAAAGTGCCTGACCGCCGCCCTGCTGAAATTTTGGCAGCAATAGCAGTTACAATCCTCTTCTATCGGCTTGCTGTCGTTGATATGGCTGCTGTTCCGCATCCGCACGGGGCCGTCATCAGTAAAGGCGTAGGCGTTTCTGCCGTGCCTAGTCGGCATCACGCAATCGAACATATCGATTCCAGCCTTTACCGCGGCGATAATATCACATGGAGTTCCCACTCCCATTAAATATCTCGGCTTATCGGCGTCAAGTAGTGGTGCGGTATATTCGACTGTTCTTATCATATTGCTGTGCCCTTCTCCGACGCTTAGCCCCCCTATCGCGTATCCGTCAAACCCGATTTGCACAAGCTCCTTGGCGCAATACTCCCTCATCTCTAATTCGATTCCTCCCTGAACGATGCCGAAAAGCATGCCCCGATGTACATCGGGGTCGCTCGTCGCTCGTCGCTCGTCGCTCGTAATTGTTTTATTATATGCGGCTTTGCAGCGATTGGCCCAGGCAATAGTTCTATCCACAGCCTTGTGCAATTTCCCGCTTTCACACGGATAAGGTGTGCATTCGTCAAGACACATGATAATATCAGCGCCGAGACGCATCTGAATTTCGGTTGCTGTTTCTGCGTCGAGGTACATCTTCTGTCCGTCGATATGGCTTGCAAACTCAACGCCGTTATCATCAACCCTCACTAATTGAGCTAAAGAAAAAACCTGGTAGCCGCCGCTGTCGGTAAGAATTGCCCCCTGCCAGCTCATAAGTTTATGGAGACCTCCGATTTTTTCAACGGTCTCAATACCAGGCCTTAATATCAGATGATAAGTATTAGCGAGAATCATCTTCGCTCCAGCGGCTTTCAGTTGCTCAGGTGTAATTCCTTTTACAGCTCCGGATGTACCAACAGGCATAAAAACCGGGGTTTCAACATCACCATGAGCGGTTTTCAAAACACCAAGCCTTGCTGATGTTTTATCATCTGTCTTTATAATCGAGTAACCGACCATTTATTTTTTTCCGTTTGTTCCGTAATTTTCAGCTATCTTCGCACCGTGATAATAATACTCAAGGATTTCTTTTGCGTTATTGCCTTTTCTGGCCATACCCTGTGCTCCGCTCTGGCACATGCCAACTCCATGGCCAAGTCCCTTGCCATTAACAAAGCCCCACTTGTCGCCGGCATCGACAAGCTCAAAGGCGGTGCTTTTTATCTTAAAACCGGTAGGGTCGATTGTCAGCCGAAAGTCCTCGCCCCTTAAGCGGTCGCTTTTGCCGTTACTTCCGATTAGCTTAACCCAGGCAATTCTGGGAACTTGTCCGTTTTCACTCTTTTCAGCGATTTCAATCCCTGCGATTTTCTCAAGCCCGGCAAGCTGTGGATACCGCTGCATCAAAGAATCGCTTACTTTTGCCTTATCAACATAAATTCCATCCCACCGGAGCAGTTTTTTCTGAGCTGTTTTTTTACAGTATTCACATCTTACTCCTTCCATACATTTGTATTCATCTCCGAAAATATTCCTGCTGTTTTCGGTATGGCCTGCACAGGTTGAGCTGTAATACGCCGGAAAAATATCGGCGATGCCATCACTGTTGTAACAGGTTAAGACCTTGCCTGCTGTCTGGATTATCGCCTGCCATACCCCCCTGGTTTCTGCGCCGACTCCTCTATAAACCTGGTTAGCAGCGGTCTTTTGCAGGTCCCAGTGTCTGCCTGCCCCGAAACGCCGCTTTATATAAAGACAATATGTCCGGGCCACTATAGCCTGGGCCTGTAAAGCAGCCGGTTCCCAGTAACTCGGCATCTCGGCGCCGATGACACCGGCAAGATAGCTTTCTGCGCCCAGAACATTTACCGCATCGAGCGTTTGCCTTTTTGAATTCCCAAAAATCCAAAGCTGTCCGCGGTAATCGCTGTCGTTGACACTGAACACTGCGTTGTAATCCGGTACAATCCTTATCAAATCGCTGTCGCAAATCCATCCTCCGACCCCGATTCCACTTTCATTGCTTTGAATTGTACAATTTTTCGGGAGGGAGAATTTCGCATCTGCAATTGATAAATCATCGGCGGATATTGTTACCGATTCTGCGCAATTAAAACTGAAGCTTTTTACATCATCGAGCAGCAGAATCCTGATAAGAGGCTGGCCTTTTGCATTTGCTATAGGCGGAAGATTCACCGGTTCATCTTTTCGGCGACAGCTTGTCAGCCAAAATGAAAGAATAAAAGCTAAACCAATACCATAAAAAAAGTATCTTCGATATTGTATCTGGCTGAGGATTTTCAAATCCGTCCCGCCGATTTAGTCAAGCGTCCGCAAAGAAAGGTCTATACCGGATATCGCTTTTTTAATTTCATTCAAACTTGTTACGCCGAAATTCTTACAGCCTAAGAGTTCCGCTTCGGTTTTGCGGGTCAAATCGCCCAAATTCCGAATATTGAGCTTAGCGAGGCACTTTCTTGCCCGGACAGACAGATTAAGGTCATCCACGGGCTTGCTCAAAATGCCGTCGGCCTGCTGCTCCTGCTCATCCTGCTGGTCCGGCTCGATTACCGGTTCTTCGATGGACTGACCTAATTGCAGGCTCTTGCTTTGCAGAATTTGCTTTATCTCACGAAGTGATGTCTCGCCGAAATTTTTGTAAGAAAGCAGCTCGGCTTCGGTGATATTAAGCAGGTCGCCAATTGTAAAGATATTCATTTTCCTGAGGCAATTCCTGCTGCGTACCGAAAGCTCGAAGTCGCTAATCGGCGTCTCGAGCATCTGGCTCTTGCGGCTGCGTCGTTTTTCTTTTTCCTCATCGTAGAACATCGTCATCGAGCTTTCAATATCCTTCCAGAAAAGTATCGCTCTGTGATGATTCGGATGATACTTGAGCACCTTGTTAATACAGTTCATTGCTTTGCCGAACTTTTGCAGATCCTCGTACAGAACCGCAAGGTTAAGCAGCGCATTGACATGAACAGGCTGCTTAGAGACCGCCTGCTTATAGTAATCAATCGCGGCCTCTTCGTCGCCGCTCAAATCACATCGGTACGCAAGATGGAACAGGGCATCAGCATGGTTAGGGTTAAGCTCTATAGCCTTTTGGTAATTCTCCACCGCCTGGGCATATTCGCCCTGTTTTTCCATAATCCTTCCCTGCTGATAATGAAAATCGGCGCTTACGCCCTGAAAATTTGAGCATTCTTTCATTTGTCTCTGAGCCCTTTCATAATTTCCCGCTTTGCGGTAAACATCGGCCTTTTCCAAATTCACTAAAAGTTTATCGGCGCCCGCCTTTGCAGCGGCATCGAGATTTTCGATTGCCTTGTCATAATCGCCCCTATGACTCTTGGCCAGGGCGATATAGTAGAACTTTTCCTTACAATCATCGGCCTTGGCAAGTTTTTCCACCGCCTTGTCATACTTTCCCAGGATATAAAGCCCGATACCTGTCGCCAGAACCGCAGAACTGGCCGTCCGTGACATATTATCTTCGATTTTAGAAGCGAACTGCTCGATATTAGCCCCGGAGCTTCTGACAAATTGCTCCAGCTCCTTTATCTGCTCAAAAGAAGGAATCGTCTCTGCGTATAAATCGATATTATAATTACCAACCTGTTCCATTGTATCTCTCCAAATAAAACAGCTCTAAGCCGTCAATCAGCAAGTAAGCTCTGCCAAAGCAGGGTATTATAACGAACTTTCAAAACTTTGCAACCCCTATAACACATCCGGTATCCAGCCGGAAGACTAAAAAATTACAAAACATAATTTGGGCGAAATTTCTTGACAGGTCTGTGCTTTTACGGTAGCTTTTAGGGTTTGGCAATTGTTTAATGGGTACTTTGTACATTTAGGTTGGTTATTTGGAGATTATTTGTGGCAAAAGAGTTAGCGAAGAAGCTTATTAACGCAGGCGCCCATTTCGGCCATGGAGTCAGCAGATGGGACCCCAAAATGAAACCATTTATTTACAGCAAACGGGGGAAAATCCATATAATCGACATAAAAGAAACCCTCAAAGGCCTGTTAATCGCCAAGAAACTGCTTGTCGAAGTAGTCTCGTCGGGCAAGGATGTAATCTTCGTCGGGACAAAAAGACAGGCCCAGTCCTCGGTAGAGAAAAACTCGCAGAAATGCTCGATGCACTACATATCCCAGCGATGGCTCGGCGGGCTGCTGACAAATTTCAGAACTATCCGTTCAAGACTGCAAAGGCTCGAACAGTTAGAAGCTATGGCCGAAACCGGAACCCTTGAGAGCGAATCCAAAAAGCAGGCCTCAAGACTTAAACGGGAAATGAGAAAGATAAAGAGCAATCTCGACGGCGTCCGGAAAATGTCACAACTGCCCGGCGCTATTATCGCAGTTGACGTGAAAAAAGAATACATCGCACTTAGAGAGGCGCGCAAGCTTGGAATTCCCACTATCGCAATTATTGACACCGACTCGGACCCGGATACCGTTGACATCGTGATACCGGCGAATGACGATTCAATTCGGGCAATCGACATAATACTCAGCGAGCTTGCCGACGCGGTTTCTGTTGGTAAAACAATAGCACCGGCACAGGGGGCACAAGCCTCCAGACCGAGACACGCGCGCTCAAGCCGGTCGGTAATCGCTCGCGCCGATAAAACCGAACCTGCGGCCGCTGCGGTTGCCGCCGAACCTCTATCGCAAACAGAGGCCGAAATACCACAGCAGCAGGAACAACCACAGCAACAATGAATGATTTGCAAACAGTCGGAAGAAGAAAAAATTAACCAATTTTAATCCGCCGAAGTCCTCCCGATGCATCGGGATATCGGGAGCGAAGGCGGAAACTATTTAACCAAATATACCAATATCAGGAGAAGCAAATGGCAAATATTTCAGCCGCCGATGTAATGAAATTAAGAAAAATGAGCGGACAGGGTATGATGGATTGCAAAAATGCTCTGGCTGAGGCTGACGGTGATGCCGACAAGGCTATGGAAATTCTGAGGAAAAAAGGCCTGGCCACACTACAAAAACGTGCAAGCCGTGAAACCTCCGAAGGTATCGTAATCAGTAAATCCTCCGATGACGGCAAGACCGTCGTCTTTGCCACGCTTTGCTGCGAGACGGATTTTGTCGCAAAGAGTGATGACTTTATCTCCGCCGCTGAAAAGCTCGGCGACTATTGCCTTGCCTGCCCAGCCGATGAAGGAATTGAAAATCTCGCGAATACCGAAATTGACGGAAAGACATTCAGTGATGTCATCACAGAAACAGTCAGCAAGACAGGCGAAAAAACCGAACTCGGTGATTATGCCAGATACTCGCTCGATGGCCCCGGCCTGATTGCCGTTTATATCCATTTCAACCATAAAGTCGGCACGATGCTGCAAATTGAAACAAGCGATGACGGTGTCGCCGCCTCGGATGTTTTGAAAATTGCAGCCAATGATATTGCTATGCACATTACTGCTACAAAACCGCTTGCTCTTGACAAGAACAGTATTGACCCTGAAACAATCGAAAAGGAAAAAGCCATCTATGCCGAGCAGGTACAGGGCAAACCGGAAAACATCATCGATAAAATCGTCGAAGGCAAAATGAAAAAATTCTACGCTGAAAATTGCCTGCTCGAACAGCCGTTTGTTAAAGACGATAGCAAAACCGTCTCACAGGTTCTTGCAGAAGCTGCCAAGGCAGCAGGCGGAGACGCCAAATTAACAAGATTTGCCCGCTTCGATGTAGGATAATAGCAAACGCTTTTTGAAAGGCTCAAAGCAAATACCAACGGCACCGCACCCCATTGAATCTCTGCGATGGAATAACCCCCGATATCCTTCGACTGCGCTCAGGACAAGAATCGGGGGGCTAAATATTCGTAATTCGATACTCGTTATTCGTCATTCAATTTCCCTTGACAGTCCCCTTCCGTTATTCAATAATATCCCTCAAATTGACCTTTTTGCAGGGATGCGTAGCTATGAGTAAAAGCAAATATAAACGAGTGCTGCTGAAAATCTCCGGCGAGAGCTTCTGCAATCCCGGCGGTTTCGGCATCGATTCCGAACCTGTAACGAAAATCGCTCAAACAATCTGCCAGATGCGAAAGCTCGGAGCTGAAGCGGCGATAGTGAACGGTGCGGGCAATTATATCCGAGGCAGGATGTTCGCCGAGAAAAGCGGTATCCCGCGCAACACCGCAGACTATATGGGGATGCTCGCGACAATTATTAACGCCTGCGCACTCCAGGAAACGCTCGAAAAAATGGGCCAGCCTACCAGAGTATGCAGCGCAATCGAGGTTTCGGCTATCTGCGAAAAGTTTATCCGAAGGCGCGCATTGCGGCATCTCGAACAGGGCAGAGTGGTAATACTAGCAGGCGGAACAGGGAATCCGTTTTTCACTACCGATACCTGCGCGGCACTGCGGGCAAACGAGCTTGAGACCAATCTGCTGATAAAAGCAACTAACGTTGACGGCGTTTATTCCGACGACCCGCACAAAAATCCGGATGCCAAACTATACGAAAAACTGACTTACGCCGAGGTGCTCGAAAAAAACCTCCGCGTGATGGACCATTCGGCAATTTCGCTTTGCCGTGATAATAATATCCCGATTATGGTTCTCAACGTATTCAAGCAGGACAATATTACCAAGGCCATCTGCGGCGAAAAAATCGGAACAATTATTAGCCAATAGGATAATAGGTTTTAGGATGGAGAAAAGATTATGCCGGTAAAAAATATCACCGACGAAAGCAATAATAAGATGGAAAAGGTCATCGAGCACCTGCACGAGGAATTCAAAGGTCTACGCACCGGCTGTGCCAATACCGGCCTGGTCGAAAACATAAAAGCAGAATGCTACGGCAGTATGATGCCATTAAAGCAGCTCGCCACCTTGGCGGCGCCCCAGCCGGATATGATTATCATTAAGCCGTTTGACCCGTCATGCGTTAAGGAAATCGAAAAGGCCATCAAAAATTCCGACCTGTCAATCGCGCCTATGGTTGAAGGCAAAATGATTCGCCTGAGCATTCCCCCGCTGAGCAAGGAACGCAGGCAAGGCCTTGTTAACCAGGCCAAGCATTCGGGCGAACAGGCAAAAATCATTATCCGCAATATCCGCAGGGACGCTATCAAAGAGCTGGAAAAAAAGGAAAAAGACAAGGTGATTACTGAAGATGACCTTGAAAAGGGCAAAAAGCAAATAGACGATATCACGAAGAGCCACACCGAGAAGATTGACGAAACCGTAAAACATAAATCAGATGAAATCCTGAAAGGCTAATTCAACTGATGAATGACGATTGACGAGTTACGAATTACGAATTACAAACGAGTCTTCTAAATAATACGTTCATTTGCGGAGGATAATAGATGTCTAAGAAAAGGGCAAAAAGAAATCACATATTACCCAAAGAATATCTAAGACGTTTCTCACAAAACGAGAAAATCTGGGTTCTTGATTTTGAAACAAAAAAGCAAAACAATCCGCATATACAAGAAGCCGCGATAATTAAAGATTTCTATACGGTCAAGACAATATGTTCACAAAAAGACGACCTAATTGAGCAACAGTTTCTTTCCGATATTGAAAGAAAATGCGACCCGGCAATTGATGAAGTCATTAATAATCATACATTTTCAAAAGGAGATACTTGGGCTTTGCTTGCCAAATATATTGCTCTAATGTACGTTAGAGGCCCTCTCTTTAGACAAATAATTTTGGAGACCTTTGAGCAATTCTATAGTAAGACCTTCGATGAATTACTCGAAAACGAAGAAATGTATTATGATGTAATGAACAGGTTAATTAAGAAAGAACCTGATATATCAATATTACCTTTCGAAGAGATGAAAAAAATTAAAGATGAATTTGAGATTTCTCCAGATATCCCAAGAACATTTTATGTTGTACAAATGATGAACTTTGCTGCCAATATGGTACATATTATACACAATATGACTCCCAACCTTTTTTGTGTAAGAAAATACCTCGACACAAAATTTATTACCGGAGATGTACCAGTAATTCCTATCCCACGACAAGCAACAAATGATTCAATGTGGATTTGGATCAATAATCCAGATGCAGATTTGTATTTTCCGATAAGTTCTCATTGTTGTTTAGTGTTAAATTATGACTCTTTACGTAAATGTAACACTATTTCACCCGAAAGGATTGCTTGGATTAACCACTTAATTGCTTGTAACTGTACAAGAATAGTTCTGTCTGAGGAAAAATCTTTCTACTGGACAAGAGAAAACAGGACAATATCAAACGATGTTAACGAAATTGTTGAATCTTGGGGTGAAGAAAAAAAGACAAGATTTAGGGGCGCCCTAATTGATAAAATTCGGCCATCAAAAGTCAGGAATGATTGGGGGTATCTGCGGTCAAAAGATCCTGAGAATTGATTTATACTTAATACGGAATGCTTATGAAATCTGAAAATGTTTCTATATCACACTTGAAAACAAAGGTTGGGCGACAGGTAACTCTTTGCGGGTGGCTGTATAACAGCAGGAGCAGCGGGAAGGTGCAGTTTCTCGTCATTCGCGATGGGACAGGCTTGTGTCAGTGTATCGCCGAAAAAGGAAATATCTCCGAGCAGCTCTTCGAGCAGTTAAAACATTTAGGTCAGGAATCATCACTAAAAATAACCGGTATTGTCCGAGAAGAGCCTCGCAGTCCGGGCGGTTATGAATTGGCGGTAACAGGCGCCGAAATCGTTCACCAGACAAATGATTATCCCATAACACCGAAATCGCACGGGATTGATTTTCTTCTCAAACACCGGCATTTGCACCTGAGAAGCCAGCGGCAGTGGTGCATCGGTAAAATCCGCCATACGGTAATAGACGCTATCAGGCGGTTCTTTAACGATAACGGTTTTACGCTGATAGACACGCCTATATTCACGACAATCGCCGGCGAAGATGTCGGCTCATTATTCGAGGTGGATTATTTCGGCGAACCAATTCACCTTACTCAAACCGGACAGTTATATCTCGAATCAGCGGCAATGAGTTTCGGCAAGGTATATTGCTTCGGGCCTACCTTCCGCGCAGAAAAGAGCAAGACCCGCAGGCACCTGGCCGAGTTCTGGATGGTCGAGCCGGAGGTGGCCTTTATAGATTTAGACGGCCTGTTGGAACTGGCCGAGAATTTCGTTTCGTTCATTGTCGAACAGGTGCTTGCAAATCATCACTCCGAGCTTGAAACTCTCGGCGCCGACATCGAGTCACTCGAAAAAATCAAGCCGCCCTTCTATCGATTGACCTATACCGAGGCCGTTGAAATCCTGACCAGCGATAAGGCTAAAGATTTTATGGCGGCTCAGCTCGGCGAAATGCAGGAGCAAAAACAGCAATCTGAAACTCGAATAGCCGCCCTTGAGAACGAGCAAAATCAGCAAGGCCTAAAACAATGGAAGAAAGACAAAATCGCCGCTGAACTAATCGAGCTTCGCTCGGAGCTTTTAGAAATCGAAACGAAGATTGAAAACAATCCCAAACACACGAAGCTCGCTGCCGAATTTCAATGGGGCAGGGATTTAGGCGGCTCCGATGAGACGATAATTTCGCAGATGCACGATAAGCCCGTATTTATCACCCACTATCCCAAAGCGGCCAAGGCCTTTTATATGAAGACCGATCCTGCAAACAATAAGGTCGTGGAGAATTTTGATATGCTCGCCCCCGCCGGTTTCGGTGAAATCATAGGCGGCTCGATGAGAGAAGACAGCTATGAAACTCTCTTAGCCAAAATCAAAGAGCAGAATCTTAGCCCGGAAAATTATGACTGGTATCTCGATTTGCGGAAATACGGCTCGGTACCGCACGGCGGATTCGGCCTGGGCGTCGAAAGAACTGTTGCCTGGCTGACCGGCGAAAAGCACATCCGCCAGTGCATAGCCTTCCCACGCATGATGGACAAGGTGTATATTTAAGACCTTAGACCTTAGACTTTAGATACAAAATAAAATCTTCTTAGTCCGGTAATGTTAGATTAAGCACATCCCTCAATCAGCCGATTTTAATACAGTAACAGTACGAAAATAATTGTTATGCCACAATTTAGAACTGTGAAATGAGAAACAGATTTCAAAGATTACAGTGTATTTGCGGCCTGACGGGCAGTCTGCTTATTCTGCTTGGGCTCTTGCTTTTGTTTCCGCTTATCTTTACGGCATCAGGCTGGAACAAAGACAACGAAGGTATCCGGACACTGCTTGCCTTTGTCATTCCATCGGCCTTTTCATTTGTGCTCGGAATCTTTCTTAAAAAGTCGTTCAAAACCGACGGCCTTGATACTACAGCGTCAATGCTCCTTTGCGCAATAAGCTGGCTGGTTGTTTCGGCTATCGGAGCGATTCCTTTTTGCATAGCGATTAAAGCTAATTATCTCGACGCCTATTTCGAGGCGATGAGCGGTTTTACCACAACCGGTATCACGGTCTTCAGCGGTCTGGATGCCATGCCGTACAGCCTTTTGTTCTGGCGGTCGCTGACACAGTGGCTCGGCGGTTTAGGAATACTTTCTTTCTTTATTGTAGTAACCTTCGGCACCAGCGGCGCTCATCATATGGTCGGCGCCGAAAGCCATAAAATCTCCTCGGCCAGGCCGACACCGGGTATGTTCAGCACGGTAAAAATCCTGTGGCTTATATACGGCGGTTTCACCCTTGCGGCCTGTTTATCTTACAGGTTTTTGGGAATGTCGATATTCGATGCGGTATGTCACGCACTAACCACCTTATCGACGGGCGGATACTCTCCGCACGATGCGAGCATTGCCTATTACAACGAGGCCGGTTTTAAGCATTACAAGCTGATTGAATATGCCGTTACGTTCTTTATGATGCTTGGCGGAATAAATTTCCTCGTTCATTTCAGGGTGCTTACCGGCGATTTTAAGGCTTTGTGGGACAACCTCGAAGTCCGTTACTGGTGGCGGCTGATACTTGCCTTTACCGGTATAATAATCATTGAGCACCTCTATCGAAGCGGAGCCTTGGCGGAGATATTCAGCAAAGGCTCATCGATAACATTAGGTGATATGGAGCGAATCTTTAGAATTACCATATTCCAGGTCATAGGCGTTCTGACTACAACCGGCTTCGGAACCGCTGATATAGGCGGCGATTTCTTCGGCTCGGTTGCCATGCAGTTATTTTTAGTAATGATGGTCATCGGCGGCTGTGTCGGCTCAACAGGTGGCGGATTCAAGGTTCTCAGAATAGCGATACTTAACAGATTAATGCTCAGAGAATTGTTCAAAACAAGGACATCACAAAAAGCTGTAAACAAGTTAGTCATTGACAAAAGTATTATTCCTGATGATGAGATTCACCGAATAGGGGCACTATTCTTTACGTGGGTCGCGTTTCTGCTTGTCGGCGGAGCCATCACGGCGTTATTCTCAAATCACGGGCCGTGGGAATCGCTGTCCGGAATGTTCAGCGCGGTCGGTAACATCGGGCCTTGCTATATATCCGTACCGGATATGATTAGTATCAGTCCGGTTGTGAAAATAACCTACATAATTGGAATGCTCGCGGGCAGGCTGGAGATTATTCCGGTATTGCTTCTGTTCTCCCGCAGGAGCTGGAAAAGTTAAAAAATAACCGTTAATACCCGGAGGTATAAAAAATGTATATCATAGTAGCAGGCGGCGGACTGGTCGGCGGTGCTCTTATCAGGAAGCTGATAGACAACAAACACGATGTCATTCTCATAGAGCAGAATCCTAAACTATCCGAGAAGATGTACGCCGAGACCGGCGTAGTGGCAATTACCGGCAGTACCAGTCAGATTGACATACTTCGCGAGGCTAAAATCGACAAGGCCGATATACTCGTAGCGGCAACAGCCAGTGACGCGGACAACCTTACGGCGGCAATTATGGCAAAAAGCTTCAATGTCCCGAAGGTCATCGTGCGAATGAGAGACCCATCCTATGAAAATGCATACAAAGTAGCCGGCGCAAATGTAATTGTTCATGTAACCGATGTAATGTCCAACCAGATGCTTTTAGAGATTGAAAAGCCCAACGTCCAGAAGGTAACATCTATCGGCAGCGGCAAGGCCGATATATTCCGCGTTGTCGTATCGGAAGGTTCAAAGGCGATTGGGAAAACGATTAAAGATATCACAAGTAATCCGAAATTCCCGGCGCATTGTACATTTATCGCTGTCTATAATCCGCAAAAAGATGTGTTCACCATCACGCGCGGCGGACAGGTAATAGAAGAAGGCGACGAGTGGTTTTTAATAGCTCCTGTCGAGGACATAAACGAAGCGGCAGCGTTCCTTACCGACGGCGGGAAAAAATAGTCTTATTTGACAAATCGGCTTTAATCAGCCATCCTATCAGGATGGAACAATGGACTATCAAAAGACTGCTCGAATGGGTAACGTATTACCTTAAAGAAAAAGCTATCGAAAGCCCGCGCCTCTGCGCCGAACTGCTTTTATCTCACGTCCTTAATCTAAAACGAATTGAGCTTTACACCAATTTCGATAGAATTGTGAACAAAGAACAGCTTGCTCAATTGCGTGGCCTTGTACAAAGGGCCGCCAATTCTGAACCTATAGCGTATCTAACCGGCGGGTGTGATTTCTATTCTCTGGAGTTTATAATAATGCCCGACTGCCTTATACCCCGGCCTGAAACAGAGCTGCTCGTGGAACGCGCGATTGAATTTCTAAAGCCCCGGCAAGGAAAACAGCTTATATGTGATTTATGTACCGGCAGCGGTTGTATCGCGATAGCTATAGCCAAAAATTTACCGAATGTCGAAATCATCGCTACCGATATTTCTGACTCTGCCTTGAAAATCGCCCAGCAAAACACCCAAAAACATAACGTCTCAGACAAAGTAAAACTCATACAGGGTGATTTGTTCGAGCCGCTAATTCCGCAGCTCGATAAAACTAAATTCGACCTTGTCGTCTGCAATCCGCCTTATGTTAGCGATTTGGAATACCAAAACCTTCAAAAGAATGTCAAAGACTACGAGCCGAAATCAGCCTTGCTGGCCGGCGCCGATGGATTAGACACATACAGGCGGATATGTGAATCGGCGGATAAATTTCTTAAAGACGATGCAGCCCTGATGATGGAAATA